>JBDRCM010000046.1:0-31740 GCA_043821725.1 bacterium | reverse complement strand
GTGACTTTTAAAATCTCTTGAGTCATTTCCCGTTTTCTTTTTTCGTTTTTTATTCCCATCGCTGTCTTAAAACAAGTGTTAAGGTGATTCTCCATCAACATTTGATGGGCAGATTTTAAAAGACCTATCACTGCCGAATTTTGCTGCATAATATCAATACAGTACTCATTGGCTTCGACCATCTTGATAATTTTCGATATTAAGCTTTGAGCCTTTTTAAAATTGATGAGAGTATTTTCTTTTTGGGTAGTCATATTTTTTAAATTAATAGTTAGTTATTTATCCACACCCCGACCATAGGTATAGGTCTATTGTATCAAATAGACAATCACTGTCAATAGCAAATTTACTTTTTGTCGTATTTATGCTATATTGAAAATATAAAGATACAGAATTTCTAACCCCACCCACCCCCCAATTTGAGGTCCCGCCGCCGCCCGAAAAAATCGCTGGGGGTTTCCAGCAGGCAGGCAAAAAGGAAGGGGGTTGGGGGGGGAAGGAATTTTTGACCGCCTGTTCTGCGCCGTAGGCGCAGTGGGGTGGAAAGCGTTTCCGCCGTTTGGCGTTAAACTAAACATCAAAGCAAAAAAATTTTCTTTTTTCAATTTAATTTTTCGCGCAACCTTTTTTCTTTTAAAAGGATTTGAAAATTGTTTTGCTTTGCTCGCCGAAATTCGGCGGGCGGAAACGCGGAGCGGAGTTAATCGAGCATTTTTTGTTCAAAAAAGGTTCGAGTTTCGTTCAGCAATTGCGACATAACAAATCAAAATCAACTTAATAAAGCAGTTGATTTTTTTTATTGATAAAGTTCAAACGGTTTACAACAAAGAGCAAATAGGCTATGATAATAAAAATCAAACAAAGTATGAAAATTAGTGAAGAAAAATTTACAAAAATTAAGAAGGAGGCTAAACATTATTATGATAACTTAGACTCAATTTATTGTCCATCTAAACTCGTTAAATACTATGTATTTATTTCAATAATTGTTTCTATTGGCGTACGTTTTAAAGTTGTTGTAAAAGAAATTGAGGGAGGTCTGCCTTTTTTTTGGAGTATATATCCATCTTGGAGAAAAGAAACCGATGGGATTGGCGGTAAAAAAAAGATATTGTATACAGGTAATTTAGAAGAAGATTAACAAAAAAAGCGATCATCCTAACGGTTGACGCCTTTTTGTAAACACTTGTCTGCGGTTTAACTGTGTCCACCGCTGGAGAGCCAAAGCCCTCACAAATGCTTACATAAGTAATATACACCATATTCACGATTTTGTCAATACCCAACAATTTTATCCACAGTATACTCAAAATGATAGATATTAATCAAAACCTATATTCTTAGCCAAATAGGTTCCCACTTCCTGCCTGCCTACCTATCTGCAGGTAAACCGACAGGCAGGCGTCCAATAACCCCGACAAACATATGAATCTAGAATCAAAATTAAAAGCGAACATTTGGATAATAATAATCACTGCCATTGTTATAAGCTTTGCATTTCCGACTCCCGGCCTTTTTTTAAAACCATACATCGGCTATTTATTAATGGTATTGATGTTCTTGAGTTGCCTGGATGTTACCATAAAGAAAATAATTAAAAGCTTAAAAGAGTATAAAGAATTTCTGGTAATCTTGAGCATTATACATTTTTGCTCTCCCCTGCTTGTATTGCTTATTAAACCATTTGTAAGCTCTGAAATTTTTTTAGGCCTGATAATAAGCACGGTTATTTGTTCAGGCATGGCCGTGATTTTTCTATCCAAGCTGTACGGCGGAACACCTGTTAAAGCGCTAGTTATTACTTCTTTTTCCAATTTAATCAGCCCGATAACAATTCCACTGCTTGTGTTGTTGTTTGCCGGCGCGTCAATTAAAGTTGACGCTGTGGCAATGGGCATTGCGATATTCAAACTTGTCGTTATTCCGATAGTGGCAGCTGAAATAATCGGCAAAACCCGGCTTAAAAAACCTCTCAATGATTACGGCTCTACAATATCCATTGCTTTGTTATTCTTGATAATGATAGGGATTGTTTCTCCGGTAAGAAATTTAATTGTTTCAAACATCAAATTATCTCTGGTTTTAATTTGCTTGGCTTTTGTCCTCATATCCATCAATTTTCTGCTTGGATATTTGTTTGGAAACGATAAAAAAGAAAAAATCACATATGGAATCGCGGCAAGCTATAAAAATTTCACGCTTGCAACTGTAATAGCGCTTTCCCTATTCAATGAAACAGTTGCATTGCCCGTTGTTATATACGCGGTTGCCAACAACTTATTCTTAATACCTTTACAGCTCATTTTTTTAAAACACAAAAAATGATTTTACGGTTTGATGTTTTAACTGTATAATATATTAAATTAGGAATTGCTATTTTTAGCACTATAATTTGACAGCTCGTTAACGGCTCTTTCAACCAAGGAGAAGCCCATGAGATTGGCAATAGATGCCATTGATTTGGTGACAGGAGCGTGTGAAACACTGATTTCGGTGATTTGTCGCATCATGCTCAAGCTTGCCTCAAGAAAATACGGCAAGTGATGACTTACTGCTTCTTTTGCCATCTGGCGCCGCGCATCCAACCAACCATTCAGTGCGGCGCCCCAAATTCCCTCTAATATGCACATTAAATACGAAAAGTACATTGTTTACGCGCTCTTGCTTGTCGGAGCCATCAGCTATGCCTTGTTTTCATATATTCCCAACCGTGAATTGCGCGGTGAATTTGGCACTGTAAAATATGTGATTGACGGAGACACAATCCAACTTACTGATGGACGCACTGTAAGATATATAGGCATTGACGCGCCTGAAACGCAGAAAAAAACGCAAACAGGCCAATGCTTTGCAGATGAATCAACAAACGCAAATAAAAAATTGGTAAATGGCGCCCAAATACGCATGGCAAAAGACATATCAAACAAAGACAAATATGGACGATTATTGCGCTATGTTTATGTTGATAATATTTTTGTAAATCAATATTTGGTTGAAAACGGATTCGCGATCGCAAAAGCATATTTGCCGGATGTATATTACAAACAGGAATTCAAATCAGCGCAAGAAAAATCAAAAACAGAAAAAAAAGGACTGTGGGCTGACAATGCCTGTACTAATCAAAAATAATTATGCCAATTGATATCGCAAAATTACCCAAGCCACAAAATTTCAATAAATTCAGCGTGGCAAAAGGCACCGGAGTATCATATGCAAATCTTGCGTCTTCTTTAAATCGCGCCATGTTAAGCAGTTCAGATACTTTGCACCCTTTAAAAGAATACAAAGATCACATAATAGAAGCATTTGACAACCCTTTATATAAGAAAAAGATGAGAAGCGGAGGATTATCAAATGCAGACCAAAAATTATTATTTCGCAAAATCATTGCAAAAAATAAAAAGTTAAGCTCTGACCAATTTGCCAAAAATATTTTAAAGAACCGCCTGCTTAAACATTTTGAAAAACGGCCTGAAGTTCAGGATCGTATAGAAGAGCAATTCAGCGAAGATATTAAAACAGGAGGAACAGCCAGCCGTAGTGCAATACAACACAAAAGCACATCAGAAACCATAGGAAAAAAAGATTTGAATATCCATTCCGGCATCGGCTCCATACAAAAAAACAATGTTTCTGAAAAAACGAGCGAAATTGACAAGAATCCAAGCCAAAAAAAATTCAGGCCGTCTTTTTTTTGATTAAATAGCTACTTAATCACTAAGTAATCTCTCTTACTTCAACAAGATTGACATTGCCTGCGTGGCCTACCGGCTCCCCTGCAACAACAATCATAAGCTCGCCTTGGCGGGCTATTTTGTTCTTCTTAATGAAAGCGATTGACCTTTCTATAAGCTCTTCAATTGAATGGCATGGCTGTAAAAAAAACGGTCGCACTCCCCACGAAATATTGAGCTGTCTCATGACGCGTTGCGATGTTGAACCTACTAAGATTGTAAGATTAGGACGCACATGACTTATCAGCCGACCTGTTTCTCCGGATATTGAAGCTGTCAAAATAAGTTCGGCATTGACTTCTTCAGATAAAATACGCGCTAACTCTGTAATTGCGGTGTCAATCTTGGTTCCTTTTTTTCTGACTTTGGGCAAGCCGGTATCATCATACGAAGATTTTTCAATAGTTCTAATAATGTCAGCCATTGTTTTAATTGTTAAGATGGGATGCTTGCCAACTGCTGTTTCATTCGTCAACAAAAGCGCATCAGCGTGGTCAATGACGGCATTGGCAACATCGCTTACTTCAGCTCTGGTGGGGCGCCTGTTTTCTCGCATAGAGTCAAGCATCTGTGTTGCAACAATTGCCGGCTTGGACAGTTGATTTGCTATGTCAATAATATGCTTTTGCGCCAATGGAACTTCAGCGGCCGGCATTTCCAGCCCAAGATCTCCACGCGCAACCATTACGCCGTCAGCCACTTCCATAATTTCATCCAAATTAACAAGTGCTTCATGGCGTTCTATCTTGGCTATTATTGAGATTGGAGACGAGTTTTTTTTACCCATTTCCACTTCATGCTCTTTAATTAAAAAACGAAGATCCAATATATCTTTTGCGCACTTTACAAATGACAAAGCTATCATATCAACCTCCATGTCAACTCCGAACTTCAAATCAGCCCTATCTTTTTCAGTAAGAACGGGTATGGACAGCTCAGTGTCAGGAAGATTCAATCCTTTATGCGAATAAAGCGTTCCTCCTTCGATTATGTGGCATATTATCTCTTTGCCTTCAACGCGGATCACTTTCAGCTCAATGTGGCCGTCGTCAATTAAAATTCTGTGTTTTGGATGTAAAAAAGAGTGCAGATCAGGATAATCAATTGGAATTTTGCCCTCTTTAACGACATTTATACCTGTATTTAAAATAATTTGTTGTCCTACTTTAATGGCTGTACCTTTGACAGGCAGTGCGCCAAGCCGAATTTTCGGGCCTTGTAAATCCTGCAAAATGGCTATTGGCTGACTACATATTTCTTCTGCCTTGCGTAAGTTAACGATCAAATCACCGTGGTCTTCATAGCTACCGTGAGAAAAATTTAAGCGCGCAAAATTCATGCCCGCCTTTATCATCTTTATCAAGATTGGTAAATCTTTGCAGGATGGGCCTATTGTAGCGCCTATTTTTGTCTGCTTGATCATATTATTTAAGCAGTTCTTTGATCTTTTGGATTTGTTCCGGCAATATACTGTTTCCGTTCAGCAAATTGTTAATCCCTTGAGATGAAGAACTTGCATCGCCGGTTCCAATTCCCAAAGTTGTATAATAATTCCACAATTCCTTTAATATCGGCGGAAGAAACAATACAGCCAAAATAATGGGAGCTAATATTATAATTAGACGCAACCAGCCGAATATGGCCGACCAAAGCATCTTCCTGTTTATCTTACGATTTTGCTCGTAAATAATCTGGGACCACTTTAAATTCTTTTCAAGCAGTTCGCGAATTGACGGCTCTTCCATAGCCACGCTTTCTTCATCAGCCGACAAATCCAGTTCGCGCGATTGAATTTTTTTTGCGCCTTTATTCTTTTTATTCTCTTTTGTCGCGCGCGCTTGCTCTTTCTCACTGTTTGACCCGCTTAAGCCGGATTTGTCATCCTGCTCTTTTCGCGGCTCATCCAGTGGCTTTTTTTTATTGTGCCTAAACATATATTAAATTTTTTTTAATTCAGTGCTAAATGTTTTTACGTCTTTAAAATCCCTATAAACGCTGGCAAATCTGATATAAGCGACTTTGTCAAAACGCTTCAACCGCTTCATTATTATCTCTCCAAGCGTACTGCTGGAAATTTCACGCGTTTTCTTTTTTTGAATATCCCGCTCAATATTATGTATCAAGCGCTTAAATTTATCGTGTGTGTATGCGCGTTTAGTAAGTGATTTTTTTATACCGTTTTCAAGCTTCTCTCTTATATAACTTTCCCTGTTGCCGTTCCTTTTTACTACAACAACATCCAAAAGTTCCATCTCTTCAACTGTGGAAAAGCGATAACGGCATTTCTCGCATTCCCGGCGCCTGCGTATTGCAAATCCATCCTCAGCAGGGCGAGAATCAACAACAGAAGTATTTTTATTTTTGCAGACAGGACAGTGCATAAAAAAGTTCAAGCGCGCTTGATGCGCGCCTTTACTATATCATATTAGCACTCTAAAAACAATCTCAATATTGCCTTTTGAACCCTACATCCCCATTTTTTTTCTGATAAATGCGGGTATCTCCAGCTCTTCATCTTCGCTTTGTTGGCTGTTTACCACCCTCTTGGGCTTTTCATTGTCTTTGTCTATTCCAACATCTGAAGTTACTATTCTTTTAAACTGTTTTTCATCTTCTTCTTCATCTTTCTTTTGCTTGCGGGCGAAATTGCTGAATGGTATTTTTGAATTATTACTAAAAAACATGTCGTTTCCCATGTCGCGCTCAATCTCTAAAGCCGGCCTCCTGTCATCAAATCCAGTGGCTATTACCGTTATATTGACTGTATCTTTCAAATCATCATCTATATTGGCTCCAAAAATAATTCTGGCGTTTTCACTGGCGGAGCTTGTAATAATTTTAGCGGCTTCATTCACTTCATCCATTGTTAAGTCAGGACCTCCGGTGATGGTAAACAAAATGCCACTTGCTCCATCAATAGAAAGCTCAAGCAAAGGGCTTGATATTGCGGCCTTGGCCGCTTCAGTTGCCTTTTTTTCTCCGGTTCCGCTTCCAATACCCATTAACGCAGAGCCAGCGTTAAGCATAATTGTTTTCACATCCGCAAAATCAACATTGATTATGCCGGGGATTGTTATAAGTTCAGCTATGCCTTGGACGCCCTGGCGAAGAACATCATCAACAATCTGAAATGAATCAAGCAGTGTTGTTTTTTTGTCTATCATTTGCAAGATACGATCGTTTGGAATGGTGATTATCGCGTCAACACTGTTTGCCAAATCATTCCATGCGGCCTCGGCAATATCCAGCCGTTGAGGTCCTTCAAAAGAAAACGGCTTAGTCACCACTGCCACAGTCAAAGCGCCTGCTTCTTTAGCGGCCGCAGCCACAATTGGAGACGCTCCGGATCCGGTACCTCCGCCAAGACCGCAAGTGATGAAAACCATGTCAGTATCCTTAACCAAATCACGGATTTCATTTTGCGATTCTTCAGCCGCTTTTCTGCCAACTTCAGGATACATACCCGCTCCCAATCCGCGAGTTACACCCTTGCCTATATGCATTTTGTTTGGCGCTGTATTGTGATGGAGCGCCTGCACATCAGTATTCAAAGCCACAAAATCAACTCCGCGAATCCTTCCGGAAACCATTCTCTTAACAGCCGATCCGCCTCCTCCTCCAACTCCTATGACTTTAATTTTAGCGAAAGTTTCTATGTCAGGTTTTACTTGTGGCATATATTTTTATAAAAAATTATGAAATTAATATGTTGAATAAAAAATGTATTCATTGAGTCCTTAATTAAAACAACAGAGATTGCTCTCTGTTATATATTTTATATGCTGGTGCAGACGCTGTCAAGCGGAAACGCTACAAATTGTTAATAACTGTTGATAATGCCTATGGAATGAGCGTCTTGAATAATTTTTTTATTCTTCCACCGGCTCTTCCAAACTGATTTATTATTTTTTTTGCAGGCCTGTTTATCAAACCTTTTTCCGTTGTTACTCCCCATCTTACCAAACCAACGGCTGTAGCAAAACCCAAATCATTTATTTTGTCTGTTACGCTAAGCAAATCAAGCGGATAACCAAGGCACGCAGGAAGCCGCAAAACTTTTTTTGCACAATCGGTTAATCCGGGCAATTTTGAACCAGCTCCTACAAATACTGCGCCAGCCGGCAACATTCCCGAACGTTGAATCTTACGCAGTTCATCATCCACTTTCTGAAGTATTTCTTCAACCCGCGCCTCTATAATTTCATTGATATATCTTTGCTTTACCATTTCATTACCTTCCAAGCCAACGTCGTGTAAATCAACTTCAGCTCTTCTATCCGTTTTTTCAGTCGAGCAGTCGCCAAACTCCAATTTAACTGCATCAGCGATTTCCACTGATGACCGAAGACCGAGAGCCAAATCATTAGTAATATTGTCAGATCCTAATGGTATAACGGAAACATGAATCATTTCGCCTTCCTCAAAAACAGCAACGCTTGTTGTACTTGCGCCAATATCAATGATCACGACTCCCAATTCTTTTTGCTTTTTTGTAAGAACGGCTGAAGCGGAAGCCAGAATTGATAATACCAAATCTTCAATTTCCAGACCGGCGCGGTATACGGCCTTGCTCAAATTTTTTACTTGTGTAGAAAAACCAAGAATAATATTGGAATCAACTTCAAGACGAATGCCGGTCATGCCCACAGGATCTTTGATTGACATTTGCCCATCAACAGCATAGCTGCGTGGCAAAGAATGTAGTATTTCATAATTTAGGGGCGTTGCAATTGAACGCGCCGCTTCAATTGCCCTGTTTACATCTTCCTCGCTTATTTCATTGTTCGCTCTTGAAACGGCGACCACGCCTTTTGAGAGCTGAGCCATTATATGCATTCCTGAAATGCTTACCCAAACGCTGTCTATTGGAACGCCGGCCATGCGTTCGGCTCTTTCATAACATGCGGAAACAGAAGACACAACATCTTCAATACTGTTTATTTTGCCTTTGCCCATGCCTTCTGATTTATGCTGAGCGGCCGCAAGAATCTGCAGCTCAGCTGTGCCTTCGGATGACGCAACAACTTGTCCAACCGCCATACGTACATTGCTTGAACCTATGTCAAGCCCGGCGATTATATTGTCTCCTCTTTTCATAAATTATTTTGTGTTCGCTGTTTGTTATATCATGTATATCAAAAAATCCGCTTCCTAATTGATTATATTATACATTATTTTACAAGATTTATAAAGTGGGGAATAAAAATAATCAAACCTATTAAGGCGGCAAAAAAAGATGTCAGCATAACAGCGGCGGCCATAACGTCTTTTGTTGCTTTTGCATAATGGTGAAGCCGCGGTTTAAGCAAATCCGTAAAAAACTCCAGCGCAGTATTTATTATTTCCATGAGCAATACAATCAAAATTAACAACAAAACGGTTATGAACTCCCATTTCTTCAAATGGAAGACAAAGGACAGAGCTAATACAATTCCGGCTATAGCCACTTGAATACGAAAATTCTGCTCATTCTTAAAAACTCTTGCCAATCCTCTGCCAGCTGAACGCACGCTGTTTATAAATAATTTAACGCTCATGGTAATTTGCTTAATATGATTTCCTGCAAGTTGAACATTGTTTTTGCCTGCTTTTTTGTTTTATGATCAAAATTAAGGCAGTGAAGTAGTCCATGTATCATCATCCTGTAAAATTCCTCTTTTATTGGCACATTATTTTGGCGAGCCTGATTACAAACCTGCTCATAACACACATACACTTGCCCCAGCATTTTGCTATTGATCATATTTTCTTCTTTCCATGCAAAGGCCAAAACATCTGTTGGCTTATCAATCCCGCGGTAGTGGCGATTCAATGTTTTCATTCTTTTCTTTCCAATTACAATAAATTCGACTTGATGTGTTTGTTTTATTTTTAATTCTTTAAAGATAGCGCTCACTATCTGCCCAACACAACGATCGCCAAAGGGACAAACAACCTTCTTAATAAAAAAAACTTCCTTCATAATCAAGTACTTGTGCTTGAAAAAGTAGAAGTGGAAGCGCCGGTATTATTTGTGGTGGCAGGTGATGAAATAGTTGAGGTTGCCGGATTGCTCTGATTCATTAAATTTGTTGAAGTTGTTGCGCGGTCAGTCGCCCATTGTTTTACGTAACTATTGTCGGACAGGCGCATACTACGCGCCATCATTTCCTCAACGGCTTTGTAGCTTATGACGTTGGATCCCTGAGACGGATGATAAACTAATACATAAACATTTTGCTCTGCTTGATCCATGAAATAGTATACCAAATTGTCGCTCCTTTTTTTGCCATTTTGCATGAACACGCCTGTAAAATCAATTAACGCGTCATAATTCTGGCTGGAAGCCCATTTGCCGAACCAATCTGACAAGGTCTCATCACTTTGCATTGAAATAATTCTTAATTCTATATATTCGCCGTTTGATGCTGAAAAAAGCACTTCCCTGTGATCCTTATCCACATTTCCTACTGACCATTCAATCGGGTAGTACAATGAACATCCAAACACAGGATTTATGTAAAGCTGAATTGCGTCTGATTCAATGATTCTTTTTGGTTCAACCCCGATCGGATTGTATAGATAATATACTTCATGGCCGTCAGGATAGCCATCCAAATCAGAATCAAAAATTCCCGGGTCTGTTTTAAAAGCACGCTCTTCCTCATCTGTAAGATTATCAGCATCCATATCATTTGAAACAAGCAAAAGCTCTGAAGGGTATACTATTGCGCTTATGGAAACTGTGCTTGTTGCGGGCGTTTGCGCAACAGAACTTGTGGTAGTTGTGGCTGGAAGAGGCGCATTCTGGCCGTTATTTGGCTTTGCTATTTGCACGCTTGTGGTTGTTGTCAAAGTTGGCTGGCCAGATGCGCCGGGCTTGCTGAAAACAAAATAATATCCGGCAGACGCCATTATAAAAACAATAAACAAACCAATTCCGCCCATTATAATAATTTTCTTGTTCATTAAAAAATTTGACGGGTGCACAGTACTGCCTTTGCCTTTGACCGCTGATTTATCAAAAGCGCTTTTTTCAGCCGTGGTGGTTTTTGTAGTGGTTTTAAATGTATCAAGATCAACTTCTTTTGTGACGTCTTTGAATTTTACCACCGGATTGATTCCGCCATAAAACTCATCAGGCATTACTTCCATTTTAATGCCTGCATTCACATCCTGCGAATTATTGTTTACTGTTTTTTCTTTTTCAAACATATTCATAGTTTAAATTCCTGTTGTCGCAGTAGCCGTGCTTGTTGAACTGACAGGAAGCTGGAAAAGCCGACCCGGGCCAAGCGGATTATAACCGTTTTTAATTTCTTCTCCATCCAAATATGTATCATTATCACTGTCAGGATTCAGTGGATCGGTATTCCAAACCAATACTTCATCGCCATCGCTTAATCCGTCATTGTCACTGTCTGAATTATTCGGATCGGTTTTAAGCTCTTGCTCCCGTATATCATCAATGCCATCCTTGTCAGTGTCAGGCGTCTGGCCAAATAAAATATTGTCCCTGTTCATCTGGCCACTAATGCTGGAAGTTGTCTGCAAAGTGGTTGTCACGCTCTGCTGAGTAGCTGTTGTTGTGGCTACAGGAGCTGTGTTTTGAGAACTGGTTGGCAATGTGACAATTGGCGCTATAGGCGCTAAATAGTTCGCTGAATTATTATTGTTGCCGGATATAATAGTTGAATAAGCCCACCATCCGCCAATTACCAAACCAATGGCTACAATCACCAACATTACAATAAAAACAATTTTTCCAAGAATTGGCTCCTTTACTTTATATTCTGACAATTGGTTTAAACTTTCTGCCTGTTCATCAACACCGGCTGACGTGTCTTGTCCTGTGAGTGGAGGATGGTTGTCCGGCTGCTTTTCCTTCAGTAAACCGGCTGTTAGAGCATCCGCAGGCCTGATTGGCAAATCAGTTGGAACGCGACCAAGTCCCGGAGCATTCGGCAATGACGTCGCGCCTGCGTTTTCTTTTTCAACTCCTTCAAAAATGTCAACCAGCTCCTCTGTTGGCAAGTTGGCCGGAACATTCTTTTGGTTCTTTTGATCTTCAAACATAGAATTACGATTAAATTAATTGTTGAAATTTGGTAAAAAATTATTAAAGGGTTCCCGGACCGATCGGGCTATATCCTCGCCTTACTTCATGCCCGTCGCTGTAACCATCATCATCCGTGTCACTATCCAAAGGATCGCTTTTGTATATAAAAATTTCAGCCCTGTCGCTTAAGCCGTCTTTATCAGTATCGGAAAGCAAAGGATCTGTGTTGTAAATTTTCTCTTCATCATCAGTTAAGCCGTCAAAATCCTTATCAAGATTATAAGTTGAACTTATTGCCTGTTTAAAAACTGACTCATAATTTGCCACTTCAGCAACTGTCGGCTGTGTACTTGTACCTACATTTACAAGGGCGTTATTCGCTTTAACAGCGCTTTTAGAAGCTGTATTGCCTGGCGATTTGCCAATGCTTTTAACGACAAATATAGTGATGATTACAAGAGCTATTGCGACAACAACGAATATCCAAAAAATAGGCCTGGCAAAAATAGAATTTTTTACAACTGCCGGCTCCACAGCCAATCGTCCGTCATCATTTATATAATTGTCTTTTGGCTCTGAAATTTTTTGAGTTTGTCCGTCTTCCAGCATAAATGAATTACTTAAAATTTTATTAGAAGCCCGCTTACCCTTTGGCTTGTTGCGGGGTCGGGTTTATTTCATTAATACGTCAACCAACTCAACTCGCATTATTTAACAAATTGAAAATATTTCTTGTCTGTGATAATTTTGCCTGAATTATTATTTCCTAATTTCTTTATAACCGAATTCGGTTCGCGTGCAGATGCCTGCAAGTTAAAGACCTGCCAGTATGACGCTGTCTTGGTGTTTGAAACATCGCTTTTATTTATTTCAAAAACCATGCTTTGGTCAGGTGGACCGAACAAGCGCTGTGGAAAGGTGCAGGCATCCTTGCTGTTCGGGCATGTTCCATCATTGTATTTGTAATCATCAGGCAGATATACTTCAACTTTTAATTTTGAATCATTTCTGTGATTTGCAATGGGAGAACTGTCCGAAACAGCCACATAAAATATATACTGCGATCCGGTTTTCAATACTGAGCTATCCAATGTAAATGATTCAACGCGGGTTCCACTGCCTGTTTTTGTTTCGCCAAAACCATGATACCACAAGCCATATTCCTGCGAGCTGGTTTTTGTATAATAATCAATTCCTTTTGTTATTGCAGTAAAATCGCTTCCTTCAACAGCGGAATAAGCATATTTTACTGAAACAAATCTATTTAATATATATTCTACATAATCAACAAAATATTCTCTATTTGTATATGCCGTATTGGTCAAATAGTTATTCAATGCAGTCTGAAAATCGCTCAATTCGTTATTTATAGATCCGGTTTGTTGAGAGAGATATTTTAGAAGAGCGCTATAAACACCGGTCAACATTGTATTTTGATCCTTCCAGTAATCATAACCCAAATATTCTGAAGGCGGAGGAGTAACAGGACTGCCAAAACGATAAGTTATTTTAGGCGCTGGCAACATAAATCCGCCAATAAAATCAACTGTATTATTAACCCATCTTAACACAACCCTAATGTCGTTTGGCCTGGCATATGTTCCGCTCTTGTAAATTAGAGGAGAAACAACTAAATCATAATATGAAGGATTGAGCTTAGCCGCAGAATCGGAAATAATCGGAAAATTAAACGGCTTGAGCCAGCCGGCGTTTAATATGACTTTATAATTATAGCTCGTGTCAAAAGAACATTTTGGTTCATCATTAATTACCGCCACTGTGGTTGAAGCAGCTACGCCGTACGGCAACATAAACTTATACTTGCGCAATGGCTGAGGAAGCTTACCGAATGATTTTGCCATTGTCTGCCCTTCATTTATGAACAAGCCGACTATGCCCGGATAACCCGGAAAAGCGGGTCCTGACAAAAGAGGATCGCTTGAAGTGGGGTCAACCACATTAATTATCTCTCCGCTCACTGTTGCTCCATTTTTGTTGTCCGGCTTAACTCCGCAAAGCACGCAATTATATGATATTGCAGTGCATGATTGCGAGCATGTTTTTGTGCCTTTTTTAACAAATGAAAGGTTGTAATTCGGCGCGTATGGCAAATTTGGCTTGGTTTCTTGCGAGCATTTTTTTACCAAATATCCATTTGTTTTAGCGTCTTTAACATTGGAAACAACTTCGCCAACATGTTTTGTATTGGTCGCGCTTACATAAATATCTGTACCAACTGTCTCGCAAATTTCATAAGGGCTTGTAATAATGCCGTCTCCGCAATATCCGGCTCTGTCCTTTTTTAATATGCGACATTGCGTTGTGCAAACCTCGCAACCTTTGCTGTATGTTGGCGTGCAATCCATTCCGTTATATTTTGTTTTGGTTTGGTCAATTCCATCATCGCAATCCTCTCCAGATTCAATCTTTCCATTATTGCATCCGATTGGAGTTGGCTTTGAAACGATCTTTTGAGTGGTTGTACATGGCAAAAATTTGCATGTCGTGGTATTGCATGTTTTTGTACCTGTTAATGTCTGTCCGCTAACAGTTAAATTGCATGAGTCAGTTAAATTATTTACATCACATTCTTCATTATAAATCACACCTGCAAACATAAATTGGTTTTTCTGAACTGCTCCATCTCCGCAATATGGACCGTAATCTTGGCAGTCATTTGAGCAGGACTTAAATTTATCCAGCGCATATATTGGTTTTCCGGATACAAATGTTGTTCCACCCCAAATATGATTATCACAAATTTCATAAAATGGGGTAATTGCGCCATCTCCGCAGTATCCATAACTTAAAACTTTTCCATTTGCGTCAACAGTATATGGCTGTTTTTTAATTTTGCAATTTTCATCGCAAAAAACTCCGTATGTATTGTTGGCTGAACCAGCGTCGCACTGCTCTCCTATTTCCTTAATGCTGTTTCCACATACTGACAGCGAAGAGCATGGGGCGGTTGATATTATCCAATTGCATGTTGAAGTATTGCATGTGCTTATTGTTATATTTCCGCCTGAAGCAGTGCACGCGCTTTTGTCATATTTTACAGCAACTCCGTCGCATTCTTCCAGCCCTCCGACTTTATTGTCTCCACAGTATCCTTTTACATTAACTGCAACTTCTTGATCCAGTTTGCAAATTCCACTGGTTTCATCAATAATGAAATTCTTGCTGATAAAATTGTCAGTAAAACCTTTTATATTGTTAATCGGATCTGACTTCCAATTCAAAATATTTAGCGACAAAGAAGTCGGATCGTTTCCAAACGGATCTTCCATGCGGGCGCGCAGATAATATCCGGCTTTGTCGTCAAAAATATATCTGTAAGCCAATGAATCTTTGTTGCAGGCAAAACTGTATCTCGCGTCTTCAGTGCTCCAGCCTGTAATCGGATCATGCAGAGCGCAGGCGTCGTTTAAAAGGCACATTTCATCTCCTACGCAGAAATAATTGCTGTTTTGCTTGCATGTTCCGCCTTTTCCAAGCTCATTAACAGGATCAACAGGCATTGGAATCTTTAAAAGCCCGCTTAATTTTGACCATGAATTCGCCCATGTGCTTACTGACTGACCTTTAATGAATGAACCCTCATCCAATTTTGGAGCTGAACCTGCAAAGCTGATAGCATTCCGTATATTTCTAAAATCCTTGAGCCGCTTATAGTTTCTCTTTAGCTTGTCAATCTGCGCCGAGCATATCTGGCCCTCCGCACAATCAAAATCATTTACGCATTCCGTCTGATAATCAATATTGTTGACGTCTTTTCCGCAATAACCGTAATTTGTAAGATTTATATTAAAGGAAAGATTCTTAAGCATTTGATTATATACCATTCTTGTTTCCGGCTTTGCATCGCTATTCACGCTTACTAAATAAATATTGCTGTATAAAAATTTATCCTTTGTATAATTGAGCGCGTCAATGTATATGTTGTTGGAGTCCCCAATGGCGTCATAATCATGAATTTTGCGCTCGCCCATATTTGCTGAATAAGAAAACGACCTGTATTTGTTAAACCAGTCCTTGACTGATAAATTATAATAATTAGCGAAAATTTGAATTCCAATTGCATCCCCAGTTTTTGTGTCTGTGAACAAAAATCTTTTTAGCGGAAAAGTACTTGTTGCTAAAGTATCCAAACCGGTCTGGACGGCGTCACCGGTAACCTGAACAGCGGGCTGAAGATATGGCAGATCATCATTAATGCCTGTATTGCCGTAATCAGCACAATAATATGTGCCAAAGTTAAAGTAACCGCCTATTACAGCATTTGGCACCGCAGTATTGTTAAATTTCTTTGTGATAAAATCATAGCCGTCATTATTGCGGACAGTGTCATTGATATCTTCGTATGGGAAAATTATATGCTCCACATTATTAATTATCAAATCCTTTGGAGGCCATGGATTTTCGCACAGATAAATCGTTATGTCTGATTTGTTACTGATTCCAATATTGCCTTTGGATCCGGAATATTTGTCTTCAGTAATTTCAACTTCCGCTTTTACGGCAATCGTTCCATTCAGCTTTCTTGAAGTGATGACGTTAGTTGATTGGCCTGATGATTGCGAAGCCAATAAAACATAATCATTAACAAAAGGCGACCAAACATACTGCCATGAATAGTGGCCGGGTATTGGCTGTATTTGCTGGGACTTCAATGGATCAGTATCTGTAAACGCCTTAACCTCCAAAGAGGTGGTTGCATTATATTTACTAAAATAATACTGCGCGGGAGACACCTCAACCTTTTTTACTTTGCAAATTTGCGGGCCGGTCTTAAATGCCCAGCTGTTGCTTTTTCCGTTTGGCAGAGTTCCAAGCCGTACTCCGTCGCTGTCTTTCAAATCTGACTTTAATATCACAGTATAATCCGTATCAGTTGCCAACGGCTTGTTAAGAGCCAATGATGCCCTTGAAGTTGTGGTATTTGACTGAGTTAATACTGTTGCAATTCCCATATCCAAGCCAGTGCACCATTTTATGGGCTTGCTCTGCGCTTCAGCTTTCTGCCACAATAAAGATCTGACAAATTCAGTGAATTTTGACCATATTTTAACTATCCAACTTTTGTTTTCTTGGCCTTTATCCTTATCAATACCGGCAATAAGGCCTGTAACATCATCATTGCCTTGACAACTTAAAGTGTATTTTGCAACGTCAACGATTGAAATACCTAAAGCAGTGCCAATATAGGCAAAATTTTCACTTACATTAATACTCTCTGCGCCTGTGATGGATATAATTTGAGCCACTGAAATGTTTGAAAGATCGGAAACAGAAACAACCTGAATGGAACCGGAACTGTCAACAACAAACGCGTAGTTGCTCTCAACTTCAAGATCATAGTAATTTTGCTGTCCTGTGGAAAGTATGCCGACAACTTTCATTGCTGTTTTATCGCTGATATCTATTACTCGCAATCCATCTTGTCCTGCTGTTACATAAGCGTAATTGCCAGCAACATCAACATTGCTAAAGCTTGCGATTGTTTGTGAAGCGCCTGTGCTTGTGCTTGTAATAAAACCAACTTCATAAGGGTTTGTTGAGCTTGAAATGTCAATGACTCGCAATCCATCTTGTCCTGCTGTTACATAAGCGAAATTGCCAACAACATCAACATTACTAAAGTTTGCAAGTGTCTGTGAAGCGCCTGTGCTTGTCACAAAACCGGCTTCATAAGGGTTTGTTGAACTGG
This sequence comes from bacterium, assembly GCA_043821725.1. Classification (GTDB taxonomy): domain Bacteria; phylum Patescibacteriota; class Patescibacteriia; order Magasanikbacterales; family GWA2-37-8; genus CAYHSR01. The sequence goes on along the minus strand of JBDRCM010000046.1, from coordinate 14,258 downwards.
AGATATCTATTACTCGCAATCCGTCTTGTCCTGCTGTTACATAAGCGAAATTGCCAACAACCTTTAAGTCATTATAAATTTGCTGTAAAGGAACATGATTGCCAATAGCAGACGGCTTTGTTGGATCTGTGGCATCAATAACAATCAATCCGTTTGAACCTGCAGTTGTGTAAGCTCTGTTATTGGAAATATCAATTGCCGGCAAATCTCCTATTATATTATTTGCGCTTGAATTTGAAACAAGCTGTAAAGAAGCAGGCACATCAGCTTTAACAACTGATAATCCTTGCGATCCAGCTGTAAATAAATATTTGTTTGAAAAAATTAATCCTGAAATTGAAGTTAAAACATTATTGTTCATTGAGCCGACTACTTTTGCATTGCTTGAATAATCCTTGCCAATTCCTCGCGCTATTATGAAATTACCAGATAAACTAGCATCGTCAATAACTTTGTCAAAAGTGGCTTCAATTGCAGTGTTGGGACATACATTAATTGATGAACTGGGCGGATTAACGTCAATAAGATTCGGCTTTGGATAACAGCATGTATTATCACCAAGTCCATAATCTTCACCAAATGTCTGCTGACATTCAACGGATGTCTTAAAGCCACATGGAATTACGAACTGAGCTTGCCCGCTCTTTGGCGCTGACATTTCAAAAGGAGTGGTTGTGGCTGTAATCACAGACAACTGATATGGAGGATTTCCCTGTGTGTTTTTACTAAGGCCTTTACCCATTGCCAAGGCCCATGGATTTATGGCGTGGTGGTTAAACAACATCAACTCATCTTCGCAAAAATTATCTTCTCCTGTTTGGATCATGCCGTCTCCGCAGAACGAAGGTATTGTATAAAGCATTGAGGATCCAGAGTGCTGTCCTTTTGAATCGCATCCTTCCAATGGCTTGTTGTTCGCGCCAACACAATTGCTGTCCGGATGGTTGATATCATTTTTCAAGCAATAATCATCGCACCACGCAGACTTTTGCCCTTTGCCAAGAGTGTCGCATCCATTATCCTCATCCATTGTATTTTCTCCGTCTCCGCAAATGCTTACTGACTTTTTGCACGCAAGATCAAATTCGCTTTTCACAAATCCTCCAAAAGGATTAATTTGATTTGCTTCGGGAAGATTCAAGTCACACCATGTTTTGCTTAACGGAGTGCCTGTGTGTAAGCATTTGTCTGAACAGTAAAGCGCTGAATTCGGATCGCTGGTTGTGGCGCTAATGCCGATTTCACAATCTTCTCCACTGCCCATAATTCCGTTTCCGCAAACTGAAAGTCCGCCTGCTTGGAACGTAGTATCTTTTTTAGAACCGGCATGCAAACATTTGTCATCACAACCGATTTTAGTTGCATTGTCATTTGTATCGCATTCTTCTCCATTAGTCGGATCAACCTTGCCGTCTCCGCATGTCTGCTTATCTAAATTCCCCACGCGCAAACAGTTTAATGAGCATCCTTGATTTTTATTTGGCCCGTCACAATCCTCTCCAGCTTCAACAATTCCATTTCCGCAAATTGGCGTTTCAATACCAAATGAAATGTCACTGCCTTTGAGTACACATTTATTGGTGCATAAAGGATTGGCGCCAACAGTTGAAACTTGTTGTATTTGAGCTACATCTTTATCGCTTGAATCCCACTGCCAGTCCATCATATATGGATTTAATCTTTGTCCGCTTGTACTACAGGTGTCAGGCACTCCAAACACGCTGGCAGAGTAAACATTTCTATCTTCAATATGATTGGCATAAAATGACAATGGTTCAAGCGAAACGCGATCAACTTCGCACTGCTTTTTCTTAGTGCTAAATCTCCACTTAAATTCCGTGTTAAACGGCTTTACCCCGTCGTTGCCGCTACCTGACCATAATTTTGTCGGATTAAACGGATCAGTGCTTGATGATGAAAGTATAACTTGATAAATTGTGTTTAAATCCAAAGGAAGCGGTTCAAGGTTTAAATCAATAATCTGAATTTTTAACTCATCATTGTTTGGTCCTATAAATTCAGCGTGAATTGAAGCGTTGCCTACTGCCGCACTCATTGTATTTAGGCAGTTTTCATCATCACATTTAACAAGCTGAGCAGCTGTTTGAAGATTAAGGTTAGACATGCTGGTATTGAACTTTGCCCCAACTGACGCGTTAGTGCACGCATCAGAGCAACTTGGCCAGAATGATTCAACATCCGGATTTGTCAAGTCAATCGTTAGAGGGCTTTTGCCTGCATATTCTTTTACCACTCCTTGGCTTGTTGTTGTCCTGAAATTAGCCACGATGTTAAGCAAATCATTGAAAAGCACGCCAACCGTATTTTTTAAAGATGAAACCTGGGCTGTTTTCAAATTAATGTCTTTGTAAATCTCAGCATATGACGGCTCGCTGGAGCTCCATTCCTTTCCGTATCCGCTTATATCAACCACTATGCATTTTTGATTTGAAATTCCATGGGCGCGATAAATCAAACCTGCAATGGGTTGCATTAATTTATTCACCCAAAAGCTGGAAGGACTTACATATACTCCGTTAAGCACGCACTCATTGTTGCCTTTTGCGCCTGTTTTAAATAAAAAGCAATAAGCCGAATTTGCGACATTGCACGGCCTGTCTTTTGCCAAATATATATTTGAACGGCTGATGCTGTTTTTAAGCGCAACTTGATACCATGTTCCATCCTCCCAAACGCCTGATTCCGGAATAAGCTCAATAAAACTTTTGCCCGGAGCCGGACTGGACGCCGCAGAGCTTGGCTGTGGAACAACTGAAACATTATTAAAATTATTTGATAATAAATCCTTTAAAGCAACCCTTCCTGTGCTGGTGCATGAATTTTTTAAAAGGTCTATGCTTGAACTTGCACATTTATTAACAACCAAATCCGCGTTGCTGTTTATGCTTGAAATGCTTATGGAATTTATTCCAGTAAGATTGAACTGCACCACCAAAGCGGCTGTGCGGCATGTTTCTTGATGGTCAGGCCCCCATTTAGTGTCAGGAGTCGGGCTTGGAAGTGGAAACTCGCCTGTAGGCAGAGCTGAATCATAACACTGTTCAACAACTCTTGGTATTTCCGGCAAAGCGCGCGTGCTTAATTTCCATACATATCCGGTTGATTTTGTTTCTCCATCACACAATTCTCCTATTGGCTTGCAAATGCCTGCTTCATTTCCGCTTACGCAACAACGGGTATTTGGCATTGTGCAGGTTGGCTGGCCCGCTACTATATTACTGGTGCAATCAAAAACGCTGAAATCAACTTCATTACTCAAGGCGCTATCATTCTGCCTTTCAATAAGAACAGGTCCTGAAATTGTAGTTGTTGGAATTAAATTAAGGGTAACTTTCTGTCCTATTCCGCTTGATGACAATGCCACTGAAGAGCTGGGTGCTCTTAAACGGCTGGAAAAAGTATTGGCAACTGATGCCGGTCCCCAGAAAAAAACATTGGGGTTTAAAGATCCAAAATATTCTCCGATCAATTCCATTTTTACTTGAGCTGGAAGAGGCACAGGTGAAGAAACCGGCTTAATGGCGCATATACCCGGACCTGCACTGCCACTTATCAGGCCAAAAACAGAAGAATCAGGTCCTGGCAGTTGCGAACTTTTGTTGGTTTCAATGTTATTGACTTCAATATAATAGCTTTCATTGGCAATACCACTGGCTCCTCCAAGTGCGGTTGCTCTACTGTCTGTTGGAAACTTCACAACAATCTGCTTATCGCTCCATACTGTGACGCACCCTTTTGGAAATTCAAAATCTCCGCGAACAGCAGATGTATTATATCCGAATTTATCAAACTGATTTTTTGATTTGAAATTTACAGTTCCGTTGCTTGAGCCAAAATTTTTGCCGGTTATTGTAATGTATTGGCCTTTAGCCCCACTTGACGGACTGATTGACGAAATTAAAGGACCATCTGCAATTTGAGCTCCTGTTACTGCAAAACGCACTCCATTGGATAAAATACCGGCATTGTTTACCACTTTTACTGAAACGACTCCGGGATTTAAATTACGCGGAACCATTGCTTTTGCAATATTGTACGGCTTCCCACTTGTCCAATCCAGCATTGACGCTTGTGATATGCCAAATCTCATTGACCCCATGTTCTGCCCGAAATTATTTCCAATTGCAGTAACAATAGCATCATGGGGCCCGCTTATCGGAGTTATATAGCACAATCCCGGAGATGTTGTTGTATTAATCGTAAAATCATTTAACTCGGGGTCTGGTGGTGTTTTTGTGGTATCTGAGTATCTTATGGGCAAACCGCCTTTGTCGGTTGTGGTTGCTGTAATAACTTTTATTTGCGTTGAAGTGGCGGCAGTGCTTGGAACTTTTATTATAATCTGATTGTTGCTCCATGTACTAAATCCACAGTCAGCCAGTTCCGCCTTTACCCATTTTGTTTTGTCAGCGCGATCTTGCATAAACACTTCACCTGTAGTTGTGCCAAATTTGTATCCTGAAATTGTGACATAGGTTCCGGGCGAGCCAAACTGCGGATCAAAAAATGTAATTCTCATTATGTCGCATGAATAACAATCAACTCCGCCACAGTCAACATCATCTTCATCTATGTCTCTTATGTTGTTGACGCAGTGTGGTGGAAGCAATTTTACCGTTTTAGTGGCGCTTCCGCTAAGTGCGGCCCAATCAAGCGCGATTGCTTGCAAAAGATGGTCACCGCTCGCCAACTGGCTTGTGGGCCAATTAATTGTAACATTGCCGGTCTTGGCGCAGTTTTGCGACGGACTTGCGGAATTAACAAAATTGTTGTCTGCCTTTAAATCAATTTTTTGCACTCCATTGTCATCAGAATAATTGATTTGTATAGGAATGGTTGATTCAGTAAGAAGAGGCGCTGTCGGAATTATCGCGGTTATTGACGGAGCTGTTCTGTCAATCCCCTCGCCTGTTGTAAAGTTCACATCAGCGCATTCATTACCAACGCATTTTAGTGACTTGTCATTAAGATTTTCTAATGTTTTTACGCTAGCCGGATTTTTAAAATTCAAAATATAATCGGTTTTCGCTTCAAGGCAGTCATTTCCATTATCCGGAGGGCCACACGCTCCTTGCGGAGTAAATACGGCGGCATTTTTGTTGTCTCCTGATTGCCAGCTCCAATCTCCAACCATTTGCACGTTTGTATTTTTGTTATTAACAACAACATTATTGTTTAAAGTTGTTATATCAACATCAAAATTAAAAGTAACTGCCAGTTTCACATTCCTGATGCAGGTTGAACCGCCCGGAGGAAGGTTAACCACTCTGAATGAATTTCCATAAAAATACGGATTTGGAGGCGATTGGCATGGAGGGCATTCTATACCGCAGTCCATTTGCTCTTCAACGCCTGCGTCAAAAATTTGATTTGAGCAATGCGACGGCACTCCTGTTGTTGCTTCAACCAGTTTGCTGATGACAAAACTGACTATGGCGTATGATGATAAAATTATGGCAAGTCCAATTGCGCCATTAATGAGAATTTTCTTTGCAGTTGATATTTTTTCCTCGCTTCCCGCTGATGTCATCCAGATAAATCCGCCATAAACCATTATTGACACTGCCACTATGCCGAGCAAACTTAGAGCAACTCTGATTATTCGCGCGATTATGAGCCGAATATCCGTGCTTGGAAGGCCAATACTGTTTCCAACTTGCTGTATTCCAAGATCCGGAGCAGTGGTTTGTGCAAAGCATAATTGAGTGGCTCCTATCAATATGGCCACGACTCCCGCAAAAATTATGATTTTCTTTAATGATTTTTTCATTTCCTATTATTTGATATAGTCCAAACAACTGCTTACTGTATTTGACTTTGGATTAATTGCTCCTCCAACAACTCCATTACAACAGAAATCTTTGCCTGTGGTTGTGCTTACCTGACAGCAGTTCCCAATGTTACTTCCTGATGATTCGCAAATTCCGGCTGATGACTTGTTCACAGCCGTTGACTGCTTGTTCGGCCCCATGCCCGGGTAAAAACAGTTGAAATTTACATCCTCAACATCTGAAGTGACAACAGGATAGTAATCGCTCAACGCTAAAAAATCTCCATGGTCAACTTTGACATAGCTGTATTCATTTGGGGTATAAGCGGTGCTGGTTCTGAATTCAAGGCGGGGAACATGCCAAATAGGAATATTTGTAATGCTTGTTCCAATTTGAACCTCTTCAATATCTATATTATATATTGAACCGGCGCGCAATCGTTTTGAAAAATCCATGCTTATCTCCTGACTTTTCGGTACAAGATCAGCATTTACTCCGGGAACTATTTTATACAAGTATGGAGCGCTTAAATCAATGCTGTCTTTAATGGTAAATGCCCAATTGTAATTGTCAGGATCACGGGAAATGGAAAATGGACCTTTGTTTTTTGTATTATCAGGCACTTCAAGCTTTTGATTGGCGTTTCCATCAAGCGCGTTTCCACAAATATCCATTATTCCGCTGAATGGAATGGACTCCCATGTTGTTGTATTGATAGTCGTAGCTGTTTTTAAAAGAAGTTCATAACTATCAATTTCCACTGTTTCTCCTTTTTCAGTGATTGTACTGCAATTTGCTCCTTGTTGATCGCACACAGGCAGACAATATATATTTTTTCCGCAGGCATTCTTTCCGCATTCTTGTGTGGAAACAAACTCTAATGTTCTATAACCGTTTGAAAGCGTGAAGCTTCCGATTGGCATAGAACTGTTTTTTGAATTCAAAAATATATTGTTTCCAAGCAATGTGTAGAATGAAGAACCTGCCATAAATGTAAACCCGCCTTGTATTCCTATTGGATCCATTGCCTCATTAAAATCAATCTGTATAACGCTATTCTTGAATGCTTGCTGACCGGCTTTTGGATAAACGCTTTTTACATATGGCGGAGACATGTCAAGAGATGTGTCGCAAGTAAAATTCCATTCATAATAATCATTGCCAACTATCTTGCTGTCAAATATGGACTGGTTTGGATTTCCGGGATCGTCAAGCAAAATTGATGAACCAAGACGAACCGTATATCCGACTTCTTCTTTTTCACTTCCAAGATAACCCCCTGAACTCAATGAAGTATCTGTAAGCGGTCGTATCACAATTGTGTAAACGCCGGTAATGTTATTGATAGTGCTTGTGCTTGCCAAAATAGCTGCCGCTTCAATTGACTCCCCTGTCTTTGTATTTTTGATGTTTATTATATTGTTTTGCAAAAGCTTTATTTGCGTTCCGCTCACAGTTGTTGTCACAGCCTTTATTCTATCGCAGTCATTCACCCAGCTTGTCATATTTTGAACGCAGTTGCCAAAAATGCCATCGCCTGTTGTATCTTCAATAAAGCTGGACGGCTGGACAGGGCGTGAAAAAGTTACAACTATTTTGGTGTTGCGCGGAACTTTTGTCTGGTTTCTCATTGGATAATGATCCCTAATTATTCGTCCCAAAGCTCCGCTTCCGCTAAACCGTTCAACTGTTGAACCTTTTGATTGCGGACCAGGCGAAACACCTGTTGTCGCGGCTATAAGAGAAGAAATAATAAATGAAACAATGGCAAACGCACTCAAGATGATGGCCAGCCCTATAACAGCGTTGATTAAAACTTTTTTAGCTCTTCCAATCTGTTCTTCATTACCGCCGGCAGTCATCCATAAAAATCCACCGTACGTAATAATTGACACAGTCACTATGCCTAACAAACCGAGTGCGGCACGAATAATACGCGCAACAATCAGTCGGATGTCTGTGCTTGGTAGCCCAAGTGGCTCTTCAATAACTTCTACGCCCTGGCTGATCGTTCCGGTTGTCGCAGTTTGCATCTGTGCGTTTGCAAAATCAATCCCAACAATAATTAAAAAAACAGCAAAACAAAAAAAGACCGCCAACATCGTAATGATGATTACTTTTTTATCGTTCTTTTTCATGAACCCCCTGGCTGACATGCTGTTGCAATTAATAGATATGAACTGCTCTGCGTTAATCAACCGGTTATATTATCTATAACCTTTATTATCTTCAGGCATTTTACCTATCTTTTTCAGATATTCTATCTTAGCTCCAACCTGCCTGCGGTGCAAAGCGCTTTTTTTGCGCGTATTTTTGCTCTCTTTTGGAGCAAAAAAACGAATTTTTTTAGCTTGCAATACTTTACCTGACTGCATCCAACGCTTTTTAACACGACGCAAAAAGGCCTCAAAAGACTCATTCTTTTTTCGCTTTATTTCTGACACAATATTCCACCTCCCTGTGATGGATTTAATAATTAATAAACCGCTCCCACAGTAAATTAATCTGCGGAAAGCACACTTTGATTATACTACTTTTTTAAAATTTCGTCAAACAAATTAATTAACAAATAATTGGCATTACAATTTATTATTTTCTTACTTAAACAAAGGACAATAATGAAACGCCCCATAATCTAATTGACATCGCTTAGCGTGGTTATTGGCCTGCTTTGAGTAATATAAATATTCCCCTTCTCAACAGCCCATTCAATGTCGCATGGAAAACCATAATGCTCTTCTATTCTCTTGCAAACTCTGGCAACTTCAATTATTTGCTTACCTGTTAATTTTTGTTTTTTAGCTTCATCATCAGGCAGATCTATCCATTTATTGCTATGTGTATCTGTTTTTATCAATTTTTTGTTTTGAGCATTTATATTTATATCAATAATGCTCATATCTGTTTTGTCAACTATATAATTGTCAGGCGTAATTTGTCCGCTTACAATGGCTTCCCCCAAACCAAATCCCGCTTCAATTATCATTTGATCTTTATCTTCTGTGACAGGATGAACAGTAAAAGTTATGCCGGAAACATCTGATTGAATCATTTTTTGAACCACCACTGCCACCAACACGTCATGATCAATCAAATTCTTTTCATGGCGATAAAAAATAGCGCGTGGCGTAAATAATGAAGACCAGCATTTTTTTACATTATCAATCAAATTTTCTTCAGTTGTATTTAAATATGTTTCAAGCTCTCCAGCCCAGCTGGCTACTTGGCCATCTTCTACTGTAGCGCTGGAACGGACAGCCACATATTCTGAATCAAGCTCTAAAAATGCTTGTTTGATGCTCTTAATAATTTCATCAGGTATACTTGTGTCATGTATCGCGTCTCTTAAAACATTACTTGCTTTATCTATGGAATTAACATCTTCAATGTTCACTTCATTCAAGCGGGCTTTTATTTCTTCCTTTAAATTGGTCTGCATTATAAATTGATCAAAAACACCCGCCAAAATAACAAATCCGGGCGGTACTGATATGTTGGCGTTTGTTAATTCACCCAAAGAAGCGCCTTTGCCTCCATAGGTGCTAACATCATTTTTAGTTATTTGGCTGAATGGCTTGGTAATTTGCATAAAAGATATTTTATGCAGTGCCATTTATCCCAAGCTTCTTGAACAAAACTTTTTTAATTTTGTTTTGATCGATAATTTCCTGCACTCCGGACTCCATGTCGCGTATAATTATTGTACTGTCCTGCACTTCTTTCTGCCCGAGGATAAGAGCGTAGCTCACTTTTAAACTGTTCGCAATATCAAGCTGACCTTTTAGAGATTTTTTACTCAGATTAAAATCAAGCTTAATACCACAGTCCATAAGATCATTAATTATCTTCAAACTTCTTTTGCGCGCCTGTTCTCCGAGTTGAGCGAAAAAAATATCAAATGACGGCTTTGATACAGAACATATCCCCTGCTCGCAACATTTTTTCATAAAAGAGATTGACCTTTCCACTCCAACTGAAAACCCGCCGGCAGGTGTTGGCTTGCCACCCATCTGCTCTGTAAGAAGATCATAACGGCCTCCTCCGCCCAAAGCGCTTTGAGCTTTTTCTTCTTCTCCTTCTATCCGCGGAAATACCTCAAACACCGTCTTGGTATAATAGTCAAGACCGCGCACAAGAGTATGAGTCAGTTGATACGGGATATCAAGTTCGTCAAGATATTCAAGCACATTCATCAAATGATTTTTTGAATCGCTTTCCAGCCATTCCAAAATCTGCGGAGCTTCGTCTTTTACCGGCTGGCATTGATCATGCTTGCAATCAAGCAAGCGCAATGGATTTTTGTTGATTCTCTTCCTGCAATCTTCGCATAAATAACTTCTTTTTGAACGATAATATTCCACAAGAGCAATTTTGTATCTTTCCCTTTCTTCCAAAGTTCCTATACTGTTTATATGAATTTCAACAGGCAATCCAAGATCATTGTAAAATTTGTAAGCAAGAAGTATAAGCTCGGCATCCAATACAGGATCATCATCACCAAATGATTCACATCCAAATTGATAAAATTCTCGATATCGACCGGCTTGCGGACGGTCGTGTCTATACATCGGCCCCCAGTACCAAAGCTTCAGAGGCTGTGGAGCGTTCCACAATCCATGCGCCACATAAGCTCGCACAACTGATGCTGTCATTTCCGGCCGTAAACATACTTTATGACCGTCATTGTCCTCAAAAACGTACATTTCCTTATCAACGACGTCAGTACCTTTTCCGATTGAGCGTATAAAAAGAGCGGACTCTTCAAGAATAGGCGTTTGTATTTTTTTAAATCTAAAATGCTTTGCGAGATTGACTGCTTGATTATACAGCGCTTCCCAATATTTTTCATCCCTTGGTAAAACATCATGCATCCCGCGCAAAAGATTATATTTAATCTTTCTGCCTTCTTTTTTGACCGGCTCTACCGACATTGGTTGGTTTTTTTTTATAATTTCAGTTGCCGATGCTTTTGCCTTGTCAGCTTCTACTTTTGGGACAACAGCTCCTTTGGGTTTGCTTTTTGATTTATTAATCTCTTGCACCGGCGCAGATACTTTTTTTGCCTTTTTATCTTTAACACCTTTTTCCTGTTTGTTTTTATTGAAAGATATATTCTTGGTCATAAGACACTGTAAAAATTGATTATATTTATATGAATAAATCAGGCGCAACCAATATCTGAGCCCTATTGACAGGCCATCCTCTGAATACGGCTCGCCCCACCATCTCGTCTTTTTTTATTGAACCGAATCTTCTTGAATCATAACTATTGGGCCGATTGTCGCCAAGCACAAAATATTCATCAGCCTTAAGCGCCATTATTCGATCGCCTGCAGTAAGGACGTCATTATGTAAATACGGTTCATAAAGAACTACTCCTTCGGGATGTTCAGAATTATATATTGTCACGGTTCCTTCTGTAATCTTGATTCTTTCGCCAGGCAGGCCGATTATCCTTTTTAGAAAAAACTCCTTGTTGTTGTCAGGATAGCGAAATACAATCACTTCTCCACGTGTTGGCTCACGAAAACGGTAAGTAAGCTCATCTATTATTAGATATTCCTTATCATAAAAATTCGGCTCCATTGAAGCGCCACGCACATAAAACGGCTTAAACAAAAAATGCCGTATAAGAATAATTGTGATTGTAGCCAAAACCACAACTTTTGCAAGCTCCAATATGTATAAACCTGCTTTTGCAAGCTTGTGGATGAATTTTGTTTTTGAATTGTTTTCCAGCTGATTCATATTATATCGAACTCATATAGAGTTATCCAATATAGTGTGCCATTATTAGCCAAATAACATGCTTTAAAATATGCCTGTCATCCTGAGCGTTTTTCTATGTGTCATCCTGAGCGTTTTTCTATGTGTCATCCTGAGCGTTTTTCTATGTGTCATCCTGAGCCCTTCGCTACGCTCGAGGATAAACTCCGCGAAGGATCCCTCTGGTTATAAATCTAAGGGATCCTTCGGTCGCGGAGTTTATCCCGACTTAGTCGGGACTCAGGATGACAGGTGACGCACTCAGAATCAGAATGACATATTGCTAAACTCTCTATGAGTTCATCTTTTGCACTATTATATATTGTATTTGGCTTTTATGCAAATACGCAGATATTGCATAATTGAAGGGTTCAAACCAATAAACTCGGCCAGACGACTTGTTGCATGGCATTTGGTCCGGTTTACATTCGGGCTGGTTTGTTCAATCATGTTATTGTAATGATGAGCAAGAAAATATTTTAAATAAAAACAGATCTAGACGATCTGTTTAGATCCTGTCACCAAATGCGCTTTCGCAACGAAATGAATAAAAAATTAAAAAGTGGGGGTTGTGGGACGAAGTTATACTCTATTTGGCTAAGTTAACTAAATGATATCTTATCTAGCCCCAAATGTAATATTGTAGAATTAAAAACTGTACTAACTTTACGTATATTATACTACAAAAACATATTCTTCAATCTTAATCCTGTGGATATGTCTATTGCTCTAATCTAAGCTTTCTGCAAACAACCAATACGTACTCTTTATCTCTTTTTGAAATTTATGCGTATTTCCATGACTAAACAAACCGAGATATGATTGTAAGGTTGGATTGACGGGTTTTTCTTCCACGCGATTTATTGCTCTAGCTTTAGTTTTTTTCCTTGGTATCCTGTATTTAGAAAAATGCACCCAACCTAAAAAATCAACACCTGAATTTATTGATTCAATAAACAATTTATTTTCATGTAAATATAATTTTAATTCCTTTTCCAAAAACTCTTTAATTTTAGGAATAATTTTGTTTAACTGCTTTTTGTCATCTGCCATAAAAACAAAATCATCAGCATAACGAATGTAGTATTTAGCTTTTAGTTTATGCTTAACAAACTGATCCAAAATATTCATGTAAACATTGGTAAATAGTTGTGACGTTAAATTGCCAAGTGGCAACCCTCTGGTTTTCTGCTTATCCACACCAAAACTATCAATAATATTTTTAAGTAAATTCAATAATTTTGTATCTGTAATATATTCCTTTAAAACATTGAATAAAATACTGTGATCAATATTGGCAAAAAACTTTTTGATATCACATTTTAAAATCCAACATGGTCTGGAATCATTTTGACTAACTTTGCGATGGTATCTTCTAAATTGGTTGATAGCCTTATGCAATCCTTTATTTTTACGGCAGGAATATGAATCATAAATAAAGGTTTTATCAAAAAATGGATATAAAATTCGGTAAACTGCATGATGCAATAACCTGTCCCTGACACTGGCTTTGTGAATATGTCTTTTCTTAGGGTCGGTGATGTAAAACTCATAATATCCGCCGTGTTGATAGGTTTGATTGGCTAAATCATTATGAAGTTGGATAATATTATCCATTAAATTAAGCCTAAACAGCATAACATCTTGCTTTTTCTTTTTGTCGATGATAAACTCCTGCCAGGCTAAAATCAGGTTATCTAAACTAATAACATCTTCGTAATTATGTCTAAAAATACTTTTCATAACAATAATCAATTAAGCAGTACCCCCCCCCCCGACGGGTTTCAAATAATTTAACGGTCGTGGATCATTTACGCGAGGCGTATAAAATATGGCATAAATATTTAATCCATTTACCTAAGACCAACAGATATACACTGGGGCTGAAAGTGGATAATTTGTTTACTGACTGCTTAGAATATTCTTTGTTAGCCAGGTATGCTGGTAGAAATAATAAAAATGAATACATCAGCAAGTTGGTAGTTGCTTTTGATAGCTTAAAATTCTTCTTGCAAATATTGTGGGATTTAAAAATACTGGATGATAAAAAATATTCTCTTTTATCCCACCAGTTAACCAAGATCGGCAAAATGATCGGTGGGTGGAATAAATATATTAAAAACGAAACTCCCCCGATAAAATAGTCGAGGGAGAAAACAAAGAGACTAGCAGGAGACCACACGGTCGTTGTCGTTCCAGTGATTATCGAGCCTGTTGAAGTTCAGGTACCACTCGTCGCCGTTCCAGTTGAGGTACGGGACGTACAGGTTGCCGTTCGAGTTCCGCAGGAATATGCAACTCACCATCCATGCCACCACCCATTGAATACTCAATTAGGTTGTATTTTATTCTGAGACGTTATGGTTATACAACCAAATCCGAACCTATTTTATCGCAAACTTGTAATTTTGGGAAGACCGACCCGACGGCTCCGCGCCCCGAAGTTTCGGGGCTGGCAAATCCCGCAAAAATTTTCCAATTCTTTTTATAGGTGCGCGCGCAAATGAATTTTTCCAAGAGGAATGAAAATTTTTGCGGGATTGCCTCTCCGCCACTGGGCGGAGGCGGAGCCGCTCTCGCCACACTTACCTCTCGCCGCGCGGATACGGGGGCGGGCGGCGAATTCCCTCCCCTTCAACCCCTTCCTTCGCCGCCCAAAAATTCCGCGCGGCGAGATGGCGGCGCGGCAGGCGCCGATTG
>JBDRCM010000045.1:0-13691 GCA_043821725.1 bacterium | reverse complement strand
TATCTTTAGACCCAGTGATGCTTAAAAAACAAATTAATAAAAAGATTAAAATTATTAAAAAATTAGCTAAATAGTATAGTAAGATGTTATATGACCCAACCAATACTATTTGAGTAAGATTATTTGATGACTAAATGCGGTCTTTAAGTGTGGTATTATTAAGTCATTATTAATATTTAGTTTATAAATTAGTCGACTTTGTCATTGCGAGGGGCCGATGTGCTATTGTCATTGCGAGGAGGATCGTTAGCGACGACGTGGCAATCTCGTTATTCTAGAACTGACGAGATTGCGGAGTTTATCCTGAGTATAGCGAAGGACCTCTCGCAATGACAAAATTAATTTAAAAATTTAATATAAGTTCTTAACACATATCATATGCAGGTAATATATCTTGATACAGAAACCACAGGTATTGAGGAGGAGGCTCGCTTAGTTCAGTTGGCATACAAAGATCAAGCCACCGGACAGGTGGTTAATGAGCTTTTTAAGCCACCTGTTGCCATTTCTTTTGGCTCAATGGCTGTCCATCATATTACCAGTCAGATGGTGGAAAGTAAGCCCGATTTTGAAAATAGTGAGTGCAGGAGCAATTTGATGGCCTTGTTGCCAGATAGAATATTGGTTGCCCACAATGCTTTGTTTGATATTAATATTTTAAAAAATGAAGGCGTGGCCACCAATGAATATATTGATACTCTGCGGGTAAGCAGGCACTTGATTGACGGCGAGCAGTATAGCTTGCAGTGTCTGCGTTATTTTTTGAATTTGAATGTCCAAGGGTCTGCTCATGACGCTTTAGGAGACGTGCTTGTTTTGGAGAAACTTTTTGAGTATTTGATAGAGCTAATTAAAAAAGATTTTAAGTTAGAAACATATGAACAAGCAGTGGAAAAAATGTTGGAGCTGACAAAAATGCCCGTGTTATTGGATGTCTTTGTTTTCGGCAAATACAAGGGCATGACTTTTAGAGAAGTAAGCCTTAATGATCAAGGTTATCTTGAATGGTTGTATAATAGCGAAACACAAAAATCCGAATTAGACCAGAATGAAGAGCTGGTATATACTTTGAAGCACTATTTGAAGTTTTAATAATAATCAATTTACCACCTCACCGCCAAAATCAACAGCCAAGTCGTTTATTTCTTGGTCATGATTTTCATCTTGATTGTCATCAATTTTTCCAATTTTGCAACAGATTGAAATTGGTTCTCCAAAATTGTCTTTTAGATTATCTTCTATTATTTTTCTAGTTTGATTTTCTTCTATCTTGTCTTTGTGCAAAGAAAAGGGGACAGTCAATGTTAGACGGCCGTCTTTTTCCAGATCACGCACCTCGCACATCTTTAGGACAAATCCCAATGAGTGGTTGTTCACAGCAATATTTTCAATTATTTGCGTCCATTTATTTTTTATTTGTTCTAGGCTTGTTTTTACTGGTTTTCTGGAAGTTATGCTTGATATTTTTTCTTTAATTTTGGTTGTCATTTTTGTGCTTGTCTCTTTTAAGGGTTCCGGATCCGGCTCTGATTTTTCTTTTTTTAATTCGGCTTGTTCGCGGTCTTGACTTTGTTTTTCAGGCGGATTGGATATTTCAATCAGACCATATTCAGCCACAAACAACTCCAAAGGCAATTGAGGAATTGGAGCTGATTTTATTTGTCCGCGCCGTATGAGCAGAGACTCAAGCATGTTTATGAGTTCAGGCATTTTGATCTGCGTGGACAGCTTTTTAATGGTTTTCACATCTTTTTCCGAATAATCAACAGTTATATTTTTGGTTGGGTCAATTTGCAGAATCATAATAAGGCGCAAAATTTCAATGGTGTCATAAGAAAATTGTTCAAGATTGGTGCCTTGTTCGCTTAATCCTGCCAATAGGTCAAGCGCTTGCTTGCCTTGATTTTCCAATATATTTTGCAGGAATTTTATAATGCTTTGTATGTTTGAGCTTGGCAGGACTATTTCAGCATCTTCTGCAGTAATTTTTTTCAGATTTAAACTAAATACTTGTCCAAGCAGGCTTTCAGCATCACGCAGGCATCCGTCGCTCTTATTTATTATTTTTTCAAATACTTGTTTGTCCATTTTAATTCCTTCTTGGTCGCAAATGATTTTTAGGCGCTTGAGCATTTGGTCATAGGAAATTTTTTGGAAATTAAAGCGTTCACAGCGGGATATGATAGTGGCTGGCAGTTTATGCAGTTCAGTGGTAGCAAGTATAAAAACCACATGCGCGGGTGGTTCTTCCAATGTTTTAAGCAGAGCATTAAAAGCACTGGTGGACAGCATATGCACTTCATCCACAATAAACACCTTGTATTTGGTTCTTGTAGGCTTGAATTGAGCATTTTCAATAATATTTTCTCGTACATTTTCCACGCCTGTGTGCGATGCCGCATCAATCTCAATTACATCAATATTACGGCTAGCCGAAGTTTCTTTGCAAGCCGAACATTCCCCGCAAGGTTCTGATTGGCCAGATTCGCGTTGTTCACAATTTAAGGCTTTGGCCAATAATCTGGCCAAGGTGGTTTTTCCAATACCTCGAGCGCCGAAAAATAAATAGGCGTGCGCCGTATTGTTATTTTTGATTTCATTGGTTATGGTTTGAACTATATGTTCTTGACCAATCAGATCAGCGAATTTTTGTGGACGATATTTTTGGTAGATTGTGGGCATAATTTTTTTATAAGCTAGGTTCAGTTGGAAGATTAGCGGATTTGGATTGCGTAACTCCAAGAGCGGCTCGCTCCATGATTTCGGCTTCAACAATTTCGCGTGGACGACCGTATTTTAAGCGAGATAATTCTTTTATGGCGACAGCCATTTCCTTGTTTCCGGGCATGGGCGGGTAGGTGTGCATATTAAATGGCCTGGACGCAGTGTTGTCTATAAGCAGTTTAACATATGCTGTATATTTTTCAACATTGATCAAATCATAAGAACTAAATACTGGTGCGTATTCTTTGCTTAGTACCTCGGCATCTTCTGGCCCGATACGGAAGGTTACTAGAGTACCTGCATTACCCAACACAGCATCTTTGACAGTTTCTTTGCCCTTATTATCAACCATCTGTTTGATATATTGGTGGGCAATAATTAAATTCAAACGATATTTACGAGCCTCAGACAGTATAGTGGCAATGGATTCGGTAATAAAGTTTTGGAACTCATCTATATAAAGATAAAAATCATGGCGTTCTTCTTCCGGTATGGAAGCTCGTTCCAAAGCGGCCATTTGCAATTTTGATACAATAATCATGCCCAACAAATTTGAATTTATTTCGCCGACCAGCCCTTTGGACAAATTAACCAATAGGATTTTTTTCTGATCCATTACATCCTTGAAATTAAAGCCCGAATGGGTTTGGCCGATAATATTGCGGATCATTTGGTTTTCCACGAATCGACCAACTTTGGAGATCAAATAGCCCAACATCTCTGATTTATGGAAATCCGAAGTTTTGGCCATTTCTTTGTCCCAAAAAGCCAACACCACCGGATCTTTTAATTTTTTCTTCCATTTTTCCACAAATTCATCATCAGTGAACATGCGTGGAATTTCCGCAATCGTACCGGGATTTTTGATGTCAGACATCAAGGTAAACATAACATTGCGCATCTGGTGTTCAAACATTGGTCCTATCATTGACGGGTCTGATACTAATTTATAGAAAATGGACACCATTTCTTGGCTGATAAAGTCTTTTTGTTCTTCTGTTCTTACTTCCAGCATGTTCAATCCGATTGGTCTGTCAACGTCAGCCGGATTAAAATATATTACATCATCAGCCCTTTCTTTGGGTATATGTTGAAGCACATATTCTGTAAAGTCGCCATGCGGATCAATTACGCACACGCCCTCGCCATTTTGGATATCTTGTACAGCCAAGTTCTCTATAAAAACAGATTTACCACCACCAGATTTGCCGATTGTATAAAGATGCCTGCAACGATCATTGCGCTTCATTCGTATAATGGTTTCCTCTCCTCTATATAAGGCTCTTCCCAAGATTACGCCTTCTTTTGGAGCGTTGGTAGGAGGAGGTGCTTTGCGCGCTCCAAGCCAATTGATATGAGGAGTTTCTGTATGAGAAAGAGGCATGTGCCAGAGAGAAGCCATTTCTTCGGTATTCAATACCATATATCTATCTTCACGTATGGACCTGTGGATAAAGTCTCTAATTAATCCAGTTGGTTTTTTAGGCACGACTGCAAAAAAGCTATTGCCATAGCGATAAATATTGTATTGGCTGAAAGAACTGATTATATTTTCAAGATTCATGCTGGCCTTTTCCTTGCTACCTGCCGAACTGATTATCCTAATAGTGGTTTGAAGTCCTCCTCGGCTTAGTTTTTCTTCCATGTTTTTAACCATTTCCTCTTCCATTTGCGTAAGTTGATATTTTTCGCCTGTGTCATGCTGTTGGCTGGCATCTTGGTTTTTGGTTAAAACTGATTTTTTCCAACGATACAGGCCTCTGGTTAGCCAATTGCGCCTGGCTGCATATTCAAATTTTTCACCCTTTTTAATATCTCGGATAATTTTAACTCCCTGCCTTCTCCAGTGAGGCGTGGCAGGCCGAACCACATATTGAATGGCTGATCCTTCTTCTTCCAGGATTTTACTCAATGGATTTAAAAGCGCCAACATTGGATCGCTATCCAGTTTTTTATAGGTTTTAATTGGAAAGGATGATTTTTGTTTGAACCATAAATATGCGCCCACAATATGGCTATTGGGTTTGAATAAATTATAATCAGGCTCTTCGGTTATTTCAGCATGAGGATATTGCGCATGAATTTGTTGTATAATAAAATCCTTAATTTTGGTGGGAGTGGCCACATAAAAAGAGATTTTACTATTTTTGACTACTAATTCAAATGAAAATTGGCGTTGGCTGCCTCTTAGCCATGTAATGATGCCTTTTTCGGTTTTCAGTCCGGCCACAGCCGAAAATAATGTTTCAGCAATAGCTACTTCTTCACGCGTCTTATTAATATTGTCATCAGTAGTGTTCTGCTGGTCAAATTTTTCTCCTTTCTTTTCTTTTGGAACTTTAATTAAGAAAATGGTTTTGTCAAAAGAACTTTTTATGCGGGTGCGTAGATGAAGAATTGAGCGTAAAATAAAAAGCAGAGCTAGAATGACGCAGGCTCCGGTTAAATAGATGACAATATTGACTGCTTGCGGATTTTGCATTAATTGCCCGGCATTGTAGGAAAGGTTGTCTAGAAAATATGTTAATTCCATAATTTTTTATAGCATGTTTAACTGGAAATTGTCTTTGTCATTGCAAGTATGGCTTTTTTGAAAGCAAAAATTATATTATATCTTTCAACGATATTATTCTGTCGGCTTTAATTTTGGCTTCTTGTTCCAGAAAAAATACATTTACTCCGGGCAACATGCGCAACCATTCTAGGATTAGTTTAAGTATTTTTTTGACTTTTACCCTGGTGGACCGCATTAGATCTCTGATTTTAATTGCTGTCTGTTCGCCTTTGATTTTAAATTCCTGCTTGGCAATTGGAGATAAATTTTGGTAAGACTCATCCAGCCCTTGTTCTAGTATTTTTTCAATTTTTATGGTCAATTCATCGCGTACTTGAGGGACTGCCATGGATTTTTTCTGCAAAAGGTTCGGTCGTTTTTTTGTATTAGTTGCATCTTCAACCGATTTAGTCCATCTTTCTTGTGCAGGTGTTTCAGTTTTCTTTTCCATTGTCCTCTCCAATTCTATTTTTGGAGATATAGAATCTGCATACTCCATGTCTTTTGGAGCTGATGGTATTTGTTGATCAAGTTTTGTTTTGTCAGGTTTGAAAGCCATATTTGAGTTATGCAAAAGCCGGAATATATAATATATTCCAGTTTAATTATAACATAGTTTAAGCCAGCTAACAATTAATCCGAAGTTATTTTCATGCCGTCAGCCGTGTCTATAATAGTATATCCCAGTTTTTTAATTTGATTCCTTAATTTATCGCTTTTATTCCAGTCTTGATTTTGGCGCGCCAGTTCTCGTTCTTTGACCAGTTTTTGCACTGATGCCGGTATGGTTGCCTGGCTTTTCTTGATATTTTCTTTTATGCGTAGTCCCAATACTTGATCAAATTCCAATAAAGCCGGCAAGCTGATTTTTTTGCTTTTTAATGCATCCCATATCATGGCCAAGGCGCCGGGCAAATATAGGTCATTATTAATATACCTGGTAAATTTATTCTTTAAATTTTGATCACCGGCGATTTTAACAGTTGGAAGTTCGGTTGCTAAATTATACAGGTGTTCCAATCCGTTCTGGGCAGATTGCAAAGCTTGCCAAGAAAAGTTTAATTGTTTGCGATAATGAGTTTGCAAAAGAAAATATCTATAAGCCAAAACAGAGGCGTTTTTATCTTTGATGCTTTGCAAAGTCAAGAAATTATCATCGGACTTAGCCATTTTGTGGTCTTGTATTAATAGAAATTCTCCATGTAACCAATAATTGGCCAATGGCTTATCATTAGCGCATTCGCTTTGAGCGATTTCATTGGTGTGATGAATCGGGATATGATCAATGCCTCCGCAGTGTATATCAAACGGCTGTCCAAGATATTTAGCTGACATGGCTGAACATTCCAAGTGCCAGCCCGGGAAACCAATTCCCCATGGGCTTTTCCATTCCATCTGTCTTTTTTCATTAGCGCCAGAAAATTTCCACAATGCAAAATCCGTGGGGTTTTTTTTCTCTCCCAAACTGACTCTGGCTCGAGCCGGCGCTTTTTGCGCTTTTAGATTGGCTAGTTCGCCATAATTTTTGAATTTGGAAGTGTTAAAATATACACCGTCTGAAGTTATGTATGTAAAGCCTTTTTTTTCCAATATTTTTACCAGTTTAATTTGCTCCTTAATATAGTTAGTGGCTTTGCACCATCTGTTTGGAGCTATAATGTTTAGATCTTGCAAGTCTTGTTTAAAGGCCTGTGTATAAAATTCAGCAATTTCCCAAGCGGTCTTGCCTTCTCGTTGTGCTCCTTTTTCCATTTTATCCTGTCCGTGGTCAGCATCACTGGTTAGATGGCCAACATCAGTGATGTTCATTACATGTTTGACTTTGAGGCCATTGAACAGCAGAACTCTTTTTAAAATGTCTTCAAAAATATAAGTACGCAAGTTTCCTATGTGGGCATGGTTATACACAGTCGGGCCGCAAGTGTACAAGCCGACTTGCCCGGGCTTTATGGATTTAAATGTTTGCAATTTGCGTTTTAAGCTATTGTGAAAATGTATTGGCATAGGATTTTTTAATTATCTCTTAACTATTTTACCCTATTTATCCACAGTTATCAATACAAACATGTCATGTTAATGATTTTTTTGGTATAATAGAGAAGCATAGTAAATCTAAGTCATTTTGATAGAGATAATATTTTTTATGTTTTTTAAGTCTGATTCATATTTGGGAGTTGACATTGGCGCCAGCGGGGTTAAGTTGGTAGAGTTACAGCGCCAGAAAGCAAGGCCTGTCTTGTTTACATACGGGATGACAATTGAAAAACATGATATCCATAATTTAACCCAGCATCAGTCTTTGAACAAGGTGGGCAGTTTTACAATTAATTTGAAAGACGATCCAGACTATAATGAGAAACAGACGGCAAATTTAGAAAAAGAAAAAATAGATGAAAGGAAAATTCAAGATTATGCCAACCAGCTTAAGGGCTTATGCAAGGCTAGCCGGACATCCACAAAAAAGGCTGTTGTCAGCTTGCCTGTTTCTTCGGTTTTTCATGCCGTGGTTACGGTTCCGGTCACAAACAAAGCAGAAGAATTACAAGAGTTTGTTAGGGCTGAAGTTAAAAAGTTTATTCTATTGCCTTTAGAAGATATGTCTTTGGATTATCAACCATTAAACAAGGTTGATAAGCATGAAAAACAGAAAGACCAGAGGATAGTGGTTAATGCCGTGCCCAACACTTTGATTAGTTTTTATTCAAAAGTTTTTCAAAGAGCCGGCCTTTTGTTGGAGGCTTTAGAACCTGAATCATCAGCCCTGACGCGCAGTTTGGTGGGGCGTGACAATTCCGTCAATTTGCTAGTTGATATTGGCGCGGAAAGAACTAATTTTTTTATAATAGACCAATCCATGCCGGTTACAAATCAGAGCATAGATTTTGGAGGCAATAAGGCTGATAAGATTATACAAAATATTTTGAATATAGAAGACGAGTATGTAGATCAAATTAAGCGTGATTTATTTAATTATCATTCCGGACAATCTTCGGCCATGGAATTAAGCCGTCAAAAGTTATTAGAAATATTAATGCCAATTGCCGAACCTATTGTAAAAGAAATAGAGATCAGCCTGGATCTGTATTTACGCCAGATTGGAAATGTTGATAAAAAAGTAGAAAAAATTATTCTTACCGGCGGAACCGCTTTTTTACCGTATCTGACTGACTATATATCTGATAAGTTTAAAATCAAATGTTATATAGGAGATCCATGGGCCAGAGTGGTGTGCCAGCAAGGGCTTAAGCCAGTATTGCACGAGATAGGTCCTTGCATGTCAGTGGCTATTGGCCTTGCATTAAGGAATATGGTATAATAATATTGTCATATTGAAACAGCTTCAGCATGACAACCTTAAATATTAAAATTAAGTTTTATGCCCAAGAAGAAGAATGCAGACAAAAAGAATGTGCTTTTGGTTGAGGACGATATCTTTTTAGCCGGTATTTATAAAAAGAAATTTGAAGTCGAGGGTTTTAAAATATCTGTATCTGATAATGGAGAAAAAGGTTTGGTTGACGCTAAAAAGAAACAGCCTGATATAATTTTACTGGATATTCTTTTGCCGAAATTAGACGGGTTTGCAGTGCTTAAGGCTTTGAAGGCCGACCCGGCTGTTAAAGATATACCGGTTATTCTGTTGACTAATCTAGGTCAAAAAGATGATGTGGAAAAGGGGATTGAGATGGGCGCTGAAGATTATTTAATCAAGATACATTTTAAGCCTTCTGAAGTCGTGGAAAAGGTTAGAAAAGTATTGAAAATTTAAAAAATATGAATTACAAAAGAGAGGGGGTGAATATATGAACAAAAGAGGTTTTACTTTAATTGAGTTATTGGTAGTAATCGCCATTATTGGTTTATTATCAACATTGGCAGTAGTAGCCTTGGGAAGCGCAAGAGTAAAAGCGCGTGATTCAAAGCGCTTGTCTGATGTGAAGCAAGTGCAAACTGCTTTAGAACTTTATTATACTGACAATAATGAATATCCAGCCGGAGCTAGTTCAACTTTAGGCACAGGCAGTTACGGATGCTTAAATTCAAACGGTTGGGCCGCTACTGGATGTGCAAATCCTTATATGGGCCAAGTCCCATCTGATCCTAGAAGTAATACTTATGTATATACCGGAGCTAGCACTACTTATACTTTGGTAGCAGAATTGGAAGGTAATATGAGTGGATTCAGCGGTACGGTTGTTGCAAGCCCATCAGGTATTGCCGACTAACATCTCAATATTTGACTAAATCTTAAGCCTCCTTGTTCCGATTTATATTGGAGTGGGGAGGTTTTTGTTTGTGGATAACTCTTGAAAGAAGGCTTGGATGTGCTATACTGGTAATATAACAAATTGTTTTAATGTGTTATAATATGGACAATCAAGTTTACCGCGACTTGGGAGGATTTTTATATATCGTTATTTCCATATTCGGTCTTAGTTTTGGCAGTTTTTTAAACTCATGGATTTGGCGCAGGCATGAAAATATCAGAATATCGCGAGGGCGCAGTATTTGTCCGGCATGCCGTCGTCAATTAAACTGGTATGAAAATGTTCCGGTTTTCAGTTATTTGATATTACGCGGAAAATGCCGTACTTGCAGGAAACATATTCCGTCTCATTTTTTATGGGTAGAGCTTGGAACAGCTTTACTTTTTTTATTTATCACATGGTATCATTTAAATTCCAGCAGTTTTAATTTTTTGAACTATAATCGCGATGTATTTTTTATCGGAATATTATTAGTGATTTTTATTTTTGATTTTTTGTATAAAATTATTCCAAGCGAGATAATTTGGATTGGCGTGGCTGGTGGTTGTTTATACACTATACTATGTGTTAATCATTGTCCAAATCATATTTTGTTGTCATCTCTGTTAGGTGGAGGTTTTTTCTTCTTACAGTATATTATTTCAAAGGGAAAATGGATTGGTGGCGGTGATGTTAGAATGGGGCTTATGATGGGGGTTTGGCTTGGCTGGCCAGGTGTTTTGGTTGCTTTGATTATCGCATATGTAAGTGGCGCCATTGTATGCGTTTTACTGCTTGCATTCAGCCGTAAAAACATGAAGTCGCAAATACCTTTTGGAACATTTTTGGCTGTGGCTACTATGTTTTCTATGTTTTATGCTCAAGAGGTGATAAATTGGTATATTGGGCTTATTAGATAAAAAAATCGTCATGTCTGAAGATTTAAAAGATCATGTTAAAAAACTTAGAGTACAGATTGATGAGTTGCGTCATCGTTATCATGTTTTGAATGACCCAGAAGTGACTGATAGCATGTATGATGGATTGATGAACGAACTGTGCAAGATTGAGCTGGCACACCCAGAATTAATTACGACTGATTCGCCTACTCAAAGAGTGGCTGGCCAGCCTTTGGATAAGTTTGAAAAAATAGAGCACTCTGTGATGCAGTGGTCTTTTAATGATGCCTTTAATCAGAATGATATGGAAGATTGGCATAAAAGGATTCTGCGATTTTTAGAAAAAGAATTGGGTCATCGGCCTAAAGATTTGGATTATACTTGCGAGTTGAAAATTGATGGCTTGCATGTTGTCTTGACTTATGAAAAGGGCAGGCTGAAAACCGCGGCCACGCGCGGGGACGGTAAAATTGGAGAGGATGTAACTCAAAACATAAAAACCATATTATCTGCGCCTGTTAATTTGTCGGATAAGATAGATATTGTGGCTGAAGGGGAGATTTGGATGGATCGCGAGCATTTTGACGACCTAAATGAACAAAGAGAAAAAGATCAACAGCCATTGTTTGCAAATCCGCGCAATGCAGCCGCAGGCACTATCAGACAGCTGGATTCAAAGATTGTGGCCGAGCGCAAGCTGGATTTAACTGTTTATGATATTTCAGCAGGAGATATTCCTGCCACGCAAGCTCAAGAATTAGAAAAATTAGGGAAGCTTGGTTTTAAGACTGATCAAAATTGGCTGGTTTGTAAGACAATTAAACAAATTATGGATTTTCATGCCAAATGGCAGAAAGGCAAAAATTCACAGCCATTTTGGATTGACGGCGTGGTAGTGAAAGTAAATCAAAAAAAATATCAAGATATTTTGGGATACACTGGCAAAGCTCCAAGATGGGCCATTGCTTTTAAGTTTCCGGCAGAACAATCCACCACCAAGATTAAAGATATTTATGTGCAAGTTGGTCGAACCGGCGCTCTGACTCCGGTGGCCTTGATGGAACCGGTTAAGTTGGCCGGAACCACGGTTACGCATGCCACTTTGCATAATTTTGATGAAATCAAGCGTTTGGGCGTAAAAATAGGGGATACAGTGGTGGTGGAAAAAGCAGGAGATATTATTCCCAAGGTGGTGCGAGTTTTGGATAAGATGCGCACAGGCAGAGAGAAATCAGTGGCAGAGCCAAAAACCTGCCCAATTTGTCATTCAGAAGTGAAAAGACAAGAAATAGTGGATAAAAAACAGCAAGTTTCAGCAGGATTGTTTTGTGTAAATTCCAAATGTTATGCGCAAGAATTGAAACAAATTATACATTTTGTATCCAAAAAAGCTTTTAATATTGATGGTTTGGGCAAAAAAATAGTTGAACAACTATTAAATGAAGGCTTGATTAAGAGCCCTGCTGATTTGTTTATTTTAAGCATGGGAGATTTGCAGCCATTGGAGCGTTTTGCGGAAAAATCAGCTGAAAATTTGATTAAAGCCATTGATAATTCAAAAAGAATAAATTTAGCGTGCTTTGTTTATTCTTTGGGCATTCGTCATGTGGGTGAGGAAACAGCTGTTGCTTTGGCTCAAGAGTTTGGCAGTTTAGATAAATTAATGACAGCTGGTGCTGAAGATTTGGCTAAAATTCAAGATGTCGGTCCACAAGTGGCCCAATCAATTCATTTGTATTTTTCTGATAAAGAAAAACAAGATTTTATGGCTGAATTGGCTAGAAATGGTGTTGTTATACATAAAATAAATGGTAAATTGAAAAATACAAAATTTGCAGGAAAAACTTTTGTTTTAACCGGAAGTTTGAGTTCGCTGACTCGCGACCAAGCCAAAGAGAAAATTCGCGGATTGGGCGGTGATGTCAGCGGTTCAGTGAGCAAAAAGACTGATTATGTGGTGGCAGGGGAGAATTCTGGTAACAAACATGACAAAGCTTTGATTTTGGGTGTAAAAATTTTAGATGAACAGCAATTTTTAAATTTAATGTAAGACCATATTCTTTGGCCAACCCTTGACAAAAATAACAATTTGTGTTTTACTTACTATAGTAGAACTGTATTTAATCAACTAATTCCTCGGAGCTTTGCTCCGGGGTATCCATGCAAGGAAGAGTTTGAGAAATCATCGGTTTCTCAAAATAAAAATCTTCTACATTTGGATACCTCGTAGCTCTGCTGTGGGGTAATTCATTTTATAAAATTATGCTTATGAATAATAAAAAATCAGGGTTATTTTTATTACCCGTTATTTTTGGTATGGCATTTCTTTTAACCTTGAATACCAAAGCTAGTACTACTAGTATGTACTATAGTCCGACTAATCCAAATTTAACTGGTAATGTTCCATATGTTCCAACAGAATTTTTGTTTGACGATGGAGGAACAGTTACAAGTAGCAATGGGATGATGTTTCATTTACATTTTGGTAAAACTAGCAACAGCATGACTTGGCAACCCACAATGGATACTATAGTTTGTGTGCCGGGTTCTGCAACAAATTATCCATGTACTAGACGGCTGGAAGTATCTTATCCATATAGTATTGGCAATTTCCAGACCGGTCAGACATATTACTGGCAGGCAGGAGCAAGAGCAGATAGCAAGAATTACGAAGGTGATATTTGGAATTTTACATATACTGGTATTAATGCCACTAATCCAAATAAACCAACATTATTAAGTCCAGTAGGAGAAATCAATACTTCGCCAACAGAATTTGTTTGGCAAGGTAGTGATCCAGACATAGGAGATGCAGTTCATTATAAAATGCGTTTTGGTACATCTAGCACTAATCTTTTAGAAGGTAATCATACATATATTGCTATAACTACCTCGACTAGTTCAACCATAGTGTCTAAAACAACTAAATCTTTAATACATAATGATTTTTTTCTTAATAAAGACATTCTGACTCAGGAAGTATTTTTTGATAATGGTATAAAATATTATTGGCAAATTGAAGCACAAGATAGCGCTGGTAATATTGTAAAAAGTGAGATTAATAGTTTTACAGTATTAGAAAATTTATTAAGTTTAAACCTAAACGAATCACCTAGCTCAACCACTTTTATTGATACTTCTGGTCTGAATAATCACGCCACATGCGTAGCCCAATCATGTCCTCAAGCCGGAGTAAGTGGAATGTCTGGTTCGGCTATAAGGCTTGACGGTATAGACGACCAAGTGGAAGTATTAAGTTCAGGAAGC
>JBDRCM010000044.1:0-32382 GCA_043821725.1 bacterium | reverse complement strand
AGTGAGAGAAATGAAAACTTGTTTTCATTTCCGAGCGAGCGCAGGTAAAATACCCCGTGGTCTTGCCACGGGGTAGAGTCGCAGACATTATGCCTTTTGACCTGATACCCTGTGCTCTTGGCACAGGGAGGGGTTCATTAAATGGTTAAAATTATTAGTAAAGCAGTTGACTGTAAGCCCTTCATAATATATTATAGTTTAAGGTGAAACTCTTATGGTGCAAAAAAAACAAAAAGAATGGTTCGAGCAATGGAACTTAGTTCAAGATAATGAACTGTTTTTATTTGAGGATTGGATCAGCCCAACAACCCTTGAAGATTTCCGCGATAAAGATGTACTGGAATGCGGCAGTGGAGGAGGACAACACACATATTTTGTGGCTCCATATGCCAAATCCATCTGCGCTGTTGATCTAAATGCCGTTGAAATCGCAAAAAAAAGAAATAATAAATTCAATAATATTGATTTTATTGAGGATGATATTGCGAACATGAAGCTTGAAAAAAAATTTGATATTGTATTTTCAATAGGCGTTATTCACCATACTGATGATCCTGATAAAACCGTAAGGAACCTTATTGATCACACAAAACCCAGCGGCAAGTTAATTATGTGGGTTTATTCAAAAGAAGGTAACTTTCTAGTTGAACACTTGGTTGAGCCATTAAGAAAAATATTCTTGCACAAAATATCGCGAAAAAAATTACTCCTATTATCACAATCTGTAACTGCCTTAATGTATTTGCCAATCTACTCCTTATATATGCTACCAATAAATTTTTTGCCTTTTTATGAATATTTCCAAAATTTTAGAAAACTATCATTCTATAGAAATACCTTGAACGTTTTTGACAAATTAAATGCCCCGCAAGTCCAATTTATCAACAAATCTCGAGCAAAAAGCTGGCTAAACGATAATGAATTCACAAATATACATTTAAGCCCTTATAAAGGAGTTAGCTGGAGAATAAGTGGAATAAAATTATAATTTATCTTTTAAACAAAGAAGTATGATGAGCATTAAACTTCCGAATAATTCCGTCAAGTACATTTTATTTCAAAGGACCGGCTACTTAAGGAATAATTTTATATTCAAACTTTTAACTTTACTTGGGTCATACAAATTTTGTCATAATTTAAGCATCAATTTAAGAAGCTTTTTATTTTCATCTAAAATAAAAACGAAATATATTGAGGATTTGGAGTTGGAATATGACATAATTAAAAAAAAACTTCCGCAAACTGCCAATTCCATTTTAGATATTGGATGCGGAGTTGCTGCGATAGATGTTTTAATAAGTAAGCATTATGGAAATAATATTAATATCTTTTTAATAGATAAAACAAAAATTGATGACAAAGTTCATTATGATTTTAAGGAGAAAAGTTCTTTCTACAACTCGCTACAAATTTCCAAACAAATATTGGAGGCCAACTGCATTGATTCTAAAAAAATTCATGCCCAAGAAGCAACTGCATCAAATGATATATCGTTTGAAGCCAACTTTGATATAGTTATTTCATTGATTTCTTGGGGCTTCCACTATCCTATTTCAACATATCTGGATAATGTCTACAAAAAAATGAACCACAACGGTATTATGATCGTGGATGTCAGAAAAAATTCCGGAGGTGAAAAAGAAATCAAAAAAATCTTTGGAGGTTATGAAATCATACTTGATACAAACAAGCTTACAAGGGTACTGGCAAAAAAAATTATAAACGCTTAAATTTTAAAAAATAATTCTTTGACAAGGGCTCATCCTGTAAAACGAGGGCGCTAATAAACCCGACCCCGCAACAAACCGCGGGGTATCTGGGCGGGTTTCTTAGACAAAGTGTCGGCTTTGCCGATATATAGACTTTACACCCCAACTTCGGACTAATTTTTAAGTCCAAGCAAAGAATAAGAGAATTTATTGTCATTTAAATAATCAACAAATTCATCTTTTATGAAAATTTCAATAAAAAAAGGTTTTAGCTTTGGACTTACATCAGGTACAATTACAACCTTGGGATTAATTGTCGGTTTGCATTCAGGTACCAACTCGGATATTGTCGTTATTGGCGGCATACTTGTAATCGCCACTGCTGATGCGCTGTCAGACGCATTGGGCGTTCATATTTCAGAAGAAGCTGAAAACAAGCACACAGTAAAAGAAATCTGGGAAGCAACAATCACCACCTTTCTGTCCAAGTTTGTTTTCGCATTGTTATTCATTTTTCCGGTCATACTGTTTGAACTTTCAACTGCGATTATTGTTTGCGTGGCATGGGGACTATTGATAATAACAATATTCAGTTATTTCATAGGCAAACAACAAAACGCAAACCCATACAAAGTGGCTTTTGAACATTTGCTTATCACTGTTGTGGTAATTATTGCCACTCATTATATTGGAGAATGGATAGCCACAATAGGATAAAATCCGATGCGGAAATTAAATTCCTATTATTATTGATCTTGTGTGCGCATCTTTAACGCTACGCAAATACGATCTTATTTCCCCACCTTTACTTTATTTACCAATCTTCTTCTTTTCTTTATTTGTTCTCGCGTTTTCCACAAATCAGATAGGCCTCGCAAAACAGACCTATCAAACAAAAGAAAAAAACAAAATTTCTTTAATTCATAAAAAAAGATAAAAGGGAAACTCAGCACAAATTTCTTAAAGCTGAGATTCTTGTAAAGAGTTGCAATATGATTTTTGTAGCTGTAATATTTGATCAAATCAGATTGTTTTTTCTTATTTTTAAGAGCGCTTCTATCGCCCAAATTTGACGGCATAGCGCCGGTGCGATCATGAAAAGCTATTGCATCCATAAGAACATATGAATCATAACCAATAAAATTCAAACGATAAGCCAAGTCAATATCTTCTTTATAGGAAAAATAACTTTCATCAAAAACTTCTGTTTTATTAAAAGCTGTTTTCTCAAGAGCTTCACGTCTATACATGGCACAGGATGCTGAAACACCAAACACATGTCTTGATTCATTTGATTCAGCATAAAATTTCTCTGCTAAAAAATTTTTGCCCGCAAAATCATCAATAATTCTTCCGCTTCTTAATACTTTTAAGCCCAAACTGTCAATAATATTCGGTTCTTTGTATTTCATCAATCTAGGCGCTACTGCGCCTACGCGCAAGTGATTATCCAAAAAACTTACCAGTTTTTCAAGGCAATTATCAGACATTATTATATCTTGATTAAGCACCAAAATATATTGGCTTTTACTCTCGGAAAATAAACGGTTGTGGGCAGACGCAAATCCAATGTTTTTCTGTTCTTTAATAAAAAAAGATTGAACACTTAAATTATCCAGGTCTTTTCCAATCAGTTGAACTGTATTATCTGTTGAAAAATTGTCAAGAACAAAAAGTGACCAACATTTAAATGTCTGTCTCTTTAATGATTCCACCAGAGCCGGCAAATATTTTTCAGCATTCCAAGTAACAAGGTTTATTGATAATTTTATATTCATAAATCTATTTACTTACATTTCCGAACAAATATGACATAGCAATGCCAATCCACCGAAATACTGCTATCCATATCCAAACATAAAAATTGCTATATTTTTTAAAGTAGACCAGCATGCTTTCAGTGAATTGGATCTGCCGGCCTATCTGATTATTTTTTGCAAAGCTTTGACCCACATAATCAATGCAGGAAAATTCGGGATGATATATGACTTTATAGCCGGCTCGTTTTGCATACATGCATAAGTCCACATCTTCAAACCAATTAAAAAAACGCTCGTCAAAAGCATATCCCCTTTTCTCAATCAATTCTCTTTTTACGATCATAAAAGCGCCTCTGACCGTTTCAACTTCGCGTATTTTAGTAAAATCAATGTCGGCATAATGATATTTTTTTAAGATATTCGGCAATAAATGAGGAACTTTCAGCAAAATAAGCAACTGATCAAACATTTTTGGAAAATGTCGCGGTCCATCCGCTAAATTTATATTGCCATGTTTATTTATTAGTCGGTAACTCATTATGCCAACATGTGAATTATCTTCCATATAGGCAATGGCCTGCGACAGAGGAGGAGCTTTTAAAATCTCCATGTCAGGATTAAGAAATAATATATATTTTCCAGATGATTTTACAAAGGCCTGATTATTTGCTTTTCCAAAACCTCGATTTTCTTTATTATAAATTAGCGTGATATTTTTAATTTTTTCCACCTTCTTAACAGTATCATCCATTGAATTGTTATCAACAATAATCTGCTCATATTCTAAACCAATCGCAGATTTTTGAACGGACAATACCTGCTTTTCTATATAGTCAGAAGAATTCCAAGTTACTGTAATAACGCTCAAATCCATACTATTTTTTCATTCTGGCCTTAAAATAATCAACAAAAGGTACTGGATTCGGATCTATATTCTCCAACATTGCCGAATAATAACTCAAATATGAATTGAACACCAATAGTTCACACGCCTGCCCTATTGCATCTTTCTCTAGACAATTATACATCAAGCTCTGAATACCGTTTTTATTCAGCACTTCTTTGGTTATTTGATAGCGTTTTTGATTTCTTTTATTATACAGCGATGAATTAAACATTATAAAAAACAGCGCTTTTTTGTTGGATGCCGGCTTTGCCATTCCTTCAAGCAAATGATGATTTAATTCTGGAATGGTAAAAAACGCTGCAAATCTTTTTGATGTTTCATTCATTTGGTTGGACGCGACATGAATGCATCCTGAAATATGTTCGGATGATACAAATATAGCGCACTTCTCCAATAAAAGCATGGCTGTTTTTTTTGCTATATTGTCTTTATGTGGAGTTAAAACTCCGAATAAAGTATCATAATATGCTATTGTGCTAACTATATGCTTTTGCATTTTTTGCGATAATTTTATATATCCAAGATTATTCAAAATTAAAAGCTGAGCTCCTGCCGTATAACCTAATCCCATTCTTGGCTGGCCACATGGATTATTAACTGCTTTAAAAGTAATTAAAGGAATTCTATTTTTTTTCGCCCATATTGCCAGCGATCCTCCGGACGCAAGACAAATAACCATGGCATTTCTTTTTTTAGCTTCTTTGGCCACAGTAATTGTCTCTTCAGTAGTGCCTGAATAACTGCTTGCTATAACAAGAGTGCGAGAATTTACAGATCCGGAAACTTTATAGTCGTTTATGACATCCATTGGTATTTTCATCTGTTGGCTGAACAAGGGCTTTAATAAATACGAACCCAAAGTTGAACCGCCCATGCCTACGACCACAATGTTTTTGGCTTTTTTATATTTAGAAGGGAATTTAATATAACTTGATTCATTGAAAATCTGCGCGAATTGCAAATGCAATTTTTGAATACTGCCAAGCAGTCCTTTGCTGTCTTTTTTTGCTAATTTTGTTAAATCATCCAGCAATTTTTGCGACATATATTAAGTATTTAAATGTTAAATAATTTTTAAATTAAGATATTTTTCCTTGCTGTCGCGTATTTTTGCATGCAATCTTTTACGGCCTCGCTAACAGGCCTCATATTTATTCCAATGCCTGCCAGATTGTTTGAACTCATAATATTATTTGAGCGCTTTTTCTTTGCCAAGCCAAGCTCAACTAAATCCTGCTCGCCAATCCATTGGCAGTCATGTTTTGAATCAACAAATTGCTTGTAATAATCCAGAATTTCTTTATGAGATATTGAGCCCGGATTAACCACGTGAAAGATGCCTGTTGATTTTTTCTCAATAAGTTGATGAAAAACCTCAATCATATCTTCCACAACAGTAACGCTGTTCCTCACGTCAACCACTTTTTCATACTTTGATATTTTATCAATCAAATTGGCCGGATGCGGAATGCTATCAATGGGCATACGTATTCTCGCGATGCCAACATTTGGAATGGTTGATAACACCAAATCTCCGGCATATTTTGTTCTTGTGTAAACAGCCGATGGATTTGCATGATCATTTTCACGCCAGCCGTCTTTATTCGGAGAATCCCCGTAAAAAATGCATCCGGTTCCCATGTGCAAAAGATAAACGCCGTTTTCAGCGCATGCTTTTGCAATCATTATTGGAAGTATTGTATTGCCAAAAGCTGTTTCAAGCTGGTGGGTTTCGCACCAATCAACATTTGGCTTGCCAACAACTCCGGCTGAATTTAAAACAGCATCTGGCTTATGCTTGTCAAGCAAATCCAAAACATCTTGTGCAGATTCAATTCTTGCTTCAGCCATAATTGCATCAGGCCAAGCGTTCAAGCATCTTTTGCCGAGAAATCCATTGCCTATTATTAATATTTTCATATTACTTGTAATATTGAATGTGGACTCATTTAAAATTTTCTATTTTATGTTGCTCTTGCGCTTCATCCACCATTCTTGATTCTTTTTATACCATTCAACTGTTTTAATCATGCCATTGCTGAAATCCGTGTTCGGCTTCCATTCAAGCTCTTGTTTCATTTTTTTATAACTCATTGCATATCTGCGGTCATGACCAGGCCTGTCATTTATATACTCAATCATATTGTCATTCATACCCAATAATTTTAAAATCTCATAGACAACTTCCAAATTTGTTTTTTCACATCCTCCTCCAATGCAATATGTTTCGCCTATTCTTCCATGATGAATAATCCTATCAATTGCCTCGCAATGATCCTCCACAAAAAGCCAATCGCGTATATTAAGCCCGTCACCATATAGTGGAACCTTTTTACCTTCAAGAAGATTTGTGATAAAAAGCGCGTGAAGCTTTTCCGGAAACTGGTATGGTCCGTAATTATTTGAACAATTGGAAATGGTGACAGGAAGACCATAAGTGTGGTAATACGACATTACAAGGTGGTCAGACGCGGCTTTGGAGGCGCTATAAGGACTTCTGGGGTCATACTTGGTAGATTCATTGAATGGATCATCTTCCAAGCCCAAATGGCCATATACCTCGTCCGTTGAAATATGATGAAATCTAATCTTGTTGTTGTTTTTAGCAGACTCCAACAAATTATGCGTCCCTACAACATTTGTATTGATAAAATCAAAACTATTGCTGATTGATCGATCAACATGAGTTTCAGCGGCAAAATTAACAATAATGTCGGCTTGTTTTGCAAGTTTGTCAGTCAAGTCCTTATCTCCAATATCGCCTTTTATGAATTCATAATTATGTCGGCTATCAACGTCCTTCAAATTGTCTAAACCACCTGCATAAGTCAGCAAATCCAAATTCACAATCTCATAGTTAGGATATTTGGAAAAAATATGTCTTATAAAATTTGACCCTATAAATCCGGCTCCGCCGGTTACAATTAATTTCATAAACTATGAGTTATATTCTTGCTTCCCTACTTACACACATTACAATACCAATAGAAGCCAAAATAACCATTAAGGCAGAGCCCCCATGGCTTACAAAAGGCAAAGGTACTCCGGTAAGAGGAAAAAGACCCACCATTGAGCCAATATTTAAAAAAGATTGCCCTATCAACCATATCATAATACCTGTGACAAGTAAACGACTGAAGTCATCTGGCGCTTTTTTTGCTATTTTCAGACCTCTTAAACAAAAAAACAGCAGTGCAAATACAAAAGTTATTGAAACAACAAAGCCGGTTTCTTCAGCAATTATGGCAAAAATGGAGTCAGCATGAACTTCCGGAAGATATTGAAATTTCTGCCTTGAATTTCCAAGTCCAAG
This sequence comes from bacterium, assembly GCA_043821725.1. Lineage (GTDB taxonomy): Bacteria > Patescibacteriota > Patescibacteriia > Magasanikbacterales > GWA2-37-8 > CAYHSR01. The sequence goes on along the minus strand of JBDRCM010000044.1, from coordinate 24,693 downwards.
GCCGAACAAACCGCCCGATCCAATGGCTAAAAATGATTGGTTGATTTGATATCCAATTCCTTGCGGATCAAGTTCAGGATGTAAAAAGGTTGTTAATCTTTGAACGCGGTATGGAGCGGCGAGCATTAAAGCCCCTATGCCGACAACTCCCAATATGGTAAGAATTGACAGGTGAGCAAGACGCATTTTGCCTACAAACAACATTCCGAAAATTATCACGCATATAATTGAAAGAGTTCCTATATCCGGCTGTGCTGTAATCAAACCAATGAGTGGCGCCACCACAAATATAATCGGCAATACGCCTTGTTTTATATTATTGACATTAAAATCTTTGGCGCTAAGCATTCTTGCTAAAACAATTACAAGAGCGAGCTTAGCAAATTCTGATGGCTGGAAGCTGAATAATCCAAAAACATTTATCCAACTGTGCGCGCCATTTATTACCAAGCCCACTGATGGCACAAAAACCAGAATCAACAAAATTATAGACAGGGCGTAAACCAACCATGCCAATTTACGCCAAAATTTATGCTTTATGTGCAGAAACAATAGAAAAAGAACAAGGCCGAATAAAACACCATGCAAAAGCTGATTTTTTATAAAATAATATGTATCTCCGAATTGAGCATACCCAATAGAAGCGCTGGCTGAAGTAAGCATAATCAATCCGAAACACAGTAGCGCGCCTGACAAAGCCAAAAAAAGCTTGTCAACGCCGTTGTTGTTTCTTGACTTAAGAGACATTGAATGCAAAAATTAAATGTTTAGCCGTACGATCAAATACACGGCTATTGTCAAAAACACATTAAAAAAAAGCGCCCAAAAGGCCAATAAACGGGCTAAAAACTTCTCTGACTTATAAATATAATATGAAATCGCGTAATTCAATAAAATAACAAATAACCCACCGAATGGCAAAAGATAGATGCGCCACCATACTCCAACAAGATCAACTCCGAAAACTATATTATAGTGCAAAAAAACCTGTTCCATGCTTGGCTTGATATTTGAACCAACAAAATACCAAGCCAATAATTGGCAAACAGCAACTAAAATCAATGGAATTAAAATCCACAAATCGCGCAAATATAATCTAATATAATAAAACATAACAAAAAACAGTAATATTGTCGTGTATTTTAGCAAAAAACAGCACTGTTGACAAGCAAATATAAATATTGTATAATGTCAGCGTATTTAGCTGTAAAAGCATAAATAAATATCATTTAAAAGTATGGCACATAAGAAAGCAGGTGGCTCCACAAGATTAGGGCGCGATTCAATGTCAAAACGTTTAGGCGTAAAATTACATGATGGACAAACCGCCAAATCAGGCATGATTATAATTCGCCAAAGAGGCACTAAAATTCATCCCGGTGAAAACGTTAAAAAAGGAAAAGATGACACGCTATTCTCACTGATAAACGGAATAGTGAAATTTACGCAAAAAAAACGCAGAAGATTTGATGGCATCTTGAAAAAAACAAAATATGTGAATGTGGTGGCAAAATAATCGCGTTCAAATTCAGTACATAATCGCCTATTCAGTACGATGAACGGTTTAAAAAAAATTCTTGTGACAAAACAAAAAATCATCCTTACTTAATTTGGATGATTTTTTAATTTTTTAAATATTAATGTGTGTCTTCTCCATCTTTCGCGCTACATTATGAATGATTAAGCCCCCATTCATTTTTTAATAGTTGTATGCCTTCTATAAGCGATATTTCAGGCGCCCAATCCAATAAATCTTGAGCGCGAGTTATGTCAGCTTCAGTGTGCCTTGGATCCCCAGGTCTTGGATCAATTTTTACTGATTGACCTCCCATAATTTCAACAAGTTGATTTACGGAATATGGCTTTCCATTTCCAATATTGATGACTTCGCCTTTTCCAGCTTTTTCACTGTTCATTGCCAATATATTTGCCGCTACCACATCATTAACATGAGTGTAGTCGCGATAATATTCACCATCTCCGCACACTGTCATTGGCTTATTATTCTTTTTTTGCTGTAAAAATTTACCTATCACAAGCGCGTAAGCTCCATTGGGATCCATATAAGGGCCATACACATTAAAATAACGCAGAGATACTGTCTCCAATCCATACAGTTCAAAAAAAAGCCGACAATATTCTTCACCAACATATTTTTGCAATCCATAAGGGCTCATTGGACATGGCTTCATATCTTCTTGAAACGGAAAAATCGTCTGATTGCCATATGCAGATGAAGAAGCACTGTAAACAATCCTTTTAACGCCTGCATCACGAGCCGCCACCAGCACATTCAAAGTTCCTGTTATGTTATTTTCATTTGTCTCTTGAGGATGTTCAACTGAGTAAGGCATTCTTGGGACTGCGGCAGTATGAAATACGCCATCTATTCCCTGCATTGCCTTTTTTAAAGCTTCTGTGTCCTTTATATCAGCTTCAATATATTCAGTTTTTTCCTGCAAACGATCAGCATACCGTCCTCCGCTGTAATTATCAATGACTCTTACATTGTGTCCGTTGGAGAGCAAATTTTTAACAATATTTGTTCCAATAAATCCGGCTCCACCGGTTACAAGATATGTGCTCATAATTATAATGTCCAATATTTAATGCCTTTATTTTTTATTTCTTCTTTATTGTAAATATTTTTAATATCTGCCAGTAGCAGATTTTCCTCATTCATTAACAGACGAATGTCATCAGCTCTCATTCGCGCAAATTCATTATGAGGCACGGCCACTATCAATGTGTCGGCAAGAGGCAAATCCTCTTTTTTACACAGCTCTATGTTATATTCTTCTTTTACTTCCTGCGGATTTGCCAATGGATCATAGACAACCGGTTTAATGCCGAAATCCGCAAGCTCAAAATACAATTCAGCCACTTTTGAATTCCTTATGTCAGAAACATTTTCTTTAAAAGTTATGCCAAAAATTACAAATTTTGACTTTTTAATATCCTTTCCCAAGCGAATCATTTCTTTTACAATCTGATGTGCGACGAAACGATGCATGCTGTCATTAATTCCGCGTCCGGCTAAAATTAGCTTTGGAGTATGACCGACTTCAGTGGCTTTATATGTTAAATAATATGGATCTACTCCAATGCAATGCCCTCCGACCAAACCCGGCTTAAACGGCAAAAAATTCCACTTTGTGCCTGCGGCCTCAAGCACATCATAAATATTAATCTCCATTTTATTAAATAAAACAGCCAGCTCATTCATCAAAGCAATATTCAAATCCCGCTGAGTATTTTCAATAACTTTAGCGGCTTCAGCAACCTTTATTGATGACGCCTTATAGACTTGTGTCATCTTTCCGTAAACAAAAGCTGTTGTTCCCAATGATTCATCATCCATGGCAGAAACAACCTTTATTATTCTATCAATGGTATGCTCTTTATCACCGGGATTTACTCTTTCAGGCGAATAACCTATCTTAAAATCTTCTCCTGACTTCAGTGATGAGCTTTCCTCTAAAATCGGCAGACAAATATCTTCTGTCACGCCAGGATAAACAGTTGACTCATAAATTACAATTGAACCTTTCTCTAAATTTGACCCCACAACATGGGTGGCATTCTTTAGAATACTCAAATCCGGTATGTTGTTCTTATCAACAGGCGTTGGAACCGCAACTATTATGAACTTGGCTTGTTTAATCTTACCTTTATCGGACGTATATTCAATATTGGCATCGTGCAGTTCTCCTTCAGAAACTTCCCGCGTGTTGTCAAAACCTTTTTTCAGGCCTTCAATTCTATTTTCATTGATATCAAAGCCAATAACAATAAAATATTTTGACAGTTGAACGGCTAATGGCAAGCCAACATAACCAAGACCGACTATGCAAATTTTTTCTTTTTTTGATTCTAAATCTTGTTCTGTCACCATAAAAATTATTTCGCTTTTATATATGGAGAGCCAACTGCGATAATACTAAAACCGGCTGATTGCAAATCTTCATAACGATGTTGCAACATTCTTCTGCCGTCCATAATCAACGGCTTTTGATTCAATTCTGTAATTATTGAATCAGCCAAGCCCCTGAACTGTGGCCAGTCAGTAACGATTATTATTGCATCAGCTGACTTGGCGGCGTCAAATTCATGAAAATAATATTCAATTTTATCGCTTGGAGGAAATACTTTCTTAAAATTATCGCTGGCCGCTGGATCATTAATATTTATTTTTTTAACGCCTTTTTCAATTAAAAAATTAACTACGTCCAGGCCGGCAGAATTCCTAATATCGTTCGTGTCTCTTTTAAAAGCCGTGCCAATGACTGAGATTGTTTTGTTGGCCCAGTCAAATTGCGCTTCCTTGTGCGCTCTTGCCAAAAAAAGCTCCAATTGCCTTTTGTTGGCCAAATATACTTCATTGACCAAATCCGCGCTACTACCTGCCAGTTGTAGTTGATGAGACAATGATCTCGCGTCCTTAATCAAACAGCTTCCGCCCGCGTACAAACTATCGTAAAATCCCCAGCTACCGATTCTTTTATCGCTGGTAAGGATCTTTCTGATTTTTTCAAACCGTAAGCCGTCAAATGACTCACAAGCGCGCCCAATAACATCAAAGCATGCCATAAGTTTGTGGAACAAGTAAAAATTGGCCAAAAGCTTTCCTGCGGCCGCTTCACGCGGGTTCACTTCCAAATACTGGACATTTGGAGAATCATAAAATCGCTGATACAAACGCCTCATTAAATCAAAATCCTGCTGGCTGTCAGCTCCAACAACAACTCTGTCTGGATTCAATGATCCTTCAACAGCTTTTCCCTCAACCAAAAATTCCGGATTTGAAACAACGCCGTAATTTTTAACGCCAGCACTTTCCATTATTTCTTTTGTATTGTCCATCATGTTAATCGGAACAGTGCTTTTGTTTATTATGGTAATGTATTTTTCTTGCGACCCGGCATTCCGCTTTGTCATGCTTTGTGCCAGCTTTTCAGCGGCATGCTTGTAATAGCTGAGGTCACTCTCTCCTGTCTCATCTATTTCAGGAGTTGGCAGGCACATAAAAATTGCATCGCAACTATCCAAAAAAATATCCACTTCATTGTAATCAGTGGTAAATTTAATGCGATCCATGTGGCGAGTAAGCAGATCACCCAAACCTTTTTCAAAAAGACAGCTCTCAATGGTATCTCTGTCACCCGAACTGAGCATTTTTATCTTATTTTCATCAACATCATAAACAAGCACTTTATGGCCGCTACCTGCGGCAACAGCCGCTGAACAAGCGCCGACAAAACCGGATCCTATGTATAATACGTTCATAAAACAAAATTAGTATAAAAATTTATGGTATTTTAGCATATTCTGCAAAAAAATCAACACTTAACACTATCTATTAACATAACACTGTAACTATGTTAAACTAAAAGCTAATGAAATGCAATATAGCATGAAAAATGTATTAATTGTAATAACTAAAGGCGAAATCGGTGGCGCTCAAATGTCAGTGATTAATCTTGCCAAACAACTAAAAATAAGAGGTTTTACAATAACTGTTGCATTTGGAACCGGTGATTTTTTAATGAAAGAGCTTGCTTCAGAACACATTGATTGCATTAAATTGCCATATCTTGGCAGGTCGTACAACCTAATATCAAACATTCGTTATATCATTGAATTTAGACGTCTCCTTCTAAAAAATAATTATGACGTTATTCATTTTAACAGTACAAACGCTGTACTTGGCGCCATATCAGCAAAACTAATTAAAAAGAACATAAAAACAATATTTACTTTCAGAGGTTTGTCAGTGCTTGATCCAAATTACACGCATGACAAAATTAAAAAATTTTTATATTTATTTGCATTTAAATTTATTTTATTATTCGTGGACTACCAAATCTATGTAAGCAAAACAAACCAAAACGTTGCAAAAAAACTAAAAATTAATAAGAGAGATAGCGTAGTTTATAACGGTTTGGATATTTTAAACTTATCTTTTTTAAATAAGAAAGAGGCGAGAGAATACATACGGCTGAAAATAGGGATCAATCTGAAAAATAAAACCATAATAGGTTCAATAGGAAGATTGGCATACCAAAAAAATTATGAATTCTTGATAAAATGCATGGCGAAAATTATATATGGTCAAGAAAATTTATTGTGTATTATAGTGGGAGATGGGCCGGAAAATGCAAAATTAAAAAAAATGATTTCTGAACTTAATTTAAATAATAAAATAATACTTGCCGGTCCGATAGAAAATGCCGGTTTATATATAAAAGCATTTGATATATTTACTCTCACGTCAAGATACGAGGGAATGTCGATTACGCTGATTGAAGCGATGGCCGCCGGATTACCGATTATTGCTTCAGACATTGAAGCAAACGTAGAAATTCTTCAAGGTACAGGCGTGCTGTATTCTGAAAATGATGACCATGATTACCTAATTAAAATGGAAAATATATTAAATAATAATAATTATCAAACTGAACTGTCAAAAAAAACTCAAATAGCAGCCCAGCAATATACAATTGAAAAGACAACGGAAAAGTATATTGATATCTACTCATCATAAATGATATTAAAATATGATGGCTATAAAAGAAAAACTTGTAAAAAAAACAATGATTCTTCAAAAAATTTTAAAGATCGACCTAAAATATTTATTAAAAGGCGGTTTCTGGCTTACTGCTAAACAAGGGGTAGTATCAATTTTTTCGTTGGCTTTAACCATAGGAATGGCAAACCTTCTTGATAAGGAAATATACGGTATTTTTAGATATATTATATCTGTAGCCAGCGTTTTGATGATAGCATCGCTAAGCGGCATTTCCACGTCCATAATAGAATCAACAGCTCGCGGTTATGAAAAAACATTTTTTCCAGCCTTAAAAACATGCATAAAATGGGGTTTTTTGGGAGGAATTGCCTCATTGTTAATTGCCTTTTATTATTATAGCAGAGGCAATATCACCCTTTCGATTGGTTTTGTTATTGTCTCAATTTTTATTCCTTTTTTTAATTCTTTAAATTTATACGATGCAATCTTAGTGGGAAGAAAAGATTTTAGAAAATCAGCTATTTTTTGTTCCATAGTACAAATGACAGCATCCATCGTTCTTATTTTGACCCTTCTAAAATTCAACAATCTATATGTTTTTCTCATATCCTACTTTCTTATTTTTTCCGTAATGAGATTTATTATTACCATTATCTCAACAAAAACAATAGACAAGGAATCTGAAATTGATGAAGAGAATATAAAATACGGAAAACATCTAAGCATAATGGATATCTTTGGAACACTGGCAAAGCATATTGATAAAATATTGGTATTCAATTACATTGGCGCGGCCGATCTAGCCATATACGCTTTTGCCACCGCACCACCGGAATATGTTTCATCTTTCTTGGGAAATGCAAAAAATTTGGTTTTTCCTAAATATGCTTCTGCCGACAAAAAAGAAATAAAAAAAACGTTATTAAGAAAAATGTTTTTATTCACACTCGTCGTTTTCTGCACAATTATCTTATATATAATATTTGCTCCACTGGTTTATAACTTAATTTTTCCACAATATGGAGAATCGATTTTTTATTCCCGCATATTCGCTATTTCTCTTATAACTGTTATAGGCACACTTCCTCTATCTCTTCTGCAAGCCGAAAAAAAAATAATGTCTTTATACAAATATAATACTATTATACCGTTTATAAGCATTATTATCCTTTTTTTTTCAGTTCAATTCGGTTTATTCGGAATTATTTTAGGAAGAGTTATAACAAGATATGTAAATCTTATATATGTAACTTACTTGGCAAAAAAAGACTGACTATTTTTTCAATTCGGCAATACTGCCGTAGCCAAAATTATTGACTATTTTCCTTCCTTTGTGTTTATCAAGTAATTTAATAACGGGAATCAAAAAATTTAAATGCGGCATACACAATGTGGAAGCTTTAAAATCCTTAATTGTAAAACCGGCTTTTTTCAAATCTTTCCTCATGATCCAAGGGTAGCGCCACAGATGCGGCAGATCTTTTCTGTGCGCGTATCCTTCATTTATGCCATCTTTAAAAATATTAATAATAAATCGCAATATGCCAAGAGGCAGTCCGAATATTGTTTTTTTAGAAATCTTCCAAAAATTATCACCACCCAAAAGACACAAGGCGCATAAATTCAAGCAGGTAGGTAAGGCAATAATAGCTCTATCTCTGGTTACACGCTTAATTTCACGCAATCCTCTCTGAAAATCCGGAACGTGCTCTAATACATTATCAGCCACAACCACATCAAAAGAATTATCTTCAAAAGGCAGGTCTTCAGCACCGGCTATCATAAATTGAATTTTTTCAATTCCTCGTAAAGAAGCAAAATTTTTCGCTGAATTTATGTTTGGTTCGGAAATATCCGTCGCAATTACAACTGCGCCTTTTTTTGCCATTAAAACGGATAAAACGCCCTCTCCACAGCCAACCTCCAAAACTCTGTCTCCCGGCTTTATATAATCTAAAATTGAAAACCAATTTGCTTTATGAACGTAACTTCTCAAAGGGTGAGGAGAATTTAATCGCTTTTCCAAAATTCTATCGGAATAGTCCGAATAAAATTTTCTAATTTCATTCTCTTCTAATAATATATCGGGAAAATTATTGCCTTCAACTGCTAAAGATTTTTTCATTATTTTATTGTATAAAAATAATATTTTTCTATTTTCAATCAGATATCCGACCATAACTACAATTATCCATGGCATTATGGGAACGGCAAAACGAGGAATATTGTCACCCGGAGCGGATAAAATTGCCGTATAAGATATAAAAAGAATTGCCGGATTATTCCATGATTTATTTTTTATCAATTTGATAAATCCAATTATTATCAACATCCACCATAAAAATTGCGCCATCCTTGTTAAAAAAATAATAAATAAATCATTAGTTGATATATTTTGGCCCTTTGTCAGTGTAATATGATAAATATTTTCAATTCCTACGTCCGGAGATGCTGGTGACGGTAAAGAAAATAAGCGCAACTCATCTATCGGAATCCATAATATATAGCGCAAAAACACCATTGGAGATGAAAACAACATTTCTTTTGATTTCTTAAATAGTTCAACATCGGCCTCGTGTTGCTTAATGCCTTGAGAACGCATATCATTAACCTCTGAGGCGGTCTTAACCCATGTTTGGGTGAATATTGGTTCTACTGACGGAACAAGCTTTATCATGCTAACCCGGCCGATAAGCGCCGATCCATAACTCACTGCTAACTGATTCCAAGAGGCCTGTGCCTTGACAACACGAGTATACAATAGTTGGCCAACTCTATCAGTGACAGCGTAACTATTAAAAAAAATATGATTACGCAATAACCAAGGAGACATTGTAGCTAAAGAGGTTATAACAATTATTATTGTAATTAAAAATTTATTTCGCACCTTACTGAATATTAAAAAAAATAATGCGGCAAAAAAACCCAAGTATTGGTATAAAGCGCGAGTAAGGCCTAAAATGCCTATTGACATACCAAATAAAAAGGCCAGATGCAATTTATTATTCCCAATTTCAGAAGAATCCCATAGACGCACCCATATAAACCCACCTAAAGCCAAGAAAAAAATAGCAAAAATCTCAGTCAGATGTCGTGTGCTATAAAAAATTAAACTTGGCAAAATAGATAGGCACCAAGCGACCGGTAGCATTAAATTCGGTTTAATACGCCTTACGGTTAAAGAAATCAAAGCTATGCTAAAAATACTCAAACCACTTTGTATTAACAAAATTATATTCGCACTATAGCCAAAAACGTAGTACACTGAGGCCCTGAACAAAGGATAGATCGGCTCTCTCCACATGCTGATAACGCCATTGAGTTGAAATTTTCCATTAAGTATAGAACGTGCCAACTGATCATATTCATAAGCGTCCTTTATAATACCTCCCGTCTTAAATATGGCGCAAGAAAATGTTAAAATTGTTGCCAGAAGCAAAGGCCAAAATAACGGATTTAATCTTTTTTTAATTCCAAAAATTTTTATAAAGGTAAAATTCATATTCTTACGCAAATGAACGCCATAAACAGTATTTATTGAAGTGAACCTAATCTATTTTTTGAATGAAGTTGACAATAAACCCAAGGAAAAAACTATTGTGGAAGAAAATAGGCCAATGCATGCGCTTACCCAAAAATGGCTATATGGCCAAAAAATAAACAACACAAAATTAATTAAAGATAGTAAAAATAGAAATATGGAAATCAACAGATACAATTTCAGAGGATTGTATAATATTATCGCCTCTACTATAACCTGCCCTGCTCTTAACGTATCTCTGAATAATTTGACTTTGGAATATCCTTTCCGAGAATAATATTCAATAGGTACATAAGTGACGAAAAGTCCGTTTAGCATCATTATTAGGGTTAAAGAAGTTGTAAAAGAGAAAGTCGTGCATGTTAGGGGTAAAAAAGGAATTACCTTGTCTCTTCTCATTATTCTTAAACCTGAATTAATATCCCCTATCTTGCGACCGGCAGTGTACTCCGCCAATAATTTAAAAATAATTCTGGCGAAACTTTTTAACGGACTACTCCAATAATTCTTGCCCTGTCGAGCTCCCACAACCATATCATAACCCATCTCTATTATTCCAACCAATCTTGGTATATCTCTGCATGGATAACTGCCATCTGCGTCAATGATAGCCACATATTCTTCTTTTGCAGACTTAATTCCACGCCTAATAGAAAATCCATATCCGCTATTATGAATATTATTCATTAATGTCACAGGAAATTTTTTTATCTCTGCCGCTGTTTGATCAACTGAACCGTCATTTACCACGATTATTTCATATTCCAGACCGGATTTTTCCATGTTTTTGCATAAATCATCCAAAACCTTTCCTATTCCTTTTTCTTCATTGTAGGCGGGGATGATAATAGAAACTGCACTCATAGATTGATTAAACTAGTTAATAGTACAAATCTTACTAATTTTTTGCCCACCTGTCAAACCACATTTGAAAAACCAAAAGAGTCCATAATTTCTTGCGCTCATCAACCTTACCGGTTAAATGATTTTTCATCAGCTTCTCAATCCAACTATAATTAAATATCCCTTGTCGATTAATTCTATCTTCAGACAATAAATCAGTCATAAAATCTTTTAAATCCTTCCTTAACCATAAAGACAACGGAATGCTAAAACCCTTTTTTCTACGGTTAATAATATTCTCAGGCAGTTTATTCTTTGCTAATTCTTTCAATAAATATTTAGAGGTCAGGCCTTTTAATTTTAGTTTGGAAGGCAGAGAACAAATAAAATCGACTAAAGTATAATCCAAAAATGGAGCACGGACTTCTAAAGAGTTTGCCATACTGGCGCGATCCACCTTAACCAAAATCTCATCGGACAAATATTGTTTCAAATACAAATAAATCGCTTGATTATCCACAGATTCATCGGCTACGCATTTTGACAAATTAAATGTCGTAGACAATATATTAGTTTCGGTTATTGATGAACCGTCCAAAAAAAGATTTTCTAATTCAGACAAAGAAAAAGCGCCCAGCCACATCTCTTGTCTGACAGGCAATGGCTTGTCCAAAGCGGAAAAGAAAACTTTTAATTTATAATCAAAGGTATAATCTCCGAAGGAAGAAGGGATTCTACTAACAATTTTTTTGAAAAAAGAAGCGCCGAAATTATGAAAAATTTTTCTGTAAAAATCGGCTAAACGATGTGCCAAGAAAGTTGGATAGCCCATTAATAATTCATCTCCGCCGTCGCCTCCCAATGCCACAGTCACTTTTTCTTTGGTAAATTTGGACAAAAGATACGTAGGTATTATGGAATAATCAGCCATTGGTTCATCTAAAAAATCAGCAACACTTGGAATAAGATCTATTGCGGTTGAACTGTCCAAAATCTGTTCATGATGATCTGTGTGGAGGTGATCAGCAACCTGCCGAGCATAGGCAGATTCATCGTATTCCTGTTCCTGAAAACCAATGGAAAAAGTTTTTATCCTCTCGGATCCAGCAATTTTTTGCGAGTAATACGCAATCAATGATGAATCCAATCCACCTGAAAGAAAAATACCCAATGGAACATCGGATAATAACCTCATTTCAACCGACTTCGTTAATCTTCTATCAAATTCCAATAATAAATCACTTATACTGTTTTTTGAATTACTAAATTTGTTAAACTTAACATCCCAAAATTTATGTATGGATAAATCACCATTTTTAAAAATCAAATAATGACCGGCCTTCAATTTGTTGAACCCTGAAAAAATGGTATCAGGTGTAGGTACGTATTCGTAAAAAAAATACTTGGCCAATGAAAGATTGTTGATTTTTCCATTAAATTCAGGGTGTTTTAAAGCACTCTTGATTTCAGAAGAAAAAATAAATGTTTTATTGAATAGACCGTAATAAAGAGGTTTTTGTCCTAAACGGTCCCTTGCTAAAACCAATTTTGACTCACGCTTATCCCAAATGGCAATGGCAAACATGCCATTAAGTTTTGAAAAAGCATCTTCTCCTAATTCTTCATAAAGATGTACTATAGCCTCTGTATCGCTATTACTGACAAATTGATGTCCTTTTTTAATCAAATCTATTTTTAATTCATTAAAATTATAAATCTCGCCATTAAAAATAACGGCAATTGTTTCATCTTCATTAAACATAGGCTGCTGGCCGGTTCGTATATCAATAATTGCGAGCCTTCTGAAGCCGAAGCCGACATTACCTATACTTGCTGAGGTAAAATAAAAGCCTTTGTCATCAGGCCCGCGATGATAAACTTGATCTGCCATCTTTTCCAAAAGTTGTCTATCCCCGTTTCCGACAAAGCCGACTATACCGCACATAATTCAATTAATATATTAATCATTAAATAGTATTTTTTTCCCGTTGCGAAAAAAATTAATCAATCTGTTAACAGAACGAACACACAAAATTTGTTTTAAAATGTAACTCGGGCGAATATAAAAAGATTTTTCAATTTGTTTTGTGATAGTGAAAAGATGGCTACCTTTATCTTGCAGGCTGGCCCCCGGACGAGGTTCATATGTGTTAAAACTGGCGTAATTGCAATGTTTTTTTGCAAATTCCAGCGTATTTGCATAATCTACCTCATCTTCTCCCGGAAGACCGATAATGAAACTGGCCAATGTTTCTATTTTAAGATCACGACAAACGGAAAAAGCTTTTTTAATCATAACTGAATTTATACCTTTTCGCATTGCTTCTAAAGTTCGATCATTTAGAGTTTCAACGCCAAAAAAAATTAAATAACAGCCGGCCTTCTTCATCAATTTTAAGACGTCTTCAGTAACACTAACCCTAGCTTCACAACTCCAAACAAAATTTAAATCACTATTAATCATCTCCTCACATATTTCTTTCACTCTGCTTAAATTGGCTGTAAAAGTAAAATCGCGAAAACAAATTTCCTTAATGCCCATTTTCTTTAACTGAGATAATTCAAGTATAATTTCTTCCACCGGTCTTTCTTTATAGCCATAACTTCCGGAATTACAAAATGCGCAATTAAAAGGGCATCCATACGTTGTTAAAACCGTTGCAACCTGTTTTTTTAATGAATAAGGCATCCCATATTTTTTTAAATTAAACAAATAATGCTTCGGCAGCGAGAATTCGCCCCATTTTTCCTTATCAATAACAAAAAAATCTCTAATAATATTGTCACCCAAACCATTTTTTTCTATCAAACTTGAATTGAATTTAGTAACATCACCTATAATAAAAAGATCTGTTGCTTTGGTTTTTTCTTTTAAATCTTTCAAAAAAGATATATCATTCTCAAAAATTCTTTCCCAAACCAAACCTATAATCACATCTAATCACATCTGGTGAAAATGCTATTGCGTTTTCTATCATTTCTTCCGTTTTTTTTTCGACAATAAAATCAATAACTTTAATCTCAAAATTATCCAATCTGCTTAGCATTAGTAAGTCAACCGGCGTCCAATAATAATCGCCTTTAATCTTATGCCCGCAATAATAGTCACGCATTATTGCGATTTTGTATGGAGGGTTAACTAAAAGTAATTTTTTCATAGTACTGATATTATTTTCAGAATTTAAAAAATCGTTGATCTTTTTACTTTTGCAATATGCTCCTAATTATAATTTTGGAACTATTACCGTCGCCAAATGGATTATCCCATTCAGTTTCACGATCTAACATATTTTGAGTTGCGTCAACTATCCTGCCAATCTCAGTTCCGGCGAGGATATTGCTTCCAACTTCAATTGTTTCGGGCCGTTCGGTATTGTCGCGCAAGGTAACGCAAGGCACATGCAAAATGCAAGATTCTTCCTGTAATCCTCCACTATCAGTAAAAATTAATTTGGCATTTTTTTGAAGTTGTAAAAAATCAAAATATCCTAAAGGTTCAATTATCTTAATATTATCACCTGTCTCCAGACCAAACTCCTTCAACATTTTTTTTGAACGCGGATGAATTGGAAAAATAACTGGCAATGAAAATTTCCGCGCGACTTTCTGTATTCCTTTTAATACATTCGCAAATCTTTCCTTATTATCAACGTTTTCCTGCCTGTGTAGAGTCATCAAAAAATATTTTCTCTCAAACAACCCTAAATGACTTAGAGCTTTTTTATTATCGGAAATTATTTTTAAATTTCTATAAACAGCGTCAACTATCGTATTGCCTGTTATGAAAATCTTTTCTTTTGGAATACCTTCTTTCAATAATATTTTTTTTGATTGTTTTGTTGGAGCAAATAAAAAGTCAGAGCAATGGTCAACTAAAATTCTATTGATTTCCTCAGGCATTTCCTTTGAATAGGACCTCAATCCGGCTTCAATATGGCCGATTTTAATATGTAATTTGCACGCGGCGAGAGCACCCGCTAATACTGTATTTGTGTCGCCCTCAACTAAAACCACATCCGGCTTTTCTTCAATTAAAATTTTTTCTATACCAATCATCATTCGTGCGGTCTCTTGCGCGTGCGTTCCGGAACCGGAACCAAGATTATATTTTGGATGGTCAAGATTCAAATCACTAAAAAAATATTTATCCAAATTTTCAGAATAATGCTGATTTGTATGTATAACAAAATAATTCAATTTTTGCTTTGAGCACTCATCAATTATGGGAGACATTTTTATTATCTCCGGACGCGTCCCTAAAATGATAGCTGCCTTTGTATTTTTTTTCATTTTATTAATGATCAATTAACTCGCCATAAATATCTTTTATTTGCTTTGTTATGACAACCCAGTCGTAATTTTGCACTGCGTATAAACGAGCTTTTTCACCGCAATTTTTTCTTAACTGGGAATCATTGCACAAATTTACTATCGCATCAGACAATTTTCTTATTCTCTCGTCTGAAATACACATCGGAGCGTTGTAATCGGAATAATCGCGGGAGAACAATTCTACCAATATTCCCCTTTCATTTTCGCCGATCATTTCTTTATATACGCTCAGAGCGCTGGCTACGATCGCATTTCCGCAACTCATTGCTTCAAGGCATGCTATGCTGGTAGATTCCGCGCTTGATGGAAATACGACTACATCGGCTTTATTATAAATATTGGGTAATTTTTCATTATCAATTTCACCTATAAACTTAACGTATTTCTGAATGTTTAATTGCTTAACTCTTTCTCTTAAATATTTTTCCAGTTTATCCTTGCAGGTTATCCAGATTTCAGCATCTTCGACTCTCTGTATGATTGAC
This sequence comes from bacterium, assembly GCA_043821725.1. Lineage (GTDB taxonomy): Bacteria > Patescibacteriota > Patescibacteriia > Magasanikbacterales > GWA2-37-8 > CAYHSR01. The sequence continues at coordinate 8,963 of JBDRCM010000044.1, read as the reverse complement.
GGCGCAGATTCCACCAAATATTGAACGCCATTTTTGGGCGTTAATCTTCTAACGCTTAAAATTATTTTTTTATCTCCTTCTACTTTTTTTCCTTCCGGAGTAAAAAAATTAGTATCTACTCCATTAGTAACGATATGAATTTTTTTAATATTAACAAATCTTTTTGCCACGTCTGCCATTTCTTGACTTGTTGCTATAACGGCGTCGGATAATTTGAATGAACAAAAACGAAATATTTTCCTAATAAAATTCTTGTCCACGGAAGAGTCCAAAGTACCCAATCCGTGTAATGTTACTACGAATGGACGACGGAGCGCTTTAGACAATAAACCGGATATAAAAGATAAATAATATGTATAATGCGCATGCACCAAATCAACGGATTTAATGAAAAAGAAAAGATCTTTAAAATCTGAAAAAAATTTAAATAATTTATTGCCTGTACTCTTGCTCCTCACCACCTGAATATTATCGTACTGGCTTTCACCCGGCGTGCTGGTATATATTTTTATATTATAACTTTTATTCAAAAATCGTGCCAGATACTTCACGTGAACTTCCGCGCCTCCAATCTGTGGAAGAAACGTATCGGTTATCAATCCGACGGTTATTTTCTTTTTCATAGAGTTATTGATTTTGCACAAACCACCTCTTATACCAAAGCTGGAACGACAGCAAAAGCCATAATTTATCAGGATTTACATATGAACCTTTGTTCCATCTTTTTTTTATATCATCAATATACGAAACATTAAAAATTTCTTGTTTTTTAAGAAAATCATCGTCTAAATTTTCTCTCAATAATGGTGACCATTCATTTTTCATCCACTCATACATTGGCGGACGAAATCCGCATTTTGGCCTATAAACTAAATCGGTTGGCAAATATTTGGCTAAAACTTTTTTCAATAAATATTTCGAACCAATATCCTTATATCTTATTTTATCAGGCACTGAATTGACAAATTTCCATATTGCAACATCCAAAAACGGTTCCCTGGCCTCCAAACCCACGGCCATGCTTGTTCTATCGCTTTTCACTAAAATATCATCCGGAAGGTAATACAAAAAATCCCACAATTGCATTTTTTGTTTATAATGAAAATTTCCATTTGTTAAGCTAACAATATTTTCTTTGCCGAGTATTTTTTTTGCTTCATTTAACGTGCAATGCGAAGATACTGTTGATATTAATTCATCTATATTATTGGCGTTTAACGCATTTGTAAGTTTATAAATTTTCTCTCTTAAATTTGAATATTGGGGTATTGGAAAATATTTGCTAATACTGCCATGCACTGAACTTACTATAGAAGGATTTAGCACTTGCAGAATTTTAGAAAATGATAAACGCAAAAATCCGGCTTTATTATGAATTTTATCAATAGCGCTATATTTACTATACCCTAAAAACATTTCATCTCCTCCATCTCCGGATAGCGCCACTTTAACATCTTTTCTCACATTTTTTGCCAACAAATAGGTTACTAAAGCGGAGCTGTCGCCAAATGGTTCATCAAAAATTTCGACATAATCATTGATGATGCCTTTAACGTCATTTGCCGATACATAATATTCACTATGTTCGGTCCCTAATAAGTTAGCGACTCTTTTGGCATAATGCGCTTCATTGTACTCTTTTTCACGGAAACCAATGGAAAACGTCTTAATTTTTTTGTTTGATCCCTTCTGAATCAAAGCTGCTACAAGAGAAGAGTCAACGCCTCCGCTTAATAAGACTCCCACTTTAACATCCGCAACCATTCTGCGCTTAAAACATTTTGATAATATCGCTTCCATTTCATTTACGAGCGACTCTTCATTGTCATAATCTTTTTTTTCAACAAGCAACTCACTCTCCACGCTCCAGTATAGAGTTTCAAGATGATTGCCGTCCAAATCAACTTCCAAACGACTGCCCGGCTTTAACTTGTAAGTATTGTTAAAAATTGTATGCGGCGCCGGAATATATCCATACTGGAAATAATAACCCAAGGCCTCGTAATTTAATTCTTTTCTGTAATTCGGTAATAAATAAATGGCCTTTAATTCTGAAGCAAAAATAAACGAAGATGAATCGGAAAAATAATACAAAGGCTTTACTCCAAATCTGTCTCTAAATAATAATAATTTATTTTTATTGTAATCCCAAATCGCAAAAGCAAACATTCCAACGAACTTGTCAACACAATTCACTCCCCACTCCAAGTATGAATTTAATACAACTTCCGTATCCGTCTTGTTGTTGAATGAGTGACCTTTTTGAATCAATTCCTCGCGTATGCTTTCATAATTATATATTTCGCCGTTAAACACAATATGTGCTTTCTTATTTTCGTGTTCAGCAAACATAGGTTGATCACCTGCTGAGGACAAATCAATAATGGATAACCTTGTGTGGCCAAAAAATATCTTTTTATCATAATTAGATCGTATAAAAATAAAATTCTGTTTATCAGGCCCGCGATGCTTTAAAGAAGTTACCATTCTTTCAACAAGAGAGTCGCCAACAACGTTTGAAAAACCACCTACAATTCCACACATAGTATGTTTACGTTAATTTCTATTGAATTTTTTACTTACACTTGAAATCCAGTATATTCCAGTCATAGGGCAATCCTTGCAAATTGGCAGATTCTTTTTTAATATTTGCTTTCTAGTAAGATTATATTTGATACTGCGTATTATCTTCTCAAAACTATTTTCCTCTATGATGTTGCCCATAATATATTTGCCTTCAAAATCACTGCAACAAATAGAAACATCCCCGCTTGACAATATCACGGTCTCTCCTAAAGCAGGGCATAGCAAAATATCACTGCCTTCTCTCCAATATTCCTTATTTTTAGGCAGATAAGATTCCTGTTCTTCTCTGCCCTGCAAGAAATCGCCGCCTAAATTAACTGCCAATGTTTTGAATTTAATTTTATCAACCCCCAATTCATCTGCCATTTTAACAATTTCATCAATTTGTTCTTCGTTATTGCTTGAGACGACAGTTTGCATTATTATTTCTTTGGGAAAACGATTCTGACTTGATTTTCTTGCTTCAATCAACCTTTTTATATTATCTTTAATGGTGTTTATATCACTCCCAATTCTATATGTTTGTTGAACTTTTTGAGTGGCGCCATCAACCGCAAAAATAATCCTATCCAACCCACTGCTAACCAATTGATCAATATAATTTCCAACTAACATACCATTTGTAGACATGTCCGTCTTAAATCCCGAATCATGAGCATATTTTATCATTTTAACGCAATTTGGATTTAATGTGGCATCTCCTCTATATGAATATCTAATTAACTTAACATATTTTGGCAACAAATCAATAATTTTTTTATGATCTTCAAGCGTCATTAAAGAATGGCTGATTTTGCCATTACCTACCGGACAAAAAGGGCACCTTAGATTACACATACTTGAAACCTCCATGGTTAGACTCCTTATTTTTCTTAAATTAAAAACCCGAATAGGACATTTATATAATAAATTTATAAAAAAAAGCGATCGCTTTAATCTTTCTTTTATATATTGTATAATCATTTTTTTTGTTTATCTTTAAATAAATAAGGGAATGTGGTAAATATTATAATAAATCTATACCATATTCTAAAGAGCTCATTTCTAAGTGGCAATTTATTCCCTCTATAAAAAAACCATCTTATTAAGCGCATTAACGAGTGTAGTGTTTCTCTCAATCTGTAAAAAAACATCTTTAAGTAAACTCTAAGAGTCAATCCATTTTCAAATATCGCCTTTGTTTCAATATCAAGATAACGCTTATACTTTTTTTCAATTTTCTGCAATGAAGGCCAAATATTAATTACGAGATTTTTTGTAATGCCAACTTTGTAATTATCTGAAAAACTTGGCTTCTCATGCAATTTTCTTCTAAAAATCAAACCGGTTTTCTTATTCCATAATCTTATTCCATAATTGGGATAACCAATTGAATAATCAATTATTTTCCCGTCTGCTTCGTATTTTCTAGGAAACTTATAAATTAAATATTCAGATATATCATGACTGACTATGTCACGTATCTCAACTATTAAAGAGTCCGTTAAGTATTCATCAGAATCAACCACCACTATCCAATCTTTGGTGGAGAATTTAATTCCACGATTTCTAATATATGAAAAATCATTAATTTGTATTTTGCCGTTAACACCTTCAATTTGAGGATAAATTTTACAATTATACTTTTTCGCTATCTCAAGAGTTTTGTCTGTACTATTTCCATCCAAAATTATGACTTCTTCAAAATCTTTAGTGCTTATTAAATTTTTTTCCAGATTTTCTTCAGAGTTGCAGGTAAGTATCTGAACTGAACATGAAATTTTATCTGCCATATTTATTTATTGACACAACACAGTAAAGCTCTGAGAAATAAATCTATTTAAATTCCTCAGCAAGTTTGGACCCCAGTATCCAAGTCCAATTACCGCGCAATTAATTACGTTCATACGTTATATTTTCATTAAAAAAATTTGTTATTTTTTTCACTCTGTTTTGCCAAGTATGCTCCTTTACATCTTCAAATGCCTTATTTGACTTAATTAAAGATCGTGTAGTATTATCTCTTATTGATTGTATTCTGTCAATCACTTCCTCTGTTTTTTCAGGATCAAATAAATAACTGTTTTCATCGTTTAAAATCTCAGTTATTGATCCGACATTTGAGCTTATTATGGGCACTCTGCTTGCCATGTATTCAAACATTTTAAGCGGAGATGGGTATTTATAGTGGAGAGTTTCTTTTGTCATTGGAAGTATCAAACAATCAGCACAAACCAAGTAATACGGCACTGCTTCATTTGAAACTCTATCTACAAACTGTATATTATTATTTATGCTTATTTTATATTCTTCGGCTTTGCTTCTATCACACCCAACCACAACAAAAATAATATCTTTTAATAAACCAGCCACCTGCAAGATAATTTCTAAACCTCTACCCTTTTGAGCGCTACCACAATACATTGCTAAGAACTTTTCATTATCAATATCCAAATACTGTTTTCTCAGTTCGCCCCTGTGACTTTCGCAAGCATGCTTATAATCTTCCAAAAAAACACCGTCATGCGCGGTTAAAATATTTTTTTCATCAATATTGTATGAATTGCAAACGTATTTCTTTAATGATTCAGAGATGACTACTATTTTTATTTTTTTGCCAATCAATGTAAAAATGAAATTGCCTATTTTGGTTTGAAAGGGCTTGTGTATTTCATAAACCGCATTAAAACCCAATAATTTATAAATAAACACCACGCCAATATCGCGACTATATATGATTATCGGATGAAATTTATATACAGGAATCAATGATTTGATGATAAATAATAAGTATCTAATGAAACGCGGTAATCTATATGAAATATTAATTCGAATCCATTTAAATTTTCTGTTCAATCGACCATTTAAGCTTGTTTTTGGAGAAATTAAAATAAAATCTTCATTCAAATTTTGTGCAAAGGTAGTTGCCATTGCCGCGACCTGAATGGATTGAGCGTCGCCTGCCGGCATTATGACATTTGTTAAATAGGCAACCTTCATATTTTTTCTTCCGTTAATTGATCACAAAACTCCTTATACACATCAAACACTGATGAGGCATACCTATTCCAAGTAAAATCTTTAACTTGATTATAGGCGTTTATTCCCATCTCAACAATTTTTTGACTATTATTATAAAAAAACTTCATTTTTTCGACCATTGCGTCTGAATCTGCAATTGGAATGATAAAACCTGAATCACTATCTTTTACTATTGAGCCGGCATTAAATGTTGTAATTACCGGAAGACCATAGCTCATAGCTTCAAAAATCGCCTTAGCAGATCCCTCTAAAAGAGTTGGAAAGACAAATATATGAGCGTCTCGCATATATTTTTTTATATCGGCAAACCCGGTAAAAATTACATTGTCAAAATTATATTTATGAAGCTCTTTCTTTATCTCTTTAAAAAATCTACCACATAAGATTAGTTCGGCATCAATCATATTTGCTTTTTTCCATGATTCCAATAAATAAAGAACGCCCTTTCTAAAATTTACATTACCAACAAACAAAAATGTTATTTTTTTCTTAAGAGCCCTTTTACTTATATCTTGGATATGAAATTCATCCGGCAAATCAACGCCAAATCTGACCATACGAGTCGTTATATCGCTGTATTTGGCTATTTTTAATGTGTGCCGGACAAATTCCGATGGTATTATAATTACGTCTGACATTTCAATAGATTGATCCAAGCACTTTAATCGTGTAATTTTTTCAGATGCTATCTTAATTCCTTTATTATTCTGTTCAATGGCATAAGCCACATGTCCGATTGGTATATCTAAAACAACTTTGGTTCCTTGCTTTTTTAAATATTCAATTGACCGAGGCAACGGCTCGCCAAAATGGGCTAAACAATATTTTTTTTTGAAATATCTTAGTTTAAACAAAACATAGTAATCAAAAAGTTTTATCTCAACTTTTCTATAATTAAATTTTGGGAATAAAAAAATTCTAAAAGCGTTCAATGAACGAGCCAAATAATTTTTGTAAAAAGGCACAATAACTGTTAATCCATTATCATAGTTGGCTCTGGCAATTATGTCATAATAAATCCGATTTTTCTTTAATTCATTTGCTATTTTGCCAAAACGAAAACCTATTGTATTACCCCTGCCGACGTCGGAATTGACACACAATAAAACTCTAGACATATTATTTTTTACAGATAAAATGCCAATACGGCTCATTCTCTGAAATAATTAATTCCTTAAAATTTTCCTTCAATTGCATTATTTCTTTACGACTTACTCTTTGCTCTATTCTGGTAAAAAATCTATCATAAACATCTTGCTCTATTCTGTTGACGCTTTTATCATTGTATGACTCGTAAAGAGGTACAAATTTGCCCAATTTGAATAAATTCATAAATTTGCCAAAATAAATTAACGGGATATAAATAAATATAGCGCCAAAAAAACTGAAACATCTTCTAAATCCTTTATTTTTTATTTTACTCAAAACCAATCTGATAACAGTAATTATTTTAAGAAAAAAACGAAAATAAAAAGGTCTGTTGTCCAATGCATAATAAAGATAAATTAAAAAATCACTCGCGAACCTTCGCAACTTTATAATTTCGTGCAGACAGTTCGTTGGTAAATGATGCAGAACTCCTATACAGTACAAAAAATCTGCAAAATTATCCTTAAAAGGAAGCGACTTTATGTCGCACATAAAAAATAGCGCGTTATCAACATCTGCCAAATTTGAACGTGCGACAAAAATTGCGTCTGAAAAATCAATCAGTATTATATTTTTACATCTATTACGCAAAAAATAACTCCATCTTCCGTTTCCACACCCTAAATCGCATACTGTTTTGTCGTTTAATGAATCTGTGCCGACTAAATCAAAATATTGCTCAAATTCCTTTTTATGCTCAGATAAAATCTCGCTGTATTCGGTCCACTCGCTACCAAACGTATATTGGATATCCTTGGCAAAATTTTTATCTTGTCGCTCAAGAGGATTCTTGAACCCAATTTTTCCCCTAACAAATTTACTATACTTTTCCGGCTGATCCAAAATAATAACATCATTGATTATGGAATATGTTTTTCCATTTACTGTTATATCTTGATCGCTCAATTTAACATCATCAGTGTTGAAAATTTTCTTTATAACATTAATTTTATTTGCATAATACATAAATTATTGTCGTAATATCTCATTAAAAAAGCGAATTTGATTTTCCATGTCAAATAATAATGCTTTGTCTCTATAATTATGAATATTATTTTTCTTATTAAGAAAAAATGAGATCTTGTCTTTCCAAGATTGAATATCATAAACATCTTTAATCAGATTTTTTTCATCCAAAACTTCCACAAGTCCTCCTTTGTTAGATCCTATGACTGGAATTGACAATGAAATAGCCTCAACTGCCGTGCGACCGAAAGCTTCATTGCAGATTGATGGGATAAGCAACAGTTTTGTTTTTTTATATATGTCAAGAACATCATCTTTCCATGGAAAATATAGAATATTATTTTTTTTCAATGGCTTTAAAATATTCCTTCCAACTATCATAAACTGCAAATCAGTCATTTCAGCGGCGATTTTTTCAACAATTTCTCTGCCTTTTATAAGTTCTTGACCGATGCATGTAATGTATTTTCTTTCATCTTCCTGCAATTTTACCCGCAATAAATCTCGCACGCTAATAATTGGATAAATCACGTCAGATGGCCTGTTAAAGCGTCTTTCTATCTCAGCGCTAACGTATTTAGAATTTGAAATGACGCGATAAACTTTTTTTATTCCATTCTTATTATCTCTAAAAAAGATCAGTATAAAAGGAAGCTGAACAAGCAAATATATATATTTTAATATTTTTTTTATTCCTTTTTGATAAACAGGCAATTCATTAAAGTGATACTCATCGCGAATAAAATAAATAACTTTGCCTTTAAAAAAACGAGCTGCTATTGCTCCCCACATGCCTTGCGTAATCAATATATCTGATTTTATGGTTCTTATAAATTTAATTGCTCTTCTTCTGTTTAAAAAATATTCAATATATGGAAACCGTGATATTTCAATTATATTAATTCTTTTGACATTAAAACCATCAATTTTATGCTTATATGCTGAAAATGATTTTACCACATTGCAACCGAAAAAATGATATTCAAGTTTGGATTCTTTTAATAAAGCATGAAGTGATTTTTGAGCACCACCAACATTATACCCTAAATATTTGTCAAATACTGAAATTTTCATATTTATTAGAAGGCCATGAAATCCGGTTTATTAACGCAGCGTAGCGAGGGTAATGAAAATTTATTTTCATTACCGAGCAAGCAAGTTAACTACCCTGTTTTAACGCAGCGTAGCGAGGGTAATGAAAATTTATTTTCATTACCGAGCAAGCAAGTTAACTACCCTGT
>JBDRCM010000043.1:0-2713 GCA_043821725.1 bacterium | reverse complement strand
TGGGCTCGTCGTCCCAATCCCAACCCTTCCATTAGTCCCATTTACATGAAACAAACTCGTGCCTGTTTCATTAATTATTGAAAAGTTCTGCGCGCCTGTTAAATTAAATATTCCGCCGCCTGCAACGTCTAATTTGGCTTTCGGACTCGTCGTCCCGATGCCGACATTCCCAGAACCATCCAAAACCATAAGACTGCTTCCATCTGTACCGTTTGTGATATTTAACATTGTTCCTGTTCCATTGATTGCTAATTTCCCAGATGGGCTCGTTGTGCCGATGCCGACGTTGCCGTTATTGTTTATCCTCATCAGTTCACGTAAGCCAGCACCAAGTTTATATGTAGAAAAAGTTATATCATAACTTCTTCCAAATTGTTCAGTTGAAAAGACTTCAATATTTGCGACTTCTGTATCGCTTCCTAAATTAGCGTCATCACCCATAAAAATTAATTTCCCTAGTGATGCACCATCACCAAGAGCGCCTGTCGAACTACCAATAATCACAGACGGAATTCCGCCTTTAACATGTAACAAACCTTTTGGCGCCGTCGTCCCTATGCCGACGTTGCCTTGTATATATGCACCATATTTATTTTGAATTGTGCCTGTGCCTGAGGGATTTACAACATAAAGTCCATACCAATTAGTTGCCTCATAACCACCTATAAGATTATCTACATCTGATGCTATTTTAAAAGAATATAAATTTGTTAGTAAAGCAGTAGGTCTAATATGCGATGATAACGTCAAAAGTGATTGTCCTTCATTCGTAACAATTTCCTCAACTTCCAACTTCGCCCCCGGTGTTGTCGTCCCGATGCCGACATTCCCAGACGTTTTATTTACATACATAATCCCAGAAACATTCAAAGCCAAACCATTACTTGCATTTCCTTGTATTTCCATTCTTGCGTTTGGGCTCGTTGTCCCGATGCCGACATTTCCTGTCGAGTTATTCACAAAAAAGAAACTCTGCGAAGTATCAGACGAATTAACAACATTAAAACCCCCTGTCACTCTAACAAATCCTTCGACAAGATTATCAATCACCCCGCCTAATTTGAAAATTATATTATCAACACTTATCTCTCCACTTGCATTATGCGACACATTTAAGAATTGATTTAGCACAGTTCCCCATGCTCCATCATCCCCTCCCACCGTCGGCAATCGCACAGCAGAGACAACCCCAATTAAAATAAACATCATTAAAAAAACAATCACCAACTTTTTACACATCTTTTATCAACCTCTTTAATTTTGAAATTATCATTAAAATTTTCTCTTTGTTCCTCTCTAAAAAATCCTCATCAACAAAATCTCCTCTATACACAATATCATTTCTTATCAGTCTCATTTGGTCAATAAGATGAATTTCAGAATCATCAAAAGATTCTTTATTATGTTCTTTTAAAAAACTAATCAAACATTCATGAGAATAAGATTTATATCCTGCATTTGAAATCAAAGCAGTAAGAAGCTCTCTAATTACCTCATAATAAGCCTCAACTTTTAACGTAACATTTTTTAAATTTTCAACCTCTTCAAATCTCATATTCGCAAGCGACAAAAGCCCGCTTGCAACAGAACTATCCTCTGATTTTTTCACAACCAATTTTCTTTTTAGACATTCTTCAAAGTTCATTTTGCTTCTAAAACCCCCTGTAAAACAATTCCATTTATAATACTATTAAACAAGTTTTTATTTATATTTAAAATATTGGGTTCAAACAATAAATTTATTTTTCTATTAAGTTTACTTTCTATCTTACTAAAATCAAAAGACTTTCTTTTAGACTGAACAAAAATATCAATATCACTCTTTTCTGTATCTTCTCCTTTTGAAGCAGAACCAAACAAGATAATTACATTCGGATGAACCTTTTCTGAAATTTCTTCTACAACAAAATTCAAATTCGTTAACAGATAAAATCTATTTAATAATTTAAAATTTCTACTATCTCTATTTGCAGAATAATTAAAATAAACACCGTATTTCTCTTTTTTTATTAGTCCATCTTTTAACAGAAAATCAACATACTTTTTTACTGAAGGCAATCCTATCTTTGCAACTCTCTCTATTTCTCTTAAATGAAAACCCTTTAATGGTTCTCTCAAAAACAAGAGCATTATTTTTTCTATATTTGTATTAAATATCATGATATCTTTTTTTATCAAGCGATATAATTACATATCAGCAAGCCCCCTTTTACTTCTTTAATATACTCCTCATTCAAATAAGTATTCAACTCATCCCTCCAACCGTCGGCAACCGCACAGCAGAAACCACTGACAAAACTAATAATATAACTAAACATACAAACAAGACAACACCTTCTTTTTTCATTCAATTACCAATGGTTTTTATTTTAAAAACTTAACCTATTCTTATAAAAATTATTAACTCACTAATTCTCCGCCAATCCCTTTATGTAGAAAAATTAAACACAAAATACATAAATTAAATCAAACATTAATTTAATAAATAACTTTTTCCTTAATTCTTTATGACTAAAAAATCAGAAGAGGGAATCACTGCAAAAAAACAGGAAAATTTCTCAGAATGGTTTACTCAAATTTTACAAAGGTGCGAACTTACAGATGTAAGGTATAATATTAAAGGATTTCTAGTTCATCGACCCTGGGCTGTTTTAACAATGGAAAAAATGTACAAACTATTCGAAGACAACTTGCAAAAAAAATCCCATAAACC
>JBDRCM010000042.1:0-57072 GCA_043821725.1 bacterium | reverse complement strand
AGTGAGAGAAATGAAAACTTGTTTTCATTTCCGAGCGAGCGCAGGTAAAATACCCCGTGGTCTTGCCACGGGGTAGAGTCGCAGACATTATGCCTTTTGACCTGATACCCTGTGCTCTTGGCACAGGGAGGGGTTCATTTTTTTAGGCGATTCATTCTGGAATCCTTTTGTTTAAGTTTTATGATGTCTTCTTTTAACCCCACCATTTTTATCTCTCTACCGACCATAATATCATTTAATTTTTTTAGCTCATCAATACGAATTTTCAGCTCTTTTGTTTTTGATCTTACTGCTTTTTCAAGGTCTTTGGTGTAATTGGATAATTTAACTTCCAGATTTTTTCAATGTAATATCTTCAAAAGCCAATAATATCTGATTGATACTATCCAGTCGCCTGGCATTGAGTAACATGATTTTTAATCCGATTTTTGGAAATTTTTTACAAACTTCAAAATCATTAAAAACATTGCTTTTGGGCAAAATATCTTCTAACAATTTTCTAAGCTCTGGAATATTCCACTAGCCATCTCCCAAATTATATACGAGCTTATTTTCAGTTTTCTCTTTTTTAACCTTGAAATTATTATAAAAAGATTCATTTGCGCCAATTACTTTGAGTTTAGAATCAAGAATTAAAAAAAGCTCTCTTGCAGTATCTGAAAAGGTTTTGAGATAATGTAAGGCAATTTTCTCATCTTTTGCGATAACGGATTTATTTATTCTTATAAATCTTACTGTTATTTTAATAAATTAAATAATCCATAATTATTTTTTTAATTCAAAAAATGTGCCATAGTTTAATGTATATTAACCTCAATAACAATTATTGCTTCCATGCTGGTATGTATATAATAACGCAAATAAACAACGCTGTATATTTTTTTGTCCATAGTTTGTGACAGATTTTATAATATTGCTGTGACCATTTTGTGCAACTCTTGACAAAATATCATATTTATGGTATAATGCTCTATTCATTTAAGCTTAAAGGAGATCCTTTGAGCGACTCGACTCTTTTTTGTGTCATTGCGTGACCTCGAAGAAAATCGGGTCACATATTATTATGACACAAGAACAACAGATTACACATCGTTTTCATAATCTTGGTATAGGAGACTATTTTCTTGATATACTAAAGCAAAAGGGTTTTGATATTCCAACACCCATACAGCGAAAGGTTATTCCGTCTGCTTTGGAGGGAAAGGACGTTGTTGGAATTGCACAAACAGGGACCGGAAAGACCCTTGCTTTTGGCATTCCAATGATCCAACGGATTTTGCCAAGTAAAAAGCAGGGGTTAATTATAACTCCAACACGCGAGCTTGCTCTTCAAATAGAGCGCGCATTAAAGGATGTTGGCGCTCAATTGGGTCTGCGTTGCGCAGTTGTAATTGGAGGAACCCCTCAATATCCGCAAGTAAGGGCGTTAAAATCCAAGCCCCATATTATTATTGGCACTCCCGGCCGTTTGGTTGATTTGATGAATCAGGGATATTATTCGCTTGATAAAGTAAATACAATTATACTTGATGAAGCTGATCGGATGCTTGACGTGGGTTTTCTGCCGGAAATTAGGCGTCTTTTACAAAGCGCGCCAAAAGACCGACAGACAATGTTATTTTCAGCAACAATGCCTCAATCCATTTCATCGCTCGCAAGCGAATTTATGAGAATTCCGCTTAGAATTGAAATTGACCCGCAAGGAACGTCATCGGAAAAAACCGAACAAGAATTGTTTGTTGTGAGAAAAAATGATAAAATGCGCTTGCTTGATTCTGTATTACAGGAATATTTAAATGACAAAGTGCTGATTTTTTCACGAACCAAGCATGGAGCAAAACGCATAGCTCGCGATATTCGTAATATGGGTCATACTGCAACGGAAATTCATTCTAATCGTTCTCAAGCGCAGAGAAAGGTGGCACTTGAAGGGTTCACAAAGGGAAAATTTCGCATAATGGTGGCAACTGATATAGCGGCTCGCGGAATTGATGTAAAAGATATTTCTTTGGTAATTAATTTTGATCTTCCTGATAATTCCGAAGATTATGTTCATCGCATAGGCAGAACAGGAAGAGCCGGTCGCTATGGAAAAGCAATTTCTTTTGTCACTCCATCTCAAAAAGCCGATGTAAAAAAAATTGAATTTCTGATAAGAAAATCACTGCCAATTATATCTTTGCCATTACTTCCTCCTGAAAGACAGAGACCACCACAGACAGAACAACGTCGTTTTTCACGCGGAAATCAGCACACAGGACAAGGTCATGGAAATAATTATTCTTATCAAAAAAGCCAAAAACGATCGTCTCAAGGACACCGAAATTATTCCCATTACAGAAGATAATCCGGAAAATAAACCCGACCTTGTAACATGCCGTGGAATAAAAATACCCGCTCTCCACGCCATAAGCAACAGAGTATTCGCGGACTTTTAATAAAATAATATTAGCTGGATGATTTCTTATGGAGATTAGAAATATAGCAATTATAGCCCATGTAGATCATGGCAAAACACGCCTTACTGACGCCTTGATGCAACAGACAGGCATGAGCACTGATACTAGTACAGGTATGGATTCAAACGATCTTGAAAAAGAACGTGGTATTACAATTTATTCAAAAAATACATCTGTTTTTTATAAAGGCACTAAGATTAATATAGTGGATACTCCGGGACATGCGGACTTTGGATCGGAAGTAGAACGGGTTTTACGTTCCATTGATTCGGTACTGTTGGTTGTTGACGCTCAAGAAGGCCCAATGCCGCAGACAAAATTTGTTTTAAAAAAATCTTTGGAGCTTGGTTTAAAACCGATTGTTATTTTAAATAAAATAGACAAGCCGGCGGCGCGCCCGCAATGGGCACATGAAAAAGTTTTAGAGCTTTTTATGGATCTTGGAGCAAATGATGAACAACTGAATTTTACTACTGTTTATTCTATTGCCAAGCAAGGAATAGCAAAATTAAATTTAGAGGATGAATCAGATAATCTCGTCCCTCTTCTTGACACTATTTTGGAAAAAATTCCTCCTGCTCAAGTGAATATTTCTCTGGCGTTTACATTTCAGCCGTTTAATCTTGCCTATGACAATTATCTTGGCCGTATGGGAATCGGCAGAGTTTATCAAGGGAAAATTAAAACCGGAGAAAAGGTTTTTGCAAAAAAACATAACGGCGAAATCATCCCAGGCACTATTGTAAAGTTGTTTACATTTGAGGGTCTTAATAGAAAAGAAGTTGAAGAGGCCACAGCAGGCGATATTATAATGATGGCCGGTCTGCCTGATATATATATTGGAGATACGATTTGCACTGATCAAAATCAAGAATTGTTGCCGGCCATAAAAATTGACGAACCAACGATTTGTTTGAATTTTTTGGTAAATAATTCTCCTTTTGCCGGAAAAGAAGGAAAATATGTGACCAGCCAGCAAATTAAAAAACGCTTGGAAAAAGAGCTTGAAGTAAATGTGGGTTTAAGAATTGATTTTTCTCCTGCTGACTATTTTAAGGTTTATGGAAGAGGGGAGTTGCATGTTGCTGTTTTACTGGAAAATATGCGTAGGGAAAATTTTGAAATACAAGTTTCTCAACCCCAAGTTATAATAAAAGAAATTGATGGCGTAAAACTTGAACCGTTTGAAGAGGTCACTCTTGATATTCCGCAAGAAGTAGCCGGGATAGTCATTGAGAAAATGTCCAAAAGAAAAGGACAAATGATATCAATACTGCCCGAACAAAAACACAGTCGTTTAATTTATCAAATTTCTACAAGAGGCCTGCTTGGGTATAGAAGCGAATTTATTGTTGATACCAGAGGCGAAGGAATTTTATGTAGTGAAGTGACGGGCTTCAAACCCCATGTAGGTGAAATCAAAAAACACGATGTCGGTTCTATGATTTCTGGAGAAACCGGCAAAGTATTGGCTTATGCGTTGGCTAATCTTCAAGAACGCGGAGTTTTATATGTTGAACCCAATATTGACGTCTATGAAGGGCAAGTAATAGGCAATACATCAAAAGGTATGGATATGACTGTAAATCCAAACAAAGGAAAACACCTTACAAACATGCGCGCTTCAGGTTCTGACGTTGCCATTCAGCTGACTCCGCCTATGGGATTGACTCTTGAAAGGGGACTAGAAATAATGTCAGAAGACGAGTATTTGGAAATCACGCCAAAAAATGTCAGGTTGAGAAAGCACAATCTAACTGAAATTGAGAGGGTAAGGGCTGTTAGAAAAAAAAACCCTGCTTCTTAATGCCCTTTTTTCAGTTTTTAGAATAATGCTTCCCATAATTACGCGGGGAGTTTTTTTTAACGCAGCGCAGCGAGGGTAATGAAAATTTATTTTCATTACCGAGCAAGCAAGTTAACTACCCTGTTTTAACGTAGCGTAGCGAGGGTTTAGCTTAGCGGGATCTTGGCACAGGGAGGGGTTCATTTTTGTATTTTTCGTAGCTTTCGTATTTCGCACACCTATTTTTTTTAGTACTTTAAGCCCAATGCTATTGACAAGTGTACAACCGTTCACTATAATAATAGATGAGCTCTAACTCATTCAGAGTTTAGCGCTATGTCATCCTGAGTCCCGACTAAGTCGGGATAAGTCCCGACTAAGTCGGGATAAGTCGGCATTCAGAATGACAGACATTTTTTAACATTTATCATTTCGTTAGTAATAGCGTATTATGTTGGATAACTCTACATGAGTTCCTCAACAAATTAATTCAATGTTAAATTTGCATAAAATATATGTATGATAAATATAAAGAAAAAATAATAGGATTTTATAAAAAGAATAAAAGAATGCCCACTTACAGTGAAATAATGAAGTTAGTGGGTTTTAAATCAAAAAATGCCGTTAGCAGATTGATTATTAAGATGATGGATCAGGGGCTTATTTCTAAAGATCAAAGAGGCCGTTTAATACCTGAAAAATTTTTTAACAGTATAAGGGTTCTTGGAATGGTTGAAGCCGGTTTTCCTTCTCCGGCTGAAGAAGAATTGTCAGACACAATGTCTCTTGACCAATATTTGATAGATAATAAAGAGGCAACTTTCATGTTAAGAGTTAATGGGGACTCAATGAAAGATGCCGGAATAATTCATGGTGATATGGTTTTGGTTGAAAGGAATAAAACGCCTTATAATGGCGATATTGTTATTGCTGAAATTGACAACAATTGGACTATGAAATATTTCAGGAAAAAAGGGGAAAAAGTATATTTGGAAGCCGCCAATGAAAAATACAATAATTTGTTTCCGCAGGATGAATTAAAAATAGAGGCGGTTGTAAAGGCGGTAATCAGAAAATATTAATTATGGAACAGCGGCTCAACTTGTTTGATATGCAAAGGGCGATTCTGCATGTGGATGGAGATTGTTTTTTTGCTTCTTGCGAAATCGCGCAGAATCCTTCTTTAAGAGGCAAATGCGTAATTACCGGCATGGAAAGAGGGATAGTTTCATCTCTTACTTATGAAGCCAAAGCAAGGGGAGTAAAAAGAGGAATGAGTTTGAGAGATGTAAAAAAGGTATGTCCTGAAGCCGTACTGATGCCTTCGGATTATGAGACATATTCATTGTATTCAATGAGAATGTTTAATATTGTCAAGCGCTATACAAGCGCAGTGGAGGAATATAGTATAGATGAATGCTTTGCGGATTTAACCGGAATGAGAAGGCCTTTAAATATGTCTTATGAAGCCATGGCAAAAAAAATAAAACAAAATTTGGATGATGAATTAGGCATGACATTCTCAGTTGGGCTGGCTCCATCAAAGGTTTTGGCCAAAATAGCTTCCAAATGGGAAAAACCCTCGGGATTGACCATTATTCAAGGGCGAAAAATTCATCAATATTTGGATAAGCTTCTAATAAAGGATGTTTGGGGGATTGGCAGGCAGACCTCGGCTTATTTAAATAAATGTGGCATACAAACCGCTTTACAATTTGTTAAAAAAGATAATGATTGGGTTAAGAAAAAATTAAGCAAGCCATTTTATGAAATATGGCAGGAATTAAAAGGCAATGCTGTTTATGAATTATTGCCCGGACAAAAGCATAATTACAAATCAATAAGCAAAACAAAAACATTTACTCCGCCGTCCAACTGCAAGAATTTTGTTTATTCGCAACTGTCAAAAAATGTGGAAAACGCCTGTATTAAGGCGAGAAGGCATAAATTGGTTGCCAAGAAAATATCTTTTTTTCTTAAAACTCAAGATTTTGAATTTAATGGCGCGGAATTAAAACTCAATATGGCGACTGCAGTGCCATCTCAATTATTAAAAGTAATATTCGAATTTTTTGGCAGAATATTTACAAGTAAAAAAATGTATCGTTCTACCGGCGTGATATTGATGGATTTGGCTGAAGATGTTAATAGTCAGCTTGATTTATTCGGCGAAACTTTGCGCGCGGACAAGTTCAATAAAATTTTTATGAAAGCTGATGAGATTTCCGAAAAATACGGAAAGCATTCATTGTTTCTTGGCTCAAGTTTAAAAGCAATGACAGAACCCCAACATTATGGCAACAGGGATGCCAGAGCCAACAGAAAAAAAGAATTATTCAAAGGGGAAAATATCAGAAAAAGAATTAATATTCCAATGTTGGGAAAAGTTTTGTAGCCATAAAACTAAGATTATATTATTCCAATTGATCTAATGCATCAAGCAGTTCCTAATCCTTTGAGGGGGTTTTGCCCGCTCCGATTTTACCCCCTATCATTTTTCTTATGTATTCAATGGCTTCCTGCAAAGAATCGTTCATTTGAACCTCCTCTATTAAAATCATAGCATCATCATTAAAAAAGTCAATATTGGATATTTAAAAAGACCCATGCATTGACAAAAGCCCTAAAATGTGGTATCATAACCCTATGAATAATAATATTAAAAATACAGTAAATTTTTACAAGCATTTTATTTGCATTTGGTTTTTTTATAGCAAAAAATGCATTAAGCGCGGACATATCTGATACAGCATATTGACAAAATACAAAACAAAATGTCCGGCCAAAAGCAGGACATTTTTAAAAGTCATAATTAATCAAGGAAAAAGTATTGTGATTGTGTTTTTTCCTTGGGTAATTAGATTATATGTTTAAAGGGCAGGTTCACCAAGTTAGCTCTTCAACCCGTAGTCCAGGAGGGAAAATAGATGGCTCGGAAAAAGAGCAAGAGAAAAGTTAAAAAAGAAAAAGTTCCTTTGAAAATGAAAAGAAAAAAAGGCCAAAGGGCCGATATTTTCCAATCTGACCACAATGCGGACGGGCAGGATACTAAATGCCCGCATGGGTGCAGCCATTGGCTGTCCTGTCAGTATTGTACATCTGACGTCAGAAAAGAAATTCAGCAGCTTCACTCTGGTGCTGAGGTTACTTTTAAGGAATTCCGGTGATCTCGGCAGAATTGCGAAACCTCCCACCCAACAAGCGCCATCCACCTTAATTGAAGGGGGGATAGGATGGCGCTTGTACAATCCTTTTTAAAAAATCATGCCCACACTAACCACTTCTGCTGTAAGATCACAGCGGATTTTTTATTCACAGTTGCCATTGACATTTATAATAAAAAAGCTTACAATTTATCACAATCAAAAAAAGAGGAGAGGAATTACAATGGGATGGGCTAAGTCATCAGATAGAGTCG
The DNA here is from genome assembly GCA_043821725.1 of bacterium. Taxonomy (GTDB): domain Bacteria; phylum Patescibacteriota; class Patescibacteriia; order Magasanikbacterales; family GWA2-37-8; genus CAYHSR01. Next base: position 49,409 of record JBDRCM010000042.1, on the reverse strand, counting down.
TCAGGATGGAAGTATTGGTGTCCTACACGGTAGATGGATCCAATGACAGTTCACGAAGGACAACGATGTATCCACGCACGCTAGCGGATCTCATAAATAGGTTGGCTTCAGAGGAGAATGTTGACATGAAGAACATCAGGATCATCAGCGTGGAATCAGACCAGCTTCTGCCTCCGTGAACCTTCATCTCTCACCCATTGGACAAAAAACACCGTCCAATCCAACTCTGCGTGTTTGCAATAATTTGCACACAGGCAAAGGAGGTAGCGGACGGTGTTTTTTAATTGATTATTTGTCCTCCAAAATCAGCAGTTTATACGATTTCGCCTCCAAAATTTATCGCAAGTTCATTAATTTCAGAATCCTCAATCTCTGTATTTGCATCTATATCTTTGGAATCACAGCCAACCACGCATTTCAAGCATATCTTTTCTCCATAATTTTCATTTAAAACGCTCTCAATTATTTTTTTTGTTTTCTTTTCTTCCAGTTTTTCTTTATAAATTGAATACGGAACCGTGATCATAAGCGTTCCTTCTTTCGGCTTCAGTTCTTTTACTTGGCACGCTTTTAAGACAAAACCCAGCGAATGATTGTTGCGCGCGAGATTTTCAATTACTGCACCCCACTTTTCTTTTATTTGATCAATGGATACGCGCAAAGGTTTTTTTATTGTGAAGTCGCTAATTTTGCGCCGAATTTTTGATATTCTTCCTTGAGAATCGTCCGCAGGTTCGTCAATAGTATCTTCATTTTTTTCAAATTCTTTTTTTACAACAGCGTTCGTTTCCAAAGATCTTTTTTTTGTTTTAGTGGTTTCCTTAAACGGATCGGATGGTTTTTCATTTGCTGATTCAATAACTTGTTCTAGTTTTTCTTCTTCTTCGCATCCAAATTCAACGGCAAAAAGTTCAATGGGCAATTGTGGGACTGGAGAAGTTTTTACTTCTGATCTTCTTTTAATAGCTTGTTCTATCATTTTAACAATAATGCTGTAGTCAACTGAACCGCCCAACTTTCGCACTTCTTTTATGTCTTGCTCCCCATAGTCCAGATCAAAATTTTTAAGAGGATCCGTTTTCATTATCATCATAACGCGCAAAACTTCAATCAAATCATACGCAAACTGATCAATATTTACGCCCTGATCCATTGATTCGGATATTACTTCTATTGCTTGCTTTATATTTTTTTCAAGTATGTTTGAAATAAATTTTAGAATTATTTCTGCATTGGAATTTGGAAGCATAATTTTAGCTTCTTCTTCAGTAATTTTTTTCAAATTCAAGCTCATTAGTTGGCCAAGCAAACTTTCTGCATCTCTTAAACATCCATCGCTCTTGTTTATTATTTTTTTGATTACCTTTGAATCAACTTCAATTTTTTCCATTTTGCACAGCAACTTCAGCCGTTCATTAATTTCCACAAAGGATATTTTTGAAAAATTAAAGCGTTCGCAACGTGAAATTATTGTTGCAGGAAGCTTGTGCGGCTCTGTGGTGGCTAAAATAAATACCGCATAATCAGGTGGTTCTTCCAGCGTCTTAAGCAAGGCGTTAAAAGCACTGGTGGACAGCATGTGCACTTCATCAATAATAAATATTTTCCACGGCGATTTACTGGGTTTAAAATGCGCATTTTCAATTACATTTTCGCGGACACTATCAACGCCTGTATGCGAAGCCGCATCAATTTCAATAACGTCAATGTTTCTGCCAGATGTAATCTCTGTACAACTTGAGCAGGTATCACACGGCTCAAATTCTTGGCCTGCCCTTTTTTCACAGTTAAGAGATTTTGCCATCAAGCGCGCAACCGTTGTCTTTCCAATTCCGCGCGGACCGAAAAATAAATAGGCGTGAGCCGTTTTATTGTGTGAGATTTCGCTTTTTAAGGTGCTGACCAAGTGTTTTTGGCCAACAACGTCAGCGAATTTTCTTGGCCTATATTTCTGGTATAATGTTGGCATAGTTATAAATAACTCCTTATGGCAATTGAATTATAAAGACGGCTCGCTTAATGGGGGATTAGTCGCGGTTGATTTAGAGACGCCGAGCTGAGCGCGCTCCATAATTTCTGCGTCCACTATTTCTCTAGGTCGTCCGTATTTCAGTCGTGAAAGTTCTTTTATTGCCTCAGCCATTTGTTTATTACCCGGCATAGGTGGATAAGTATGCATGTTGAATGGCTTTGAGGCGGTATTGTCTATAAGCAGTTTAACATATGCTGTATATTTTTCAACATTGATTAGGTCATAAGCACTGAATACCGGAGCATACTCTTTTGCCAGCACATCAGCATCTTCAGGCCCGATTCTGAATGTTACCAGAGTTCCGGCATTTCCCAAGACAGCGTCTCTCACAATTGTTTTACCTTTGTTGTCCTCAAGTTGCTTCATAAACTGATGAGCAATAATCAAATTAAGTTTGTACTTCCTTGCTTCTGAAAGAATGGTTGCAATTGAGTCGGTTATAAAGTTTTGGAATTCATCAATATACAGATAAAAATCATGGCGCTCTTCTTCCGGCAAGGAAGCGCGTTCTAAAGCGGCCATCTGTAGTTTGGATACGATTATCATGCCAAGCAGGTTGGAGTTTATTTCTCCAACCAGTCCCTTTGCTAAATTTACAAGCAATATTTTTTTCTTATCCATTACTTCGCGGAAATTAAAACCAGATCTGCTTTGGCCTATAATATTGCGCACCATCTGATTTTCCACAAAACGCCCTACTTTTGATATTAAATATCCAAGCATTTCCGATTTATGAAAATCAGATGTTTTTGCCATTTCCTTTTCCCAGTAAGCCAGCACCATTGGATCTTTAATTTTTTTCTTCCATTGATTGGCAAATTCTTCATCTGAAAACATACGTGGAACTTCTGCAATTGTGCCGGGATTTTGCATGTCAGACATGAGCGTAAGCATCACATTCCGCATGTTATGTTCAAACATCGGGCCTATCATTGATGGGTCGGTTACCAGTTTATAAAAAATTGAAATCATTTCCTGCGTAACAAAATCTTTTTGTTCTTCAGTACGGGCTTCCAGCATGTTTAAACCGATTGGACGATCAATATCAGCCGGACTGAAATGTATTACATCATCAGCCCGTTCTTTGGGGATATGTTGAAGCACATATTCCACAAAGTCGCCGTGCGGGTCTATAACGCAGACGCCTTCTCCATTCTGAATATCTTGTATTGCCAAATTTTGGATAAAAACCGACTTGCCCCCGCCGGATTTTCCTATTGTATAAAGATGCCTTCTTCTGTCTTCTCGCTTCATCCTTACTAATGATTCTATACCGCGGTAGTTTACTTTTCCAAGAATAATACCCTCTTTCGGCATATTAACCGGAGGGGCGGCCTTGCGCGCTCCAAGCCAGTTTATATGAGGAGTCTCAGTGTTACTGAGCGGCAAATGCCATAATGACGCCATTTCTTCGGTATTTAATACCATATAGCAATCTATTCTCATTACACGGTGTATTGCCTGGCTGATCAGTTTGTTTGCATTACGAGGAACTGCGGCTGCAAATGTGTTGCCATATCTGTAAATATTGTATTGAGCATACGCATTTAAAATATTTTCAAGGTTCATTTTTGCTTTTTCCTTGCTGTTTGCCGAGCTTACTACTCTTATTGTTATTTCAAGGCCACCGCGACTGATTTTTTCCTCCATGCTTTTTACCATTTCTTCTTCCATTTGCGTTAAACTGTATTGCTCGCCAGTGTCATGTTGCTTGCTTTGATCACTGCTTTTGGTGATAATCGCTTTTTTCCATTTTTGCCAGCCTCTTCCGATGAACCCGCGCATAGCTGCATATTCAAATTTTTCTCCCTTTTTTATGTCGCGAATGATTCGCACCCCGTCTCTTCGCCATTTTTTAGATGCTGATCTAACAACATATTGTATTAAAGCGCCCTCGTCTTCAAGAATTTTACTCAAAGGATTAAGAATTGCGAGCATCGGGTCGCTGTCAAGCTTGCGGAATGTTTTAATTGGAAAAACGCTTTTATGTTTGAGCCACAAATAAGCTCCAACAATATGGCTTTGTGGCTTGAAAATATTGTAGTCCGGCTCTTCAGTTATCTCAGCATATGGATATTGAGCATGTATTTGCTGAATGATAAAATCCTTTATTTTAATCGGAGTTGAAACATAAAAAGAAATTTTATTTTCAATTACAACCACTTCAAAAGATATGTGATCATCACTACCCGTCATCCATTTAAATGTTCCTTTTGAACGGCGTAAACCGGAAATTGCGGAAAAAAGAGTTTCTGCTATAGCTACTTCCTCGCGCGTTCGGTTGATGTTGTCTTGTTCTGTGCCACTATCATGTTTTTCACCTTTTCTTTCTTTTGGCACCCGTATTAAAAAGGTTGCCCTGTTGAATGACTGTTTGATTGAATTATGAAAGTGCAGTATTGATCTTAATAAATACACCAGTACTAAAACAACTGTGCCACTCGTAGCATAAATTATATATGTGAGAGATTGTTCGTTGCTTACAAGGCGCGTCAGCAACTGAAGAATAAATTGCAAAAAATCAGTCATAGACGTTGAAAAAACCGTTTTTATTATTTAAGTGCTAGTATTTTGTCCGTTTTAATTTTTGCTTCTTGCTCTAAAAAAAATTTGTTTATACCCGGGAGCATACGAAGCCATTCAATTATCAGTTTCAGTATTTTTTTTACCGTAACATGGGTTGATTTCAATACTTGGCTTATTTTAATTGCGGTTTGTTCTCCTTTTAGTTTGAATTCCTGTTTTGCAATAGGGGATAAACGAGAGTAAGCGTCTCCAAGACCCTCTTCCATTATTTTTTCTATTTTTTGAGTTGTTTCATCTTGTTTTGGATGGAGGAGAGGGATTTTTTTGTAAGGAGGACGCCTTTTCTTCCCGCTGATTTCTTGCGATTGTTCGGGTTTTTTATCAATTTGAAAATCCGATTTTTTTTCATAAACCTCGGATTCGGATGGCCTTAGCTTTTCAGGGTCCAAATGACGAATTTCTGAATTTTTTTCCTCGGCTTTGGATATCTCAGCATCCATGTCTTTATTTAATTTAAAGTTAAATGCCATATATAAATATTATAAAAACGCGAGCTCTTCCGTATATGCATAGTATATCATATTTTGATGGCGCGCGCGATGTCAGTTATTCATTTTTAGTCGCAATGGTTCCATTAGCAGTATCTGCCACTTTGTAGCCCATACTTTCCAGCTCTATGCGCAATGCATCGCTTGACTGCCAGTTTTTTTCTTTTCTTGCTTTATTTCTTTGGTTGACTATTTTTTTTATGGCTTGCGGAATATGTTTGATTACTTGTGTTGTGTTTTTTTCAATGTCAAGCCCAAGCACTTTGTCGCAATCTAATAGCGCGGATTGAGATAATTTTCCACTTTTCAACTTATCCCATATTAGTGCTATTGAACCTGGCAAATAAAGATCGTTATTAACAAGGCCTAAAAATTCGCGTTTAATTTTGTCATCATTATTAAGTGCTTTTTTAGCAGTTCTGGCGCTGTTATACAAATGTTGTAGACCATTTGCAGCTGATTTTAGCGCTTGCATGGTAAAATTCAATTGTTTTCTGTAATGCGTTTGCAAAAGAAAATATCTAAAAGCCAAAGGATGTACGTTGTTATCTTTTATTGTCTGCAAAGTAATGAAATTATTGTCTGATTTGGCCATTTTCGTATCCTTAATAAGCAAAAATTCGCCATGCATCCAATAGTTGGCCAATGGCTTGTCAAATGCCGTTTCACTTTGCGCCATTTCATTCACATGATGAACAGGAATATGGTCAATGCCTCCGCAGTGTATGTCAAACGGCTGACCTAGAAATTTAATTGACATTGCTGAGCATTCCAAGTGCCAGCCCGGAAAACCAACTCCATAGGGGCTATCCCATTCCATTTGTCTTGATGATCCTTTTGAAGAAAATTTCCAAAGTGCGAAATCGGTTGCATTTTTTTTGTTTTTCATTTTAACGCGCGCGCCGGCTTTTATGTTTTGCTTTTCCAATCTTGCCAGCCGGCCGTAATCACGCAGTTTTGAACTATCAAAATATATGCCATCATTTATCCTATATGTGTAACCTTTTTTTTCAAGGATTTTAACCAGCTTTATTTGTTCTTTTATATGGTCGGTTGCTTTGCACCATTTGGTCGGAGGCAGAATGTTAAGATCCGTTAAATTTTTTTTAAAAGCAAGCGTATAGAAATCAGCAATTTCCATAGCTGTCTTTTTTTCTCGCTTGGCACTTTTTTCCATTTTATCTTCTCCTACATCAGCATCGCTAGTAAGATGGCCGACATCAGTAATGTTCATCACATGCTTTACTCTGTACCCGTTTAATAAAAGAACTCTTTTCAGCAAATCTTCAAAAACATAAGTTCGCAAATTTCCAATATGGGCGTAGTTGTAAACCGTTGGTCCGCATGTATATATCCCAACATGTTTTTTTTTAATTGGCTTAAAAGTTTGAACGCGCCTGCTCAGCGTGTTGTATAATTTGATAGGCATAGGTTTTTTTAAGAATCAAATTTTGCAATGTATGGCAAATCTCTTGCTATATTTTACATTATTTATCCACAGCTTTCAACACCACTGTATAATATAGTGTTTTTTTTTGGTATAATACCTTCAAGAATCAAATCCGTTGTTGAAAAAAATCGGATTAATGCTAATTATGTTTGAAAATAAAAAACACCATCTTGGGATTGACATAGGAGCGGGCGGCATAAAACTGGTTGAATTGCGTCTGGAAAAGGGAAGACCCGTGCTGTTTACTTATGGAATGACTCGCGATACGCATGACATACATTCCATAATTCCAGATCGTAAAAGCTCAACGCTTGCAAAAGAACCGCAGGGGGTCGCAAAAGAAAGCACGCTTGATGCTGAAAAAGTTCCGAAACAGGAAATCTCAGCTGAAACTCAGCAAAAAATAGATAAGTATGCCTCTCAAATCAGCTTGCTGTGCAAGCATAGCAGAACAGCCACAAAGAATGCAGTTGTAAGTTTGCCTGTTTCTTCGGTTTTTCATGCCATTGTAACGCTTCCTGCATTGGAAAAACCGGATCAATTGAAGAGAATGGTTGAATCGGAAGTGGGTAAATTTGTCCCGTTTTCTCTTAACGAAATGGCGCTTGATTATCAGGTTTTGAGTTCAGAGCAGGAAATAATGAAAAATAAGAGCCAAAGAATTTTGGTAAATGCCGTTCCAAATGAGCTAATAGTGTTTTATACATCAATATTTCAAAAAGCCGGTCTGCAATTAATTTCCTTGGAGCCAGAGTCAAGCGCACTTTCCAGAAGTTTGGTGGGACGCGATAGTTCGGTTGTAATGCTGATTGATATTGGAGCACAAAGAACTAATTTTTTCATTATTAAGGATTCAGTGCCCATAACCCACCAAAGCATTGATTTCGGGGGAAATAAGATTGACCGTATTATTCAAAATATTCTGGGCGTTGAAGATCAAATGATTTTTAACTTAAAAAGTGACCTGTTTAATTATTGGTCAAACACTATAAACAGCGACATAGAAGTGGGCGAGCGCGCAATTAGCATATTTAGTCCGGTGATTGAACCTATGATAAAAGAAATAGAGCTCAATCTGGATCTGTATTCGCGCCAGATTGAAGAAAGCGATAAAAAAGTGGAAAAAATTATCCTTACAGGAGGCACTTCTTTCCTACCTTTTTTTCCGGAATATGTCAGTAAAGTTTTTAAAACCAAATGTTATATTGGAGATCCTTGGGCGCGTGTTGTTTATCAGCAGCCATTAAAAAAATTATTGGGTAAGAACGCTCCGGGCATGGCAGTGGCAATCGGTCTTGCGCTACGAGACATGGTATAGTATAATATTTAATAATCAAAACAATACTCATTAAATGCATAAATATGGCAAAGAAAAACAACGGCGAACAAAAAAGCATTTTATTGGTTGAGGATGATATTTTTTTAGCCGGTATATATCAAAAGAAATTTGAAGTTGAAGGATTTAAAATTACAGTAGCCGACAACGGAGAAAAGGGTGTGGCCGAGGCAAAAAAGAAAAAGCCAGATATCATTTTACTTGACGTGCTTTTGCCAAAGCTTGACGGGTTTGCAGCACTTAAAATTTTAAAAGAGGACAAGGAAACAAAAAATATTCCGATTATTCTTCTAACAAATCTTGGCCAAAAGGATGATGTGGAAAAGGGCATTGAAATGGGCGCTGAAGATTATTTAATAAAAATTCATTTTAAACCCTCTGAAGTTGTTGAAAAAGTAAGAAAAGTGCTTGGTATATAGGAAAAAAGATATACATTAATTATGAAATATTCATCTTGGCAAAGAGAGGGGGTGAGAACATGAACAAAAAAGGCTTTACATTAATTGAATTGCTGGTGGTAATTGCCATTATTGGTTTGTTATCAACATTGGCGGTTGTTGCTCTCAGCAGTGCTAGAACAAAAGCGCGCGATTCAAAGAGATTGTCCGATCTTAAGCAGGTTCAGACTGCCCTTGAGCTTTACTTTACTGATAACAATGGTTATCCAACAGCCAGCGTAACATTGGGAGCAACGAGCGCTGCTTGTTTGAATACCAGTGGGTTCTCTACTTTAGGCTGTTCTAACCCATACATGGGTAATGTGCCAGCAGATCCAAGAAGCGGATCTTACAGTTATGTTTCCACAGCGTCAACATCATACAGAATTACAGCAACACTGGAAGGCACGATGAGCGGTATGAGTGGTACTATTTATGCAACTCAAAACGGGATTAGCACAACCAGTACTTAGTATATAGTTTTTCAAAGTAAAAAAAAGACCCCTTGAAGTTATATTCAGGGGGTTTTTTTAATATCGTTTTTTATTGTATTATTTGAATTGAATGTGATATAATTAATCCAATCATCAATTATATGGAATATAATATTTATACGATTTTCGGGGATTTTTTCTATCTCATAATTTTTACATTAGGTTTATGTTTGGGCAGTTTTTTGAATTCATGGATTTGGAGGAAGCATGAGAATATTATGGTTTCGCGCGGTAGGAGCATGTGCGCAAACTGTCGCAGAAAGTTGAAATGGTATGAAAATATTCCGGTTTTAAGCTGTATTTATCTTGGTGGAAAATGCAAAACATGCAAATCAATCATTCCCAAGCATTTTATTTGGGTTGAGTTATCAACCGCGATTTTGTTTTTGTTTATTACTTATTACAGATTAGAGTTTACGGATTTTAATTCTATAATTTATCATCGTGATATTGTTCTGATTGGATTTTTGCTGGTAATTTTTTTATACGATTTTTTGTACAAAATCGTACTTTCCGAAATTGTTTGGATATGCTCTTTGGCCGGGTTGTATTTTCATTTTTTAAGCAAAGATTTAAGTATTACTTCAATGGTTTTGGGAGTATTGATTGCTGGTGGGTTCTTTTTTGTCCAATATGTCATTTCAAAGGGCAAATGGATAGGCGGTGGAGACGTTCGGTTGGGGGTAATGATGGGAATATGGCTTGGTTGGCCGTATATATTGGTAGGATTGTTTACAGCTTACGTTAGCGGAGCCATTGTTGGCACAATTCTTCTGATTTTTAAAAAGAAGAAAATGAGCTCTGAAATTCCTTTCGGAACTTTTCTTTCAGCTTCCACTTTTTTCGCTTTAGTTTATGGATATGAAGTTGTACAGTTTTATTTTGGCCTTATAAGGTGATTTTAAAAAATAATACAAATGCGGGCAACACCAGATATCAAAAAAAGAGTTGAGCGTTTGCGTTCACAGATAGACGAGCTCCGTTATCGCTATCATGTTCTTAATGATCCTGAAGTAACCGATAAGATGTATGAGGGTCTCCTTGAACAGTTGCGGAAAATAGAACAAAAATATCCGGAAACTGTGAATTCTGCAAGCCCGACTCAAAGAGTGGCCGGAAAAGCTCTTGAAAAATTCGTAAAAGTAAAGCATAAAGTGGCTCAATGGTCGTTCAATGACGCTTTTGATTTTCAAGATATAAGACAATGGGAAAGCAGAATATTGAGGATTTTAAGAAAAGAGTCAGATACAAAGCCAAATGATATCAATTACATCTGTGAGTTAAAGATTGACGGACTTCATATCGTTCTAACTTATCAAGAAGGATTGCTAAAAACAGCGGCCACGCGAGGTGATGGAGCAACTGGAGAAGATGTCACCCTTAATATCAGAACTATCAACAGCATTCCTCTTAAGATTGCAAAAAAAATTAGCATGGTTGCTGAAGGAGAGGTGTGGATGGACAAAAAACAGCTTATTACTCTCAATAAGGGTAGGGAAGAGCAAAAAATTCCGCTTTTTGCAAATCCTCGTAATGCCGCCGCAGGCACAATACGCCAGCTTGACCCTAAAATAGTGGCAAAACGCAAGCTCAGTTTTACGGCTTATGATATTTCACTTGTTGAACAACAAGGTAATATCAATGTGGTTAGTCAAGAAGAGGAACTTAAATCGTTGGCTGAATTGGGATTTAATACTGATAAAAATTGGAATGTCTGTGATACAATAAATGAAATAGAGACATTTTACAATGAATGGAAAGGCAAAAAAAACACACAGCCATTCTGGATAGACGGAATTGTGATTAAAGTTAATCAAAAAAAATATCAGGACATTCTTGGATATACTGGAAAAGCTCCAAGGTGGGCAATTGCCTATAAATTTCCGGCCGAACAAGCAACAACAAAAATCAAAGATATTTACGTGCAGGTTGGGCGAACCGGAGCTCTTACTCCTGTGGCTTTAATGGAGCCAGTGAAACTTGCCGGCAGTACAGTCACAAGAGCCACTTTGCACAATTTTGATGAAATTAATCGCTTGGATGTTAAAATCGGCGATACTGTACTTGTTGAAAAAGCCGGCGATATAATTCCAAAAATAGTAATGTGCATGAAAAAAATGAGGGACGGAAGTGAGCGTTCAATCAAGGAGCCAAAGGTTTGTCCGATATGCAACATGCCTGTAAAAAAACAGGAGATTGTTGATAAAAAAATTCAGATGTCAGCCGCTTTATTTTGTACCAACGCCAGCTGTTATGCTCAAGAACTCCGAAAAATAATTCATTTTACGTCAAAAAAAGGGTTCAATATTGAAGGGCTTGGTAAGAAAATAGTTGAACAGCTTTTGAATGAAGGCCTGGTAAAAAATCCTGCGGATTTATTTGTTCTTAAGCAGGGAGATTTGCATGATTTGGATGGATTTGGAGAAAAGTCAGCTAATAATCTCATAAATGCGATCGTAAAATCAAGAAATATATCATTTAATGCATTTATCTTCGCATTAGGTATAAGGCATATTGGCGAAGAAACAGCAAGATCATTAGCTGATAGATTCAAAACTTTATCGCGTATAATGGGCGCCTCTGTTGAGGAATTGGAAGAAATTAATGATATCGGGTCGCAGGCCGCGCAATCCATTAATTCTTATTTCAAATATGAAAAAAATATTCAGTTTATAAACGAAATTTTGTTAGCAGGTATAAGGATAAGCCATGTAAAAAAACAGCATAAATTGATTGCAAACAATCCTTTTAAAGGAAAAACATTCGTGTTTACTGGAACAATGGGTGGCATGACTCGCGATAAAGCTCAAGAAATAGCCAGAAACAACGGTGCCAAGATAGCAAATTCAGTAAGCTCAAAAACCGATTTTTTAGTTACTGGTGAAAAATCAGGAAGCAAGCTTGCGTGCGCAAAAAGTTTGGGCGTGAAAATTTTAAGTGAAAGTGACTTTATAAATAATTTTTTTAAAAAAATCAATATCTAGATCAAGGTCTAACTAAATAATCAAATTTTGGAATTATGAAAAAAATATTATACTCTTTGGGAGGGGCAACAGTTGCGGTGCTGGCAATAGTGCTTGTCTGTTTTTTGTATCTTAGTTTTTCAAATTTTGTTCCAACGCCTGGCGCGTCAAATAAATATGTTCCCGGAGTTAAGAACATGACCGTTAAAGAGCAACTCGCAAACCAGGATAAAATGCTCAAATTCAGCGATTATACGGCGGCAATCAATTACATGCGTGATAATTATACTGAAAATAAAGGCGGTTATTATGGATCTAATATGCTGGGAATGGGGGGTATGGGCGTACAAGAAGGTATTGGAGGATCTGCAATGGTGAAAAGCATAACAGCTCCAACTGCAATAAGCTCGCAAATGCCTGACTCGTCCGTAGGATTAGGGTCTTCAGAAGGAGGCATAGATTATTCACAAACAAACGTACAAGTGCAGGGCGTTGATGAAGCAGATATTATTAAAACCGATGGAAAATTCATTTACGCTTTGGTAGGAAAAGATTTGTATCTCATTAAGGCAAACCCGGCAAGCAGTTCGGAAATCATCAGCAAAATTTCATTTAAGGACAGGCCGTTAAATATATATATTGATAATGATCGATTGGCTGTATTTGGCTATGAAGATTTAGTTGCTTTAAAAGAATATAGCCATTTCAGGCGTAGAAATCCGTTTACTTTCTTTAAGATTTTTGACATAAGCGATCCAAAAAATCCAAAACTTGAGCGCACGTTTGATATTGAAGGAAACTACAAGAATTCGCGCATGATAGGCGATTATGTATATCTTGTTACTGATAGTTATGATTATTACTACATTGAAGGCGAGCCAATAAGCCCGCGCCTTATTGAAGATGGAAAAGAGCTTGCCAATAGCTGTGTTGGAAATGCTAAATGCTTTGCGCCAGACATATATTATTTTGATATTCCCTATGATAACTATAATTTAACAACCATTACAGCAATCAACATAAGTGACAAAACCGCCGGCGTAACAGGGGAATCATATATTTTATCCGGTAATGAAGATATGTATGTTTCTCCGAATAATATTTACATTACATATACCAAGAATATAAGCGAGTATCAACTGTTAATGGAAGTAATGCAGGAAGTTGTGGTGCCTTTGCTTTCATCCACCGAACAGCAGAGAATTAAGGCCATTGAGGGCGTTCAAAATTATGTTTTAAGCAGAAATGAAAAAATGCAAAAAATCAATCAAATCATTGAAAGATATCTTGCAACTTTAAGCATTGCCAAGGTGGATGAGATTGAAAAACAAGCGGAACTCAAACTCAAGAGCAAGTACAAAGATATTTCAAAAGAGCTTGAAAAAACAGTAGTGCACAAAATCGCAATTGATAAGGGCAAGCTGGAGTACAAGACAAGCGGGTCTGTTACGGGCAAAGTGTTAAATCAATTTTCAATGGATGAAGATGCCAATGGGTATTTCAGAATCGCCACTACAAAGAACCAAACATGGTCATACCTTGAAGACATAAATACAGAGTCATATAACAATCTTTATGTTTTGGGTTCTGATTTGAAAATAATAGGCAAGCTTGAAGGATTTGCATCAACGGAAAGGATATACTCAGTAAGATTTATGCAGGATCGCGCATATTTGGTAACATTCAAAAATATAGATCCTCTGTTTGTGATTGATCTTAAAGATCCAGCAAAGCCGGCTATTTTGGGTCAGCTCAAAATACCTGGATATTCAGATTATTTGCACCCTTATGACAATACAACACTTATAGGCGTGGGCAAAGAAACTGAAACCAACGAATGGGGAGGGGTAACAACGCTTGGAGTCAAAATTTCATTGTTTGATGTATCTGAAGTTTCAAATCCAACTCAACTGAGTAGTTATTCATTTGGTGGGCGCGGAAGCGATACAATTGTTTCATATGATCATAAAGCATTTTTATTCTCCTTGGATAAAAATTTAATGGTTATACCTGTAACTTTGCGTCATGACAGTGCAAGCACAGGATGGGGTAAGTTGGCATTCAGAGGGGCGGCTGTATTCAGCATAGATAAAACAAATGGCATAAAATTGCAAAACAAGCTGGATCATTCAGACGGCATTGATAGCAGTCCGGATTATTTGTATGGATCTGTTTACTATGACAGCTCAGTTAAAAGATCATTGTATATTGATGATTCATTATACACTTTTTCAGACAAATATTTGATGATGAACAAGCTTTCAGATTTGTCTTTGATTAAGAAAATGGAGCTGAAAAAAACAAAAGCAGGCAGTCCTGATGATTATGAAATAATAAATTAATTGTAGCCAATTATCGAAATCAAAAAATCCTCGCTTGTGCGAGAGTTTTGGGACAGCCCCTTGAGCGGGTTTTTTGATTTTATCTAGTTATTTTACATAAATAAGCAGAATAATGGTCCCAGGATAGAAAGGGGCGCGCAACTCGCTAAACAACCAAATTATCCTAGGGAATGCAAGATAAAATTACCTCACATATTATGCGAAGCAATTTTTTAGCAAGATTTAGACAGCAGATTTTAAAGTTTTTCTCTTATTTAACCATTTCTTTTATTGTATCAACCAATTCTTGAAATCTGGTATTGCTTTTAATGTAGTATTTATCAGCTCCTCTTTTTATTGCTTCATTAATATCCGCCTCTTGTCCCAAGTTTGACAAGACCAGAATTGGCGTTTTTTTAAATCCCGGAGTTGCGCGCAGATCTTTTATTAAACTGAAGCCATCGCCATCCTGCAACATTATATCAATTACAAAACAGCATGGTTTATTTTCTTTTGCCAATCTCAATACATCTTTTGCAGTTGGAGTTGCTATAACTTCATATCCTTTTTCTTCAAGAAGATGAGAATATAGCTTTAATGAAAATTGATCATCCTCAACTATGAGAATTTTATGTTTTTTTGTTTTGACCATAAATAGTGCTGTTAGAATTTAACATAAAAAGTGGTTTGAGCGTTTGGAACGCTGTTAAACCATATTTCCCCCTTATTTAATTTAACAACCTCCTTTGTAATATACATTCCCAGACCGGTTCCGTCACCCTGTTTTTCAATTGCGTTTTTAGCTCTGAAAAATTTGGCAAAAATGAATTTTTGCTTGTCTTTTGGAATTCCAATACCATTATTGGAGCAACTGAATATTACATTGCCGTTTTCCCTTACAATATTAACATTAATCTGCGTTTTTGAAAAGCTGTAGCGAATCGCGTTTTCAATAATATTTTGCACAATTGTTTTAAGATGATGCTGATCAACTTTAATTAAATGGCCTTTTTTTAAACTGCTGGACAATTTAATTTTTACATTTTGGGCTTTGGCGTAATAATCAAGATCTTTGATCACTTTTTTAATAACCAACTCAAAGGAAACAGGGGATATCTTTGGCTTTATTTTTTTGGTTTGCAAACGAGATACGCTTAATAAGTCGTTAACCATGCGATTCATCTCGCGCAAAGTGCTATATGTATCATTCATGTATTCCCGCTGTTTTTCATTTAGTTGTCCGCTCTTTCCGGATAAAAGATATTCAACAACCCATAAAAGATTTCCCAATGGAGTGCGTAAATCATGGCTGGCTATATGGGCAAAATCCGATCGGTATTCTTCTTCCAATTTTTGCTCTGTAATGTCCCTAACAACAAGAATAGCTCCCTTTACCTTGTCGCCGTTTTTTAATATGGGAGTTGTGGTTATTGAAGTCCAAATTTTTGTCCCATCGCTTTTTGTAAATTGACGCGCGGCATTTGAAACTTTTTTTCCTTTTTTTATGGATTTGAAAAGAGCGGCATTACGTTTATTTATTGGATTTCCTTTTTCATCTGTTGCTCCCAAAAGTGCCAGTGCCGGCTGTCCAATTACGCTTTTCAGGTTGCAATATCCAAGCATGTCGCAAATTGCCTGATTGGATTTTACTATTGTGCCATTGGAATCAACAACAAAAATGCCATCGCCAATTGTGTCCATAAAAAGTTGGACATCCTTGATTAAGCCGGTGTTGAATAAACTTAACATATTTTTTTTGCGTCTGTTTTTGAAGGTTGTGAATTAAATTAGGACAATAATATTATATCATAAACAGAAATCGTGCGCCAATGGCAAAGAGTTATATTTTATGGTATAATTTAATTATTAGAAATATATTGAATACAATAATAGCAAAACTATGCAGAAATTGAGCAATGAAAAAATAAAGAAAATTCTTTTGTCTGAAACATATATCAGCGAAAAGGATATGGAAAAATCTGTTCAGGCGATCAAGAGTACTGGAACATCACTCGTTGATTATTTGCTTTCTGAAGGGTTAATAAGCAAAAATTTGCTTGGTCAAGCAATTGCAGAGCATTACGGAGTAAAATTCGCAGATTTAAGCCATGAAAAAATTGATGATGAGTTGTTTCGCCTTGTGCCTGAAATCATGGCGCGAACAAAAGGTGTTGCTTTGCTTGGCAGGATCAATGATGGAATAAAACTAGGAATGACAAATCCGGATGATCTTGAAACTCGGCATCTACTTGAAAAGAAAGTTGGAGAAAAAATTATTGCTTGTTTTATGTTGCAGGGCGATATGGAAGAACTATTGTCTTCTTACGAAGTTGATCTCAAAGAAAAAGTTAAGGATGTTTTAAAACAATTGGCTGATGAAAATTTGGGGCGTGAGGAAAGGGATAAAGTAACAGTTGAAATTGTGGATATTTTGCTTCAATATGGTTATCAAAATAAGGCGTCTGATGTTCATATAGAGCCATATGAAAATAAGGTTTTGGTTCGTTTTAGGATTGACGGAGTTATGCACGATGTTCTTGACGTGCCAAAACAACTAATTGAACCGATTATTACCAGAATAAAAATACTTTCAAAAATGCGGACTGATGAGCACCGCGCTGCGCAAGATGGAAAATTGCGTTATAAATCAGGCGAAGAAAATGTTGATGTAAGGGTATCAGTGGTTCCTGTCACGCAAGGCGAAAATGTTGTGATGCGGCTTCTTACATCACACAATCGCCAATTTAGTTTAACCAACCTTGGTCTATCTGATAATGATTTAAATAAAGTAAAGCAGTCCATAAAGCATCCGCACGGAATGATTTTGGTTACCGGTCCCACAGGTTCCGGTAAAACAACCACTTTATATGCAATGCTTAAAATATTGAATCGCAGGGAAATCAATATAGCGACAATAGAAGATCCTGTTGAGTATGACATTGAAGCTATAAGCCAGATTCAGGTTGATACAAAGACCAATCTGACTTTTGCAAAGGGTTTGCGCGCAATTGTTCGCCAGGATCCGGATATAATAATGGTTGGAGAAATTCGTGATGAAGAAACAGCCGGAATTGCGGTTAATTCGGCTCTTACAGGACACCTTGTGCTTTCAACGCTTCATACAAATGACGCGGCAACCGCTCTGCCTCGCCTATTGGATATGGGTATTGAACCATTTTTAGTGGCATCCACAGTAAATATAATACTGGCACAGCGACTTGTAAGAAATATTTGCGCGCAGTGCAGAATATCTTATGAAGTGGATAAAAAGCAAAAAGAGCTTCTTAAAAAGGAATACGGCATTATTGATATTTTAAAATCAAAAGGATATAAAAATGTTGAAAAAGTTCGCCTATATAAAGGCAGTGGATGCAAGATATGTGGCAATACTGGATTTGCGGGCAGAATTGGTATATTTGAAGTAATGATAATGACTGAATCAATCAGAGATATGGTTATGAAAAATGCTTCAAGTGATCAAATAGTAGAGCAAGCGCGGAAAGAGGGAATGATAACAATGTTTGAAGACGGGATGCAAAAAGTTTTGGCTGGAATGACAACATTAGAAGAGATTTTGCGAGTGAGCCGAGATTGATCGCTCTAATGTTGGGTCTGTCACCGCGTCAATTATTTTTAGCCAAGAAAATATTTAAATTATGTCTTATGTCTAAAGATATAAAAAAAGATACAAAAGCGAAAAAAACAAAAAAGGCAGGCATATTTGATATTAGCATCGGTTCTGTGACGCTTACACAAAAGGCCTTGTTTGCAAAGCATATGTCAGTAATGCTTAAAGCTGGATTAACCATTACAGACGCGCTGTTCATCGCGGTTCAGTCGTCTCAAGGCAAACTCAGAAAAATACTGATCGCCGTTATTAAATCGGTTCAATCCGGAAATAATTTTTCAGATTCGCTATCAAGATTTCCAAAAGCATTTGGAGCGGCGTTTGTAAGCGCAACCGAAGCTGGGGAGTCATCAGGCAAGCTTGATGAAAATTTGGACATTCTGGCAAAGCAATTGGAAAAAGAGAAAGAATTGTCAAGCAAAGTCAAAGGCGCAATGCTATATCCAATCGTTGTATTGACTGCGGCATTTGTTTTGGGGATGGCAATGTCCTTCTTGGTTTTGCCGAAGATCATTCCTCTTTTTGAAGGCATGAAAATGGATTTGCCTTTTACAACAAGAGGGCTTATTTGGTTTTCTCATTTTGTTAATGACCATGGCACAGGATTGTTGATTGGTATTTTTATTTTTGTGTTTTCTTTATTTTGGATTGTTCGCCAAAAATTCGCAAAGCCCGTGACAAATTGGTTGATTTTGAATTTGCCGGTTATTAAAAAAATTTCGCATAATTCAAATATAGCTCGTTTTTGCCGCACATTGGGTATGCTTTTGCAGAGCGGGATTAACATTGATGAGGCATTGGAAATAACGCAGAGAACAATGGCAAATTATTATTATAGATCTTCAATGGCCAAAGTGGTAAAAGGAGTGGGAACTGGGAGCAAATTATCTCAAAACTTATCAAGATTCAAACATTTATATCCGATAATGGTGATAAATATGGTCAAAGTCGGCGAGGAATCGGGAAATTTGGAAGAGACCCTGCTGTATTTGGCTGATTTTCATGAAGTTGAGGTTGATACAGCGACAAAATCTTTAGCAACAATTATAGAGCCGGTCTTACTATTATTTATTGGATTGATTGTTGGTTTTTTGGCTTTGTCAATTATAACTCCAATTTACAATATAACCGGAAATATAAGCAAATAATTATATGAATTCACGAGCCATAAACAGTGGATTCACATTGGTTGAACTTCTTATAACAATTTCAATTACGCTGGCTTTGGCTGTTGCCGCAGTTCCGATTTACGGTAATTTGCAGGTCTCAGCACAGTTAAATGACAACAGCTCGCAAATAACGCAGACAATCAGAGTCGCCCGCCAAAGGTCTCTGGCAGGTCTTAACAACAGCGATCATGGAGTATATTTTGGATCACATGTTTACACCTTATTTCAGGGAAGTTCGTACGCCAGTAGAGACAGTAAATATGACTTGCGGGTTCAAATAAATGATATTTTAGATATATCCACGAATTTAATGAGTTTGGGCGATGAAATTGTTTTTCAAAACATTACCGGATTGCCAAATACCACAGGCAACATTGTTTTACGCCACCAAATAAGCGGGCAAAAAATAATTCAAGTCAATGAAGTCGGCAGGGTGCAGAATTAATTTCATTTCTTTAATTGATGATATTATTCAAGATAAATAACAGCGGCCAATCATTGTTGGAAGTCATTGTTGCAATGGCTATTTTTGGCTTAATTACCGCTGCTATGGTTAGTATGGTTTTAGGAAGTTTTTATTCATTAAACCAAGGAGCTCAACAAACCGAAGCGGAATATATTTTGCAAGAAGGGTTTGAAGCGGTTCGAGCTATACGAGATAGGGCCTGGAATATTTCAGAATACAGTCAAAGCGGAGTCACAAGCACAGATGGATGGCAATATTTAGGCGAGGGCACTACTGAACAAATTGGAAAATACAGGCGAATAATAACTTTTTTTGACGTATGCCGTGATTTATCCGGAAATATTGCAGACTGTCCGGCAAATTATATTGATCCGCACACAAAAAGAGTCCGGATATTGGTAAGATGGCAATCACAGGTTGGGTCAACAAGCACAATATCAGCCGTTTCATACATAAGCAACTGGGATTCCATAGATTGGACGCAAACAAACTGGGTCGGAGGTTCAGGCCAGAGTTTGTGGTCAAATGAAACACAATATGACAGTGATGACGGAGGAGTTGATGTTACATCTATACCCGGATCAGTTACATTGGCAATGCTGGGGGGAGGCAAATGCGAACCAAAAAGCTGGCAGTTTGCAACTCCAAGCAACTATTCCTATGATCCGGAATACATTTCAGTTACAAACGGGTTTGCCCAGTTGAATTATGGGTCGCCTATTGCTACCTCAAGCTGGGAATTTTCTTCATCTTCACTCTATAATTATGATCAAAATAAAATAGAAGTAGGCGGGTCTGCAACCAGATTAATTTTGACATCAGCCACAACATCCGCCAACTGGGAATTTACTTCTCCAATAAACTATATTTTTAGCTCCAGTTCAATTGAATTAGATGGCGGGGTTGCTCGGCTTGCTTCAATCAGCGGAGCCATCGGTGAAATCACAGACACTATTTTAGGTAGCAGTCAATTTTTAAACGCTAACATGATTAATCCAAGTATTGTTAATGTTACAGGTACGATTTATGCGGTTGCTTATGAGCATGATTCAAGCAACGATGGTTTTTTGATTACAATAAATATCGCGCAAGACGGTACGGTCGGAGCAGTTATTGATACTGAGGAGTATGATTCTGCGAACGGCATGGAAGCTCGCATTATTAAAGTTGGAGATAATGTTGTGGCGATTGTTTATAGAGGAAGTGGCGCTGACGGTTTTATAACAACATATTCAGTAAGCGATACCGGAATTATCGGAGATAGTCCAATAGACAGTTTGGAATTTGCTCCAACTGACGCTTATACGCCTGAAATTATAAGCGTGGGCAGTGGAGTTTACGGCATTGTTTATCGAGGGCCTGGCAGTGATGGGTTTGTAAGTACTGTTGGAATTGACAGCAGTGGGAATATAGGATCTGTTATTGACAGTTTAGAATTTTATACGTCAAACACGCGCGATCCTATCATTACTCATGTTAGCGGTGAAATATATGCGATTGCATATGAAGAGGATAGTACAAATGATGGATTTGTAAGGACAGTCAGTATAGCCTCAAATGGGCAGATCGGAAGCACATATATTGACCAAATAGAATATGATACGGCAAATGGTTTTGAGCCAGACATAATTTCTGTTTCTTCAAATATGGTTGCAGTTGCATATAGAGGTACCAATAATGATGGCTTTCTTGCGACTATTGGGGTTGATGGAAACGGTCTTATTGCAGATACTATTGTTGATAATTATGAATATAGTCCTTTAACAGGTTATGAGCCGGATATAATATCCATTAATAACAATGTTTATGCAATTGTTTTTGGAGATCCTAACAATATGGGATCTGTAAGCACAGTTGAAATACAATCAAATGGACAAATAATCAAAAGTTTAATTGATACTATTGAATATAATACGTTTGATGGAGACGATCCTCAAATAATAAGCGCCAACAACGGACTTTATATAATTGTTCATCAAGGCGAAACCAATGACGGATATATAACAACAATTGAAATATCAGACAGTGAATCCTTTTTGACAAACAGCCCTGATATATATCCTGACAGCCCTTATACTGACAATTATGTTCAGAACTGGATAAGTTTTGTTGAAACTGCCGTTAAAGAATCCGGATCTGAAATTTATTATCAATTGTCATCCGATAACGGTCTAACATGGCAGTATTGGGCAGGGTCATCATGGTCAATTGCAGTTCTTCCAAACGACTATAATACCGCCATTACTATAAATGCAAATATTTTCACATTTTCAACTTCAACCGGCCAAATACTTTTTAAAGCTTTTTTATCAAGCAACGGCACAGCTCAAGCAAAACTTGATAATGTTAATATAGGCGTTCAACGCTCAGTGTCCGGCTATCCAATGGATAGTCCTACTATAAATCCAATGTTTTCTTTAATTTTGTCAGACATTTCAAGCTGGGCAAGTTTTGAACATATAACAAGCGGAACAGGTTCTGTTTTTTATCAATTATCATCTGATAACGGCTCAACATGGCAATATTGGAGTGGTTCATCGTGGACTACGGCTTCACTGCCGGCTCACTATAATATTGCTTCAACAGTTAACTCAAATATCACTTCATTTACAACATCAACAGGCCAAATCATGTTTAGAGCTTTTTTAATGAGCAATGGCGTTCAGCAGATTGAAATACAAGATATTATAATTGGGTATAGACTTCTTCCTCCTGACGCAAACACAATGGGATTATGGCACTTTGACGAAATTTCAGGGTCATTTATTGATCAAACAAGTAATCAAAACGATTTATTAGCAACCGGAAATCCAACTTACCAACAAACCGGAAAATTTAATTCATCAGTTTTATTTGACAATAATGGCGATTATGGGCAAATCAGCGATTCATTGCAAAACGGGCTTGATATTACAGGGCCAATAACAATAGACGCTTGGATAAATAAAAATTCCAATGGAAACGATTATATTGTTAGTAAATGGGGGACAGGCAACAATCGTTCATATTATTTACAAGCCCGTAGTGATGGATCATTGCGTTTTGAAGTTCGCAATGGTGGAAGTAATGCGCAAATAAACAGTCCTGCTTCATCTATTTCCACAGGGCAGTGGCATCATGTTGCCGCAGTTTATGATGGCACTTATTTGCATTTATTTATTGATGGAATTTCATCTGCTACTCCTATTTCTTATTCATCCGGCATTCAGAACGGGTCTGCTGATTTTTACGTGAGTTATACCGGCGCAACCAGCTTTGACGGCTATTTGGATGAAGTCAGGATTTCAAATATGGCAAGGTGGACTTCAAATTTTGTACCTCCATCATCGCAATATGGCAGTAAACGCGGTTTTCCCACAAATTCACCCACAATCTCTCCAAAAACAGCATATATTCCGGTAAGCGTTGACCAGTGGACCTCATTTATTGAAACTGCAAGTTCAACCAGCGGAACGATTTACTACCAGCTTTCAGCAAATAACGGCAATAGTTGGCAATACTGGGATGGATCAGCGTGGTCTTTGGCTTCAATTACCCAATACAATACAGCTACAACTGTAAATGACAATATTTGGCAATTTTCAACGGCCTCTGGGTCATTGATGTTTAAAGCTTTTATACAAAGCAATGGCAATGATCAAATACAGCTTGATCAAATAGATGTTGGCTGTTCAAATTATCAATTTGAAGTTGGAACAGTTTCTGCTAATGATAATTGGAATACTGTGAACTTAATAAACAGCTATTCAAATCCGGTTATTGTCGCAAGTTATTACGAATTTTTTAACACATCAACAATGGCCGCTTCAATAAGAGTTAGCAATGTGTCATCTACATTTTTTGATGTTCGCTTGCAAAGCCCTTCAACCGGAGTATTAAACAATGATCAAATTACATATTTTGTCATTGAAGAAGGCAAATGGGATTTGGGAGGGATCAATTTGGAGGCCGGCCTTCATGAAACTGACACTGTGGGATACTCAAGCAACTGGGACTATGATACGGTTTTATTTGAAAGACAATTTACAACAGATCCAATTGTAATGCATTCTGTTATGAGTTATAATGACAGTAACTGGATCACAAGCTATATAAGTAATGATTCATCAAATTCAAATCCGCCAGACACTGATAGTTTTAGAATTGCGCTCAACGGCGCACAGGCAGTTACAACTCATGCCACTGAAACAATTGCATGGATAGCAATTGAAAGAGATTTAACAGCCATTGTTGAAAATATGCAGTTTGAAACATTACGAACCGGTGATGTTGTTACAGGACATGACGATGGATGCTTTACATACAGTTTTCAGAACAGTTACAGCTCAGCGCCATTGGCAATGGTATTTCAACAAGAAATGGATGGAAACGAAGGAAGTTGGGGAGTAATGTGTGATTTGCAAACATCATATCTTGGAATGCATGCGGAAGAAGATCAAGAAGGCGATTCTGAAAGGAGCCATACAAGCGAGACATTCGGATATATCGCGTTTGGATCAGCCATCTCAAGTTCAACAGTTCAAGCCGGAGGCAGTGGTTATGCTATGAGCGGAGAATTGTTTTCCTCGGCATTTGATATGACTGATCGTTCGCCGGTGCAAGTAGTTGAATGGGATGAGAATTTATCATCTTGCGAGCCAAATTGCCAGGTAAGAATGCAAGCGCGCAGTGCTCCTGATAACGGAGGCATCCCAGGAAGTTGGACAAATTGGTATGGGTCTGCGGGTTCAGGAACATATTTTACCAGCTCAACAGGATCAATCGTACCAAATAATTTAAATGGCAATCAATGGATGCAGTATAGGTTTGAAATGACAGGCAATGGAATTACAACACCGATTTTAGAGGAAGTTCGCTTGAATTACAAATAATATGGTTTTTTTGAACAAAAAAGGATTTACTTTTATTGAAACTATAATATATACGGTCATAATAGGTGGCGTTATTGTGAGCTTTATAAGTTTTGCACTATCAATTCAAAGCTCAAGAGAAAAAAATTATATAATTCAGGAGACTCAGGCAAATAATCGTATGGCTCTTCAAGCTATTACCAACAAAATAAGAATGGCAAACGGAATAAACAGCTCTACATCAATTTTTGGCAGTGACCCCGGAATTATTTCTCTAAATATGGCCAGTCCAAGCCAAGATCCAACAATAATAGATTTGAATCAAGATGATGGAGTATTGCGTATTAAGGAAGGTGCTCAAGATGCATATGCAATTACTTCAAGCAAAGTACAAATAAGCCATCTTATTTTTACTAATTTTACCAGCTCATCTGAAAGAGAAAACATAGGAATTGAAATAACAGCGCGTTATGAAGGCGATGACGCAAATTATACATATGAGCAAAGTTTAAAATCATCAGTAAGCTTAAGGCAATAAGAAAAATGAATAAGCGAGCATTTACATTAATTGAATTGTTGATAGTTATAGCTATAATCGCGGTTTTAGCCGGAGTTATTTTTGTTGCATTAAATCCATTGCAAAGATTTCGCGATGCAAGAAATAGCCGGCGCGTGACAGATGTTTTAGCGATTGCAGATGCCGTTAGAATATATCAATTCGGCCATGGTGGACAATTGCCAACAGGGCTTGATGGTATTTTTAGGATGCTTGGTACTGCTACAACAGGATGTGATATCGCATGTGGAGCCGCAAGTTCTTATGTTGACGATACACAGGTTGAATTTGATGCGGGTAGTTATTCCTTAACTGTGTATGATGCCATAAATTCTTGGGTTGGACTCACCTCGGCGGGTAGAGTAGCAGGAAGCGGATATTATAGCTCTGAAATAAAAGATGCCGGTTCCTCTGCTTCATGGATCGGTTTGGGATGGACGCCCCAATTTCCATATTATAAAGAGCTACCAAATAGTAGCGCATCAGAAAGCAATTATCCCGATGGAAACGCAAATATGAACGGTAATGTTTTATTAATGCACATGAACGAAACTTCCGGCGTCATACAGGATACCTCTGGGAATAATAATAATGCAACAAATAATGGGGCTTCTTATGGAGCAACCGGTCAGTTTAACAGCGGACTTAATTTTGATGGCAGTAATGATTATATCCGTGTATCTGACAGTAATAGTTTGGATGTTACTTCAGCAGTCACTTTTGCTGGCTGGTTTCGGGCTGATGGTTTTTCTCATGCTGGAGGAGGAAATTACCCACGCATTTTGCATAAAAATGCAGCATATGCGGTTTTTATAGAAAATGTTGGCAACAAATTGGTATGCAGAATGTCCGGATTATCAGTCGGCGACTTGGTGGGCGTTACATCTCTGAACAACGGACAGTTTTATCATTTTGCTTGCACTTATGACAGCTCAACAGGAATTAAAAGAATTTACATCAACGGTCTTCCGGATAAAAGTTCAACTGCTGTTTCAGGAAATATTGCACAAAATTCAAATGATCTGTATATTGGTGATGATGGTACCGCTTCCAGAAAATTTGACGGTATTTTAGATGAGATCACCGTATTTAATCGTGCCTTAAGCAGTGACGAAGTTCTTGACCATTATAGGCGTGGCGCTTTGCGTTTGACGTACCAAGTACGATCATGTGATGATATATTATGCTCTGGTGAAACATTTATAGGCCCGGATGGAACCAATTCAACATATTATTCTGAATTATCAAACAGCACAACCGGCTTGCCAACATTAACTTTAACAAATGTTCCTGACAATCAATATTTTCAATATCAAACAACATTTCAGACAAGTAATTCATCGTACAGCCCGGAATTATACAGCGTATCAATAGCTAACAGTTCCAGTAGTGGCGCCACTCTGCAACCGGCTTGCTTAGATTTATCAGCGATATTAAGTGAACAACTGTCAACAATACCATATGATCCATCATCAGGAAATCATGAGCGTACATATTATGCAACGAGAAGGCGAACAGGCGGGCAAATAGATGTTCTTTCGTGCGGGGCGGAAGGGGATGAAAATATCAGCGTAAGCAAGTGATGAATTTCAAAAAAAATCATATATTCAGCTACAAAAAAATGATAGGATATAATAAATTAGTAATAATCAATGATCAAGGCGTAGCGGCATTGCTTACAGTGGTAATTGTTGGTGCGGCCGCTTTAATGATGGCCTTCGCGGCATCAATGCTTGGAATAGGCGAATCACAAATGGCTTTTGATTCAGCAAAAAAAAGTGAGATTTTTGCTTTTGCGGATGGATGCATAGAAGAGGGACTTAATCAGCTACGTCAAGATTCCGCATATACTGGCTCATCATTGAATTTGAACGGGGGAATGTGTATAATAACCGCAAGCGGAGTGGCAAACAACCGTTTTTTAACAGCCAGCGCAACCAAAGATAATTATTACAGCAGAATTGAAGCTGACGTTGATTTGACATCAAATCAGGTTTCAATTACGCGCTGGGAAAATAAGTGATATGTTTTCAAAAACAGCAATTGGCTTGGACATAGCAGACACTTCAATAGAAGTTGTTGAACTTGGCAAAAAAGTTGGCAGGTTTGAAATATTGTCCATGAATAGGACAGAGCTTAATCACGGAATTATTGAAAATGGAAGAATAATGGACAAAAAAGCATTAAGCTCGGTGATTGCCGAATTAATGAAAAATGCCAAGCCAAAACAAATCAAGGAAAAAAAGATAAATGTTGTTTTGCCGAATAGCCATGTTTTTACACACATTTTTTCTTTTGAAAACTCAGGATTAAATAGAGATGAACAGAATGACATAATACTTCAGGAAACTTTAACAAACATACCCCTAAGCCATGATAACTTGATTTACAGTCATCAAATTATAAAAAGTGGCAAGAAAAAGGCAACAATTTTGATTGCGGCCGCAGACGCGGAAGCAACAAGAGAATGGAATGATTTTTTATTGTCTCAAAAATTTGAATTTGATTTTTTTGATATTGAACCATTGGCAACATTTCGCGGGTTGTATAATAACGTAAAAACAGAAACACAAGCCGTTGGCATTGTTGATATAGGAGCTATAACGACAAATATATATTTTTTTAACAAACAAGGATTGTGCTATTCATATTGCCTGCATATTGCCGGAAATCAGATTACAGGGGAAATCGCATCCAAATTTAATAAAAAATGGGAACAGGCCGAAGAAATCAAAAAAAAATTCGCTTTTAGCAAAAAAAACGATAAGGTTTACCCAATTGTAGTCAACATAATGGATCAAATTATTGAAGAAATTAAAAATTCAACGGAATATTATGAAAAAAGGAACGATGAAAAAATAAGTACGATAATTTTAGTTGGAGGAGGAAGCCAAATTTCCGAAATTGATAAATATTTCAAAGCCAAATTGGACAAAACAGTAATGATTGGGCAAAGTGAAGTAATCAAAACAAATAAATCACAGCAATATATTGAGGCAGTCGGCCTGGCGCTAAAGGGATTAAAGGCAAAAAAAGATTATGGTAAAGAAATAAATATACCATTGCCTGAAAAATTCAAAAAAAACAACGCAAAGGGAGAGCAAAATAAAGATACTAAAGAATTTCATCCAAAACAAAGCAAACAAATTGCAGTTAGTATAGAACAGAGTGACGCGAGCACGTTAATAAATTCGGACGAGAATGAAAAATTGGAAGATCTTGAGTTTGATCCGCGAGAAGATGCAAAAACAAAAAAATTATTGAAAGTCCTGCTTGTTATTCTAATTTTGGGTGTTGTTATAATTGCTATTGTTTTAATTGCGAGAGGATTAAAAAAACCGAGCGTGCAATCCGCCATAAATAATATTATGCGAAGTTCCACAGATGATATAAAATTGGAAAGCAACTCAAATTTAATTGAAAAAAATAATAACAGTGCAACAACAAGCGCGCAAATACCGGCAGGGAGTTCAACAACTTTGATTTCTACATCAACTTCAGATAATAGAACAACCGGTTTAGCTAATAATACGCTTGTGTCAAGCACTGAAATTATGAAACAATATGTTGAAATAAAGCCCACCGAAACAGGATGGCTAAATGCAAGAGAAGGTCCGGGCACAAATTATAGTATAGTTTCCAAGGTAAAGCCCGGGGAAATTTACGAGCTCTTGCAAGAACAATCAAATTGGTATAAAATAAATATTAATACAAGTACTTGGGCGTGGGTTATATCGCAATATGCTGAAAAACAATAATTAGTAAATTACTATTTAATTAATAATTCATTAATCGTTTGTGTATGAGTAGAAAAATAAGCATTAACAACAGGAGGGGATTTACGTTAATTGAGCTTTTAATTGTGATTGCAATTATAGCAATCCTTGGAGCAGTGGTTTTCGTTGCATTGGATCCTTTAACGCGTTTTCGCGACACGCGCGACGCAAGAAGATGGTCTGATTTAACGGCTGTCCTGAATGCAATCAAAGTTGATCAGGTTGATAATGGAGGCGCGTATTTAACTGCGGTTTCAAATGCAAGTGCTGGAGTGGTAAGCATGATTTCAGATGGAGCGGTTACAAGCGGATGCAATCTAACGTGCGACACAGCAGTTACTTCAACCGGAAATTGCGTAGATTTGTCTGGATTGGCATCAGAGGGCTATCTCGGAGATATTCCGGTAAGTCCAAACGGTTCAGGCACATGGACGGCTTCAACAACCGGATATACACTTGAAAGGGAAACTACGGGAATAATTACGATTAGAGCGTGCGAGTCAGAAAACAGCGGTGAGATATCTGTTTCAAGATAAAAGCAAGTTTATTATGGATATTAAAAAACGAAAATTTAATGGAAGAGGATTTACACTAATTGAGCTTTTGATTGTAATCGCCATAATCGCAATTCTTGCGGCCACCATATTCGTGGCTCTGGATCCACTTACAAGGTTTCAGGACTCTCGGGATTCAAGGCGATGGCAAGATGCCAGCGCAATTGCAACTGCCATAAATATAGACCAAGTTGATAACGGAGGCAGTTATCTTACCTCAATTGCCGCTTTAACAACAAGCAGTGTTTATATGATAGTTGACGGGGGAGTGGTTGCAGGTTGCGACAATCAAAACACATATTGCGAAACAAACGTTACAAATGACGGAAGCTGTGTGGATCTTTCGGGCTTGGTTGTTGAAGGTTATTTGGGAGACGTTGCAATAAGTCCAGATGGAAGTGGTACCTGGACCGATTCAATAACAGGATATACTCTTCAAAGGCACCAGAATGGCACCATAACAGTGAGAGCATGCGAACATGAGAATAGTTCTGAAATTGAATTGATGAGATAATTTGCGCAACAACTCAATTCATTCAATTCATCAAAAATGAACCTCCCCTGTGCCAAGAGCACAGGGTATCAGGCACAGCAGTTTGGAATACTGCTGTGGCAAGACCACGGGGTATTTAACTTGCTTGCTCGGTCCCGCTTAGCGGAACCCTTGTTGCGCTACGTTAATAAAGGATTGATATTTTTTCAAACCCACCATTATATAATATGGTGGGTTTTTTTGTTAACAATTGCTCAGTTATGTGATATAATACCAATGTAAATTTAATGCAGTTTGATAATTTGAAAGTATAAAAATATGCCAAGAAAAAAGAATATATTGATTGTTGAAGATGAAAAGCCGATGTCAAGGGCATTGGTGCTAAAGTTGAATAGAGCCGGCTATGATACATTTCCGGCTTATGATGGCAATGAAGCATTGCAGGCCATGAAAAAACAAAAATTTGATTTAATTTTGCTTGATTTGATAATGCCAAAGATGGATGGTTTTACTATGCTAGAGAAATTAAACAAACAAAAAAATAAGATTCCAATTATAGTGTCCAGTAATTTAAGCCAGGAAATTGATTTTGACAGAGCAAAAAAAATGGGCGCTAAAGAATATTTTGTAAAATCTGACACGCCAATAGCAAGCGTTATAGAGCATGTTAAACGAGCATTGGATTCATAGACAAGCAGGGGGTTATGTTTTATATAATTAACGCGGTTTACAGGAATTATATCGCAATTGTTGTATTATGCGTGCTTGTTTTAATTGCCGCTGTAACTGCAAGAGTTGTTTTTGATATGCTGGGTTATGAGCAAAGGGCAAGGAGAAAAGCTGAAAAGGCAGCCGGCCGACATTTGAATTCATTGACTCGGGCAAAAAACGCGTTAAGCAGAGAAAGAGACCGTTTAAACGCGGTTTTATCTTCAATGGGAGAGGGCTTAATAGTATGCGACTCACAGGGAATTATTTTATTGATGAATCAAATTGCGGGCATGCTGTTAAGAATAACTCCGAATGATTCTATAGGAAAAAATATAAAGCAGGTTGCAATATTTTATAAGCAAAAAATTGGCGATAAAAAAAAGAAAAACATTGATTTGGTTCAAAAAGTAATTAAGAACACCGATATTATAACAGTTACTCCAATTGAAAAAATGTTTTGTTATAGCATAGTTTCTCAAGTTATATTTCCGGTTGCCGTTGTTGCGGCTCCGTTATTTCAAGGTAAAGACAATGGAGGGGCAATTATTTTAATGAGAGACGGCAGTAAAGAGTTAAAAATTGACCAGGCAAAAACCGAGTTTGTTTCGTTGGCATCGCACCAGCTAAGAACGCCACTTTCAACCATGAATTGGTATGCGGAAATGCTTCTGCTTGGCGATGCCGGAAAGCTTAAAGCGGAACAGCGAGATTTTGTTGAAGAAATTCACAGAAGTAATAAGAGAATGACTGACCTTGTTAATGGTCTGCTGGATGTTTCAAGAATTGAATTGGGCACATTCAGCATAGAACCGGAGCCCATTGATTACAGCAAAATTGCGAAGCGCGTCATTCATGATTTCAAAAACCAAATAGAAACAAAGAAAATTTTCCTTTCTACAGAATTTGATAAAAAAATACCATTGCTTTTAGGCGATGTAAAATTGCTGGAAATAATCATCCAAAATTTATTATCAAATGCAATTAAATACACGCCGGAAAAAGGCCATGTTGAGATGCAAATCAAAAGGGCGCCTGACTACCAAGTATCTGAAAACGATAAAATATTAATCTCAATTGCTGATGATGGATATGGCATACCTAAGGCCGAACAAAATCAAGTATTTAGTAAACTTTTCAGGGCAAGCAACATAGTTGTCCTTGACACGCAAGGAACAGGCCTTGGATTATACATAGTCAAATCAATATTAAATGACGCAGGTGGCGAAATCAGTTTTGAATCTCCAGTTATGGGACAAAAAAACGGTACTAAATTTACAATTACATTCCCGATGACAGGCATGAAAGCAAAAAACGGAACAAAAAAATTAACCTAAAGAATCATGAAAATTAAAGTAAGATTACAACTTACGTTTGGTGTATTTGTTGTGGCATTGATGGCTATTAGCTTACTGATGTATCTTTTTTTTCTTGAAGTTAATAACGCTAAAAAAGATGGAGAGCGTCTTGTTGAATTCAGCAGAAATATATTTGAGCTTAATTTGCTTACGAATGATTATATTTTGCATAATGGAGACAATACTAGAGAACAATGGGAACTAAAGCATCGATCTTTGCTTGACGAAATTATTAAAATAAGCTGGATTGAGAATACTGAAATTAAACCAATGATGAACAGCATAAATAATGAATACCTGAAAATAAAGCAAACATTTCGCGAATTCAGCGATACGGTTGTAAATACTGGATACAATTACAACCGGAATATTCCAAAGCATTATAGGGATGCGCTGTCAACTGAGCTAATTACTGCAGTTCAGGAAATTTCTGCCACTGCCTATCTTATGCACATGACAATTGAAAAGATGTTAAGTAGGCGTTTAATTACTGTCCAAGTTATGAGTTTTATATTCATAATGATAATGTTTATGCTTTCCGTGATAGGCATTATTGTAAGCGAAAAAAGTATTGGGTCGCCATTGGCAAAATTAGCAAGCGCAGTAAGAAAAATAACCAGTGGAAATTTAGGAGAAAAATTTGATCCCATTTTGCTCAAATTAAATGATGAAGTTGGTTTTTTGGCAATGGATTTTGAAAAAATGAGAAAGAAATTAAAATTATCAAGAGAGAATTTGGAGAAAAAAATCAGGCAGAGGACAAGAAATTTATTGGAAGAAAAGGCCAAAGACGACGCCATACTGCAGAATATCGGCGATGGGTTAGTTGTCGTAAATAAATCCGGTGAAATTATTTTGGCAAATAAAGTGGCTTGCGACTTGATTGGAATTTGTAAAGAAAAAAAAGCAAATCAATCTTGGAACGACTACTTAAGGATTTTTGATGAAAATGACAAATCAATTCATGTTAAAAAACATCCATTACACAAAGCATTAAAAAATAGAAAAAAATATGTGGATAATTCACATAGGATGAAAAAGATTGATAATACAAAATTTAACGCATACATTGTTGCCACTCCGGTTTTGCTTGAAAAAGAAATGATAGGGGCTGTAATGGTATTTCGCGATATAACAATGGAAAAAAATATAGATAAAGCAAAGACAGAATTTGTTTCGTTGGCATCTCACCAACTAAGAACTCCACTTTCCACTATGAATTGGTACGCAGAGATGCTTTTGGACGGAGATGCAGGCAAACTTAAGCCAACTCAGCAGAATCATGTTGTTGAAATATATAATAGCAGTCATAGAATGGCTAAATTGGTAAATTCACTGTTAAATGTTTCCAGATTGGAATTGGGTACTTTTACAATTGATCCGGAAACGGCAAATATAGTTGACATAGCCAATGATGCAATAAATGAACTGATGCCAAAAATCAAAGAAAAACGAATCAAATTTAAAGTAAAATTAAATGATAAAATTAAACCTTCAAAATTGGATAAAAAACTTATCCATATAATTTTTCAAAATTTGCTTTCAAATGCGATAAAATACACAGGAATACGCGGAAATGTCTCATTAAGTATAAATCAAGATGAAAAAGAAATTTTGATAACCGTTAAAGACGATGGAATCGGCATACCAAAAAAGCAGTACGGCAAGATGTTTACTAAATTATTTAGGGCGGATAATGCCAGAAAATCAGATGCCGATGGCACAGGACTTGGACTTTATATAATTAAATCCATTTTAAGCAACTGTTGCGGAAAAATTTGGTTTGAATCAAAAGAAGGCAAAGGGAGCACATTTTTTGTAAGTTTACCAAGTCAAGGAATGGTTGCAAAAAAAGGAACGAAAAAACTGACGTAATCAGATATATTAAGAAGATAGTGACTCCTTTTAATAATCCTATGTAGTATGATACAATAATATTATAATAAGCTAATTCTAAGGTAATCCGCGTGGTCAGCTGGCATTTAATAAATTGGGTTAAAGTCTGGATAACATATAAAAAAAGACAATCTTAACAGTTTTTTTAAGTTTGTAATTCCGTCAGAAGCAGCGCAATATGTATTAGTTAATTTCTATTAAACCGAAAGTAGATTAAAAAGATTATTATCATGAAATTTTTAGGAATTAAAATTGACAATTTAAATAGACAAGACGCGCTTATAAAGGCGTTTAATTTTTTTGCAAATGAAAGCCAATGCGTTATTTACACGCCAAATCCAGAAATAATAGTTGATTCGCACAAAGATTCATATCTTGCAAAAGTTCTAAATACTGGAGATATAAATATTTGCGACGGAGTAGGACTGCAAATGGCCATTCTTTTAAAGCAGGGGATTAAAATTAAACGCCTTGCAGGTGTTGATTTTATGCTTGCAATGTGCCAAAAAGCTTCCATTTCCGGCAAAACGGTTTTTTTGCTTGGATCAGACAATGATAAAGTTGTTTCCCGAGTGGCTACTAATTTAAAAAATAAATTCGGCAATCTTAAAATTGTTGGCATATCTCCAGGACCTAGAATATCAATTAAGGATGATGCACTGATTATGGATCATGCGGAGAACAGCGAGATAATCGCGCAAATAAACAGTGCACCTCCTGACATTCTATTTGTAGCTTTTGGGCACAATAAACAGGAAAAATGGATTTTTGAAAATATTTCAAAAATACCCTGCGTAAAAATTGTTATGGCAGTTGGCGGATCGTTTGACTTTATTAGTGGTCACGTAACAAGAGCCCCATTATGGATAAGAAAAATCGGCTTGGAGTGGTTATTTCGTTTATTTATTCAACCACGGCGTATTTTAAGGATATTGAAAGCTACAATAATATTTATAATCTTATGCTGTCAAGCAAAACAATAAAAGAGGTAAATAAACTTCAACAAAAAAAATACAGATGCCTGTACAAACAGTTTGTAGTTGAGGGCATAAAAGGAGTGCTAGAAGCTGTAAAGAGGTCGCCTCAGAGCGTCTGCTATTTAATCATTTATAAAAAAATTAAAAATGATCCTGTAATTAAAGAGATAATGGAGCATGCTCGTGAATCATCTATTAATGTGCAATATTGCGCTGAAAAAGACATAAACAAGATTAAAAACGAGAGTACATTTTCCGGTATAATGGCTGTAATTAAACAAAGTAATTATTCAATCAAAGATCTGCTAAAAGCTTCAAATATAATACTGTGTCTGGATTCTTTAAAAGATCCGGGTAATTTAGGCGTGATTGTGAGAACAATGAATTGGTTTGGGCTTAAAAGTTTGGTTTTGTCAAAAAATTGTGTTGATTTATATAATCCAAAAACAGTAAGATCAACAATGGGCTCAATATTCAGCGTCAAAGTTCTTGAAAACGTCAATTTACCGGAAATTTTGAAACAATTTAAGGAAAAAAATGGGTACAAATTATGCGGGTTATGCCTGAATGGCTTGAATTTTTCATATCTAAACAAACAAGAAAAACAAGTTTTAATTTTTGGAAGCGAGTCGCATGGTTTTAGCAAAGAAGTTGAAAAAATGCTTGATTACAGGTATACTATTAAAGGAAGAGGAGGCGCTGAATCTCTTAATGTTGGGATTTCCGCTGCCATAACAATGTCAAGAATAAATTAAATTTTTGGATAGAATTCATACAGAGTTTACCACTATGTCATTCTGAGCGTGTCACTTGTTATTCTGTTTTAACATTTGTCATTTCGTTAGTAATAGCGTATTATGTTGGATAACTCTACATGAGTTCATAAATAATTATGAAAACAGTTAGAACGCGATTTGCGCCATCACCTACGGGTTTTTTGCATATTGGCAGTTTGCGCACTGCTTTATTTTCGTATTTGTTTGCCAAACACTCAAATGGTAAGTTTATTTTGAGGATTGAAGATACAGACAGGGAAAGATTGGTTGAAGGTGGTGTACTCAATATATTAAAATCCCTTAAATGGGCCGGAATTGAACCGGATGAAGGCATTGTTCTTGATAAACAAGATATAATACAAGAAAAAGGCAATTATGGACCGTATATCCAATCTAATAGGATAGAAATTTATCAAAATTACGTTGAACAGTTGATTGAAAATGACCATGCTTATTACTGTTTTTGCGATAAGGAGCGCTTGAGCTCATTGCGCAAGAAACAGCAGGAACAAAATATTCCGACTGGATATGATAGAAAATGCAGAGATATTTCCATGATTGAAGCAAAAAAAAGGGTTCAAAACGGAGATAGTTATGTTATACGGATGAAAACGCCTCTGGCTGGCAAAACTGATGTTAAGGATTTATTGAGGGGAAAGATTGTTTTTGAAAATAAGTTGATAGACGATTTTATTTTGCTTAAAGCAGACAGATATCCGACATATCATTTTGCCGTTGTTGTAGATGATCACCTAATGAAAATAACGCATATAATTAGGGGGGAGGAGTGGATTCCTTCAACTCCAAAGCACATTCAGCTCTATGATATGCTTGGTTGGGAAAAGCCAAAATTCGTGCATATACCGTTATTGGTAAATGAAAAAAAACAAAAATTAAGCAAGCGCCATAATGATACCAGTGTTCGTGATTATATTGAAAAGGGTTATTTGCCTGAAGCTCTTATAAATTTTGTGGCATTGTTGGGTTGGAATCCAGGCAACGAACAAGAGATATTTAGTATTAAAGAGCTTAAAAGTCAATTTGAGACTACGCGTATATTAAAAGCACCGGCGGTTTTTAATTCTAAAAAATTAGATTGGTTTAATCAGCAGTATTTAAGATCAAAAAGCGGGGATGAATTAGTTGAAATTATGATGCCTTTTTTAACAAATTATGGATATAATAACAGCCAAATATGGATAAATGATAAAAAATGGGTTGGCAAAGTAATAAATCTTGAACGGGAGCGAGCATCAACTCTGCAAGATTTGTCAGAGGCGGTCAGTTTTGTGTTTACCAATCATTTGGAATATAAGTCAGAGTTGCTTATTTGGAAAAAAAGTACAAAAGATGCTTGTATTCAAGGCCTGAATGGCTTGAATGAGTGCTTGAATAAAATAAGTATTCAAGATTGGGAATCAGTATATATAAAGAAATCAATAGGGGATTACATTGAAAATAATGATTTTACAAACGGATCTGTCTTATGGCCGATGCGCGTTGCTTTAAGCGGGCAAGAAAATTCACCTGGACCGTTTGAAATAGCCGAGGTGCTGGGCAAAAAAATTACCTTGGAACGCATTAAAAATGCGATTGAAAGTTTAAACCGCAAAAAAACAGGTAAATTATGAAATTATCAAAAATTATATTGTTGGCATTTATATCATTGGCGCTGGTAGTACAGCCGTATTTTGGCATTGAAAAAACATGGGTAAGAGCGGCTGTTAGCGATGATATATCAAAACTTAACAAAGAAATTCAACTGCGCAAAGAAACAATAAAAAAATTAGAAAAAAATATTGAGGGATATAAAGTTCAAATCAAGGAAAAACAGACAGAGGCAGTATCTCTTCGCAACCAACTAAGCGTAATTGATAATCAT
The DNA here is from genome assembly GCA_043821725.1 of bacterium. Taxonomy (GTDB): domain Bacteria; phylum Patescibacteriota; class Patescibacteriia; order Magasanikbacterales; family GWA2-37-8; genus CAYHSR01. The sequence continues at coordinate 12,213 of JBDRCM010000042.1, read as the reverse complement.
GTGGTCAGAATTCAAGCTGATATTGAGCTCACAGACGAAAAAATAAAAAAAACAGAGCTTGAAATCAATTTAATTAATATTGAAATCAAGGAGAAAGAGTCGGTTATTGAGAGACAGAAGCAAATAATTTCAAAAATGCTTCGAGATATTAACAAGGAACAAAATAAAAGCTACCTTGAACTTTTGCTTACGAATGAAAATATTTCCGATTTTTATAATCAGCTTCAATATTCTGAAACAATCTACAAAGATTTAGGAAGATCTACGAAGTCACTGCGTCTATCAAAGGAAGATCTTGAGTCAAATAAACTATTAATGGAGAAATACAAAAAAGACAAGGAGGATCTAAAAAAACAATTTGAAAATCAGAAATCAGATTACGAGGATCAGTCAAACATAAAAAATGACTTGCTTACAAAAACGAAATATTCTGAGAGTCGGTACGGTGTTCTGCTGAATAATCTAAAATCTCAGTATCAGCAAATTGAAAATGAGATATCCAGTTATGAAAAACAGATACAAAAAAAGCTTGAGGAAGAAAAAAAAATACCGGCAACAGATGGTAAAATAAGTATGGCATGGCCAACAGCGAGCCATTATATAACGTCCTACTTTCATGATCCTGACTATCCATATCGCAATGTATTTGAACACAGTGGTATTGATATTAGAGCTTCTCAAGGAACTCCATTGACTGCGGCCGCTTCAGGTTATGTGGCTCGAGCCAGGTATTGCCAGTCTTCCAGTTGCTACAGCTATGTTCTTATAGTCCATACAGCTGATTTATCCACATTATACGGCCATATGAGTAAAATCATAGTGGAAGCCGATCAATATGTACATAAGGGCGATATTATAGGATATTCGGGCGGTACGCCTGGTACTGTTGGAGCCGGCCCTTTTGTTACAGGACCTCATTTGCATTTTGAAGTTCGTTTGAATGGAATACCCACTAATGCTCTTAATTACTTGAGTAATTAAATATGAAGAAAGATAAAATACGGGTGGGAGTTGTCATGGGAGGTCCGTCCGCAGAACGGGAAATTTCATTGATTACCGGATCTGCTGTTTGCAATAATTTGGACAAATCCAAATATTCTGTAATGCCGATTGAATATGGAAAAGATTATAAATTTTACAGTAAGGATCATAAAAAAAGAAGACTGCTTGAACTTTATGAACTCAAAAAAAGAACAGATATTGTCTTCATAGCTTTACATGGAACTCACGGAGAGGATGGGGGAGTGCAAGGGCTTTGTGAGACATTAAACATCAAATATACCGGCTCCAACGTTCTAAGCAGTGCCTTATGTATGAACAAAGTGTTCAGCGGCCAAATTTATAATCAAAATAATTTGCCTCATCCTTTTTTTATTGATATTAAAAAAGATGGCTGGAAAAAATATAAACAAGAAGTTCTCAGCAATATTAGAGAAAAGATAAAGTATCCGGCTGTCATTAAACCAGTTGACCAGGGTTCAGCTGTAGGGGTTTCAATAGTTAAAAATCAAAATGATCTTATAGGTAAGCTGGATACTACTTTTAAATCCTTTCCATGGCTTATGGTGCAGAGATATATTATGGGGTGTGAAGCAACCTGTGGAATTTTGGAAAAAAACAACAAGCTTATTGCTCTGCCACCAACTGCAATAATTCCTAATGCCGGCGAGTTTTATGATTATAAATCAAAGTATGCCAAAGGCGGTTCTACCCATATTTGTCCGGCAAATTTTTCTGATATAATTAACAAGAAACTGCAGGAATACGCCGGAATTGCGCATAAACAGCTAAGATGCCGAGGTATGTCAAGGACAGATTTTTTTGTAACTAAAACAAATCAAATTTGGTTGGTTGAAACAAATACAATTCCCGGTATGACACCAACAAGCTTATTACCTGAAGCGGCTTTAAAAATAGGCATTAAATTTTCAACAATGCTGGATATGATTATAATAGCCGGTTTGTAGAAACTATTTTTTTCTTCCGGAATGATACTTCTTATGTATTTCCCTAAGACCGCGATTTGTTACATGAGTGTAAATTTGGGTTGTCGCAATGTTTTTATGGCCCAATAATTCCTGAACTGACCGCAAGTCAGCTCCTTGCTCCAGTAAATCTGTTGCAAAACTGTGCCGTAAAGTATGCGGTGTTGCATCAACAGGCAGGCCAGCCATTACAGCATATTTTTTGATAAGAGTTTCTATTGCACGTACAGACAATCGGTGTTCATCATCTTTATTGCCTGAAGGGCGGTAGTTTATAAATAGGGGAGAGTAAAGATCATCTCTGGTTTTTAAGTATTTAGCAATAGATGTCATGCAACGATTAGAAAAGTAAACGACTCTTACAGATCCTCCTTTTCCAACCATACTTAATTCTTGCTCATTTATTTTATTTGCCAATAATTTTCTACAATCAAACTGCGTAATGTTAAGCGAAGTTAATTCTGAGACACGCAAGCCGGTAGAGTAGAGCGTCTCTAAAATTGCCCTATCTCGCAATCCAGCATTATTCTCACAATCGGGCATCGCCATTAATTGTTCTATTTGATCAACATTTAAAAATTTTATTTTTTTATCTTTATCAGTAAGTTTTGGTAATTTTATTTTTTCACTCAGATATGAAATAATATCTTTATCTGTAAAATAATTCATTAAATTTCTTAAAGCGCGTAAATAATAACTTTGAGTTGTTTTCTTTACATAACCGCCCTTATAATCCTTTTTTCTTGATAAGTATAGCCGATAGTCCCAAATATGTTTATCATTTAATTCGTGCGGTTTTATCTCTGATAATCCACTAATATCCAACCACTTAACAAAGACCTTTAAAAAATTATGGTAATTCTTTGTTGATATTGGAGAAAGGCCTTTTTCAACCTCACAGTATTCAAGAAAATCGGAAATATGCTTTATAAGTGGAATATTAGATTTTTTCATATTTGTTTAACTACGGTTATCCTGTGTTATACGAAGTTATATATATAGTACAATATGGCAATCGTTCTGTCAAGGTTTTACGGGTCTGTCGCCAAATACCATTTCTACTGCAATTGATAAATTATGGCTAAAATCACTTCAAAATTTCTTGGCTTATCTTGCAGATAGGCCTTAAAATTTTTTATCAAGCGAAACGAGAGAAAAGAAAAATGATAATTTTTCTTTTCCGAGCGAGCGAAGATAACTATGGAATTATCAACGATTTTATTTCATAATTTATCAATTTCGCCACGAAAGCGCATTTGGCGACAGACTCAATAAAAAATATGTTTTTTCGCACTAATGAAAAGAAAAAAACAGGTAGTGGAAAATATACGTCTGCTTGGATTGAGGATTATTTGAATATTAATACCAAAGGAGAAGCCGGCAAGGAAAAATACCTTGGTATTGTTATTGAAACTCGGACAATTATTGCGACGCTTGCATTTGTTTTAATTATTTCTTTTTTCGTGATGGGTTATATATTTAAACTGCAGATTTTGCAGGGAAGCTATTATCGCGAGCTGGCTGAGGGAAACAGAATTAAAATACGGCCCGTTTTGTCAGAGCGTGGAGTAATTTATGACAGCAAAAAAATTGAATTGGTCAGAAACATACCCAATTTTTCTATAGCGCTTATTCCGCAAGATTTACCGGATTCAAAAACACTTGCCAACAAGCTAAAACGCAAAAAAATAATAAAAAGAGTAGTGGAAATTGCCGACGTTGAAGAGACAAAGATAGAGGAACTTTTACAAAAATATGGAGTTTACAGTTATGCGTCATTGATCATAAAGGACAATATAGATTACGAAACAGCCATTAAACTGTACGTTGAAAGTCCGAATATGCCGGGCATTGAAGTTTTAAAAGGCAGTAAACGCGAATACAGTAACAATTTTCCAGGTGAGGAATCGGTTACCTTATCTCATATAATAGGATATACAGGCAAACTTGACGAGCAAGAGTACGAATTTTTACGAGATAAAGGGTATCTATTATTTGACAACATAGGGAAAAACGGAATTGAAAAAACATACGAAACGGAATTGCGCGGGATTTACGGGCAAAAAAAAGTTGAGGTTGACGCATTGGGAAGAGAAACAACTGTTTTGGCTGAGAAAAAACCGTTGAGTGGAAAAAATTTAATTTTGGGATTAGATATCCAAGCCCAGATTAAGCTTGAACAGCTGATTGAGGACTCTTTAAAAAATTTGAATAAAAAAAAAGCAGCCGGAATTGCGATGAATCCAAAAACAGGAGCAATAATCGCATTGGTAAGTTATCCTGGATTTAACAATAATGATTTTGTCGGAGGCATAACCGTTGAAAAATACAAAAAATATGTTGAAGATGATCGCATGCCGCTCTTTAATCGAGCTATAAGCGGAACATATCCTTCGGGATCAACCGTTAAAATGCTTATAGCGGCCGCCGCGCTGGAAGAAAAGATAATTGACTATAATAAAACAATCATCAGCAGTGGGGGACTACAGGTAAACAGATGGTTTTTCCCGGACTGGAAAGTTGGAGGACACGGACTTACAAACGTAACAAAAGCAATTGCATGGTCAATTAATACTTTTTTCTATTATGTGGGAGGGGGTTATGGAAATTTTTCCGGGCTTGGCGTGGATAAAATTACTGAATATTTGTCTGATTTTAATTTAAGCAAAAAGACAAATATTGATTTACCTGCCGAGTCCGAAGGCTTTTTACCAAGCCGTGGGTGGAAAGAAGATACGAAAAATGAATCGTGGTACATAGGCGATACATATAACCTTTCAATAGGGCAGGGAGATTTGCTTGTAACTCCGCTCCAAGTCGCTGTTTGGACGTCAGCAATCGCTAATGGAGGAATCATTGTAAAACCCAGAGTCGTTGATGCCATTGAGGATTCATTAAGCGGGACGGTTGAAAAAAATCCAATAGAATCCCGCAGGGTAAATGTTTCCCAAACAAATATGTCCATAGTAAAGCAGGGGATGAGAGAATGTGTAACATATGGTAGTTGTGGATTATTAAAGTCATTGCCATTTATGACAGGTGGCAAAACCGGAACAGCGCAATGGAACAGTGACAATAAAAGAAACCATGCATGGTTTACTTCTTTCGCTCCATATGAAGACCCTCAAATAGTGGTGACAATTATAATTGAAGAAGGCGAGAGCGGATCAACAGCCGCTCAGCCCATTGCCAGAGATTTCTTAAAATGGTGGGCTCAGATAAATTTATAATTAACTATCAACTTGATTATCAGGAAGTAATAATATATACTTAATACATTGTTAATTCCATAATGCACAGTAAACATATGCAAATAAATATCCAATATTTGACTCCTGAAGGGTACAAAGAATTACAACACGAACGTGATGTTTTGAAGAGGTTGAAAATACCCGAAATAGCAAATAGGATAGATGAAGCCAAACAGCAGGGAGATCTGTCTGAGAACGCGGAATACCATCAGGCAAAAGATGATATGGCTTGGGCTCAGGGAAGACTTATGGAACTCAATCAAATCCTGGAAAACGCCGAGCTTATTAGCAAGCCGGTCGAAGGTAGCAACAATGCTGGGATAGGAAATACAGTGATTTTTAGAACTGCCAACGGCACAATTAAGGAATATATGATAGTCGGACCGCAGGAAGCTGATCCAATTCAAAGGAGAATTTCTAATGAGTCTCCAATCGGGCGCGCTTTTCTAGGTTGTAATGTGGGAGAGACAGTTAAGGTTGAAACACCATCCGGCTTAGTCGAATATCAAATCGTTGAAATCAAATAATTAAGCATTTTAAAAAAACAGTATGGATCAAATTGAAAAACAAGATAGATTGGATTCGCTGAAAAATTTATGTGCACTTGGCATAGATCCATATCCGTCGCGAGCTGAAAGAACACATAGTTGTGTTGAAGCGGCTTCTTTAATTGAAGGAAGTTCCGCCAAAATTGTGGGTCGCATGATTTCAAAGAGGGATATGGGAAAATTATCGTTCGTTCACGTTCAGGACGAGAGCGGACGTATTCAAATAGCTTTGTCTCAAAAAGAGTTTAGCATGCCCGTGTATAAGCAATTTACAAAGTATTTTGATATCGGAGATTTTGTAGAGTTTGAAGGATCTATTTTTACAACACACAAAGGTGAAATTTCATTGTTGGCCAAAAATTTTATAATGGTATGCAAAGCTATTCAGCCATTGCCGGAAAAATTCCACGGACTTCAAGACGAACAGGAAAAATTGCGCAAAAGATACTTGGATATAATGCAAAACCCTTCTTTAAAAGAAATGTTTCAAAAAAAAGCCGTCTTTTGGAGTTCAATGCGACGTTTTTTAATGGACGAGGGATTTTTGGAAGTTGAAACGCCTGTGCTTGAAACAACACCTGGGGGAGCGGACGCAAAAGCGTTTGTAACCCATCATGATGCTCTGGATATTGATGTTTATCTTAGAATTTCCATGGGAGAATTGTGGCAAAAGCGCCTAATGGTGGCAGGATTTGAAAAAACATTTGAAATAGGCAGGCAGTTTCGAAACGAGGGTATGAGTCGCGAACATTTGCAGGATTATTCGCAGATGGAATTTTATATGGCTTATTCAAATTATGAGGACAGCATGAAACTTGTTGAAAAAATGTACAAGCAAGTAATATTAGAAACATTTCAGAAATTAAAGTTTGATATTCAGGATTTTAAAGACGTAGATTTTGAACCAAAATGGGGCACAATAAAATTTGTTGATGAAATTAAACGGCAAATAAAAATTGACGTGATGAAAGCAGCTGAATCAGAACTGATTAAAAAAATTAAGGAATTAAAAATTGTTGTTGCAAATCTTAATTCGCGAGGAAGAATTATTGACGCGCTGTGGAAATATTGTCGGCGTAAAATCAAAGGCCCTGTATTTTTGATCGATCATCCTGTATCTGTTTCGCCACTGTCAAAAAGAAAAAAAGATAATCCGGAATTGACTGAACGTTTCCAAATAATAATTGCTGGGAGTGAAAATGGAAATGGATATTCAGAGCTTAATGACCCAATTGACCAAGCTGAACGTTTTGAAAAACAGGCAGAGTTAAGATTATCCGGAGACATTGAGGCACAAATGCACGATTTTGACTTTGTTGAAGCTCTTGAATATGGGATGCCTCCGACAACAGGTTTTGGAGTTTCTGAAAGATTATTTTCATTTTTGGCTGACAAATCAATACGTGAATGTGTTTTGTTTCCACTAATGAAAAAAGAATCATGAAAAAAGTAATGGTTTTCGGGACTTTTGATATACTTCACCCTGGTCATATAAATTTTTTTAAGCAAGCTAAGAAATTCGGTGATTTTTTAATCGTTGTGATAGCCAGAGATTCCACCATAGCCAAGGTAAAAAAGGAAAAACCAATAAACTCACAGTACAAAAGAATGTCCTTGGTTAAAGATAGCGGTCTTGCTGAAAAGGTTGTTCTTGGCGGAGTGGTTGACAAGTACGCAATTATTGCAAAGGAAAAACCTGATGTTATCGCTCTTGGGTACGATCAATCTTCGTTTACAAAAAATTTGAAGAAATTAATAAATTATAAAACGAATATAGTACGTCTTGATTCTTATAAACCTGAAAAATTTAAAAGTTCAAAGCTAAAACAATCAAAGTATGCAAAAAATATTGATTGCAACAACAAATATAGGCAAATTCAAGGAAATAGCTATTGAATTATCAGACCTTCCATTTAAAATTATTTCGCTTGATAGCATAAAAAAAAGGATTAAACAACCAAAAGAAAGCGGTTTAACAATTGAGTCCAACGCATTAATTAAAGCGCAATATTACGCAAAAAAAACTGGTTTATTAACAATAGCCGATGATACTGGCTTATTCGTTGATAAATTGCAGGGATGGCCGGGGGTTTTAGCTACAAGAATTGGATCAAACGATAAACAAAGAATAACTAAACTGCTTGAAAGGATGAAAAAAATACACAATAGGTCGGCTTCTTTTAGGACAGCCATTGCTGTTTATGATCCCAAAAAACAGTCATCACATGTTGAGATTGGAGAAGTGCGAGGAGAAATTTTACGAACTCCAGCTATAAAACAAATAATTAGATATGGCTACAATTCAATTTTTTACGTTGACAAGGCAAAAAAAACATTTTCAGAGATGTCAATAATCGAAAAGAATTTGCTGAGTCATAGAGGATTGGCAGTAAATAAGATTAAAAATTATTTATCAAATCACTACGGATACAAGGATTATATTGTGCCTGCGGCAATTATTGTCAAAAACAAAAAAATGTATATGGCAAAAAGGCGGGATTTTAGGCTCTATTACAATAATAAATGGGAATTTCCGGGCGGAATAATTGATCACGGAGAAACTATATATAAAGCTCTGTTTCGCGAAGTCAAGGAGGAAAGTGGGTATCATATTAAAATTATTGAGCAATTACCAGTAATCGTTTCAGAAGTGAGATCTAAATTTTCTTATAGGATATTTTTGGTCACATTTATCTGCAAAATTGTTGGCGGACATTTGAAAACATCTGACAATGAAGTTTATGAAAGCGGATGGTTCACTCTTGAAAAGGCAAAACAGATGAAACTAATTCCTTTGAGTAAAAAATGTATTCACGAAAAAGACAATCAAAAAATATTATTAAAATATATAATGGAGTAATAATAAATATATGCTAGATTTAAAATTTATACTTGAAAATACAGAAATAATAGAAAAAAATTCCAAGGATAGGGGAGCGATCATACATTTGGCTGAAATTGGGGCTTTATATGAAGACAAGAAAAAAATGGCTTCTAAAATAGATGATTTGCGCAGTCAACGTAATACTATATCCAAACAAAAACCAAGCGAAGATGATATTACACTTGCAAGAAAACTAAACTGTGAAATCAAGCAAATGGATGCTATTCTTGAGGACTTGGGGCAAAAATTAAATGAATTTGTGTGTGATGTGCCAAATTTGACCCATCCTGACAGTCCAAGGGGAGGTGAGAGTGATTTTAAGGAAATATATAGGAACAAAGAAGTTGTTAAATTTGATTTTGTGCCGAAAGATCATGATGATCTTATGAATGCTCATGATTTAATTGATTTTGCACGCGGAGCAAAAGTTGCTGGTTCAAAATTTTATTTTATAAAAAACCAAATGGTTCGGCTTAACCAGGCGTTATTGAATTACGGACTGGATATATGCGAAAAACATGGATATACACTAATGGAAACACCTGATATGGTCAAGTCCGCAATTCTTGCGGGCAGTGGCTTTAATCCAAGAGGCGAGGAAAAACAAACTTATGAAATAAAAAATACAGACCTTGATTTGGTTGGTACTGCTGAAATCACGATTTTGGGCTTTCATAGCGACGAAGTTCTAAATCTAAACCAGGGGCCGATTAAATATGCTGCTCTGTCTCACTGTTATCGCACCGAGGCCGGCTCATATGGAAAGGCCACAAAAGGATTATATAGAGTCCACCAGTTTGCAAAACTTGAGATGTTTGTTTTTTGCCGTCCGCAAGAAAGTGAAGACATTCATCAAGAAATTCTTTCCATAGAGAAAGAAATAGTTGACGGTCTTGAAATTCCCTATAGAGTTATTGATATTGCCACAGGAGATCTGGGCGCGCCCGCTTACCGAAAATATGATTTGGAAGCATGGATGACAATGAAAGGTGATGGAAAGAAAAAACAGGGAGATTACGGAGAAATTACTTCAGCAAGCAATTGTACTGATTACCAGGCTCGTCGACTGAATATTAAATATAAGGAAGAAGATGGAAAAATGAAGTATGTGCATACCTTGAATGGCACCGCTGTTGTATTAAGCAGATTTCCAATAGCTTTAATTGAAAATCACCAGCAAGCTGACGGTTCAATAGTTATTCCGCCTGCTCTCAAAAAATATATTGGATTTGAAAAAATTGCGATTTAGCTGACGCTATCAGTCCTTTAAAATAGATATTAAATATGATGACTTGGGTCAATGTCAAAAAAAACGCCATAAAATTTAATTTACGACAACTGCGGAAGCAGATAGGCAATGAATGTTTGCTGATGCCTGTTATTAAAGCAAACGCTTACGGGCATGGCCTTATTGAGATGGCGAAAATATGCGATACGGACAATAATGTAGATCGATTATGTGTTGTAAATTCCGATGAAGCGTTGCGATTGATTGAAAACAAAATAAAAAAACCAATTCAAGTGCTCAGTTATTTTTCAAGTAATGAACAAACTATAAGAAAATTGGCAAAAAATGGGATAATTTTACCCCTATATTCACTGAATTATGCTCATTTATTGAATAGAATAGCGAAAAAATTCAGAAAAAAAATATCTGTACATATTAAAATTGACATTGGCACCTCAAGAATCGGCGTATTGCCTGAACAATTGATTTCATTTTGTGAAATCGTTGTAAAATTGAAAAATTTAAATATTGAAGGTATTTTCGCCCACTTTTCTTCCAGCGAAGAGAGTAGGGAAGTAACTAAAGAACAATTGCATCTATTCTTAACTTTGATTTCCACGCTTGAAGAAAAGAAAATATATTTTCAGATAAAACATATTTCCTGTTCTGCTGCAACAATTTTGTATAAAAAAACTCATCTCAGCGGAGTGAGGACAGGACTATCACTATATGGCCTATACCCGTCGCCTATAACAAAGAAAAAAATAATCCTAAAACCGGCTTTGTCATGGCATACAAAAATAATTCAAATTAAAAAAGTTCCAACAGGCGCTAAGATAGGTTACGATCAAACATTCACAACTCAAAGGCCGACAAAATTGGCGATCTTGCCTGTGGGCTATTGGGATGGACTGGACCGTAGTATATCAAATAAAGGATGCGTGCTTATTAAAGGAACCAGATGCCCCATTTTGGGTCGGATATGCATGAACATGACCATTGTTGATGCAACACGAGTTTGTGATTTGTCAATCAAAGATCTTGTAACTTTAATAGGAAAACAAAAAAAAGAATGTATTACAATTGAGGAAATGGCAGGATGGGCAAACACAATAAATTATGAAATTATTGACAGAATCAACCCCTTGATCCCGAGAATATATGGGTAGAATCAGATCAGAATGCGTTCATGAAAAATACCGCCCAAATCAAACAAGATTGAGGCGTTTTTTGAGCAGGATAAAGAAAAAAAAACAAAGAGCGATATTCACAGAAAAAAAAGATTTGCATGGCAGAAAAAATCCTTATAAGACCGGCAGGCGTTGTTCAAGAAAACTGTCTTTAATGACCAAGTTTATTATATTGCTGTCAATTATTTTATCTTGGATGATTTTAATATTGTTTATGCCTTTTTTTCAAATCAGCGATATATCCTATGAAGGTCTTGAAAATATCAAAATCAGCGAATTAAGTTCGCTTATAAATGATAAATTTTTAAGAGAACAGAAATGGATACCATACAATAATTTTTTTCTTGTAAACACGGAAAAAATTAAAAAAGAATTGCTTGAAATAAATTCAGTTCTTTGGGCGGAAGTAACTAAAAGTTTTCCTTCGTCCTTAAAAATAATTATAGAGGAGAAAAAAACTTCTCTAATTTTTGATGATGGATATTCATACTTTTTGATTGATAACTCAGGAGAAATTGTAAAATATCTTGGCCCTGTTGAACCGGATGAATTTATAATGGTCCCTATCGCGGAAATCGTAACTACAACCATTTTAAATTCAAACCAACTGGCATTAACAAGCACGACGACTGTAAGGACGACAAGTTTAAAAAAAGAACACATGCCTAACTATGATAAAATTCGGCATGAGTATGGAAATTATCCAATATTTGTTGATAGGCGAAATATTAAAAGAGAAACAGGAGATACTGAAATAGTGTCTCCAAAAATAATTTCAAGCATATTATATTTTCAAAATGAACTCACTGATAAAGGGGTAGGGCACATACGTTTTTTTGAATTTACAAACATTTTTGCGGGAATAAAGGCAGTCACCAATAACTCATGGCATATCTTTTTAAATCCATTACTCAATCCTGAACAACAGATTAGTAATTTATTTCTTGTTCTAAAGAAAAATAAGCCCTCCGAATATATTGATCTGCGAAGTCAGGGGAGAGCATTCTGGAAGTAAAGGATCTGTCGCCCAATGCGCTTCCGTAACGAAATTCATTAACTATGAGACAAAATCGTTGATAATTCCATAGTTATCTTCGCTCGCTCGGAAAAGAAAAATTATCATTTTT
>JBDRCM010000041.1:0-2282 GCA_043821725.1 bacterium | reverse complement strand
AATTAAATAACAGAATTATGGAATGCCTTAATTTTTTTACTCCCTATGAAGTCATTGAGAAGTATAGAAAAAGAAAAAAAGCGCTATAGCGCTTAAGTGAAATAAAAAGACAGGGTGTTCGGATTGAGCCCTGTCAGTAGGGAACTAATTACACAACAAGTATATCATATAGTCAAAATAAGTCAAGGTGTCACATTTGTCATTATTTCTCATCTTTCTCCTTACAATTCTCTTTTAAGCTCCAAAATTTATCATCACCAATAATCATAAAATCAAGTAACTGTACTCCTATAAATTCTGATCCTTTTTCAATAATTTGCAATGAGAGTGTTCGGCGGTGCGACCGCCGAACACGCCGAATACCTGACCGCCGAACACCTTATTATTATTTATTACGACATTGTGAAATCTAAAGTGTAAGTGTGCCACATGCGGTTAAAGATGCTTTTTGTTTTGGTGTTGTTAATTTAGTTTTTTTGTTTGGTCTTGTTGCTCTACGATATGCGGCGGTGGCAATCATGAGGGCGTTGTCGGTTGAAAGCGCGGATTCTGGTAATAATAATTCTATATTGTTTTCTTTTGTCATATTTTGAAAACATTCTCGAAGTCGTTTGTTTGCCGATACTCCGCCTCCTAAAATTATAGTTTGCACTTTGTGTTTTTGTGCTGCGTGTAATGTTTTTTTAAGTAAAACTTCTACAACAGCGTTTTCAAATTCGTTTGCAATTTCAGCTTTTATTTTTTGAGTAAGGCGAGGTATTTTTTTAATAGTATATAAAACGGCTGTTTTTAATCCAGAAAACGAAAAATCAAAATTATTCGAGTTTAACATAGGGCACGGAAGGGGAAACCTTGAAGACTTATTGGGAACTGTGTCCGCAAGTTTAGAAATCTGTGGTCCACCTGGATAAGGTAAGCCAAGCATTCGCGCAACTTTGTCATATGCTTCACCAACCGCGTCATCACGGGTTTTGCCAAGAATTTTATACGCAAACTCTTTTTTTATTAAGACAAGCTCTGTGTGTCCACCAGAAATCAATAAAGCAACTGCTGGAAATTTTACTTTTACTATTTTTACCCTGTTAAATTGCTCTGCACCTGCTTTGCAGGATTTCACAGGGTTCACCCTGTTAAATAATTTTTGTTTTGCAAAAATTGCTTCGCATTTAACAGGGTGAACATTTTGATTCCACGCTTTCGCGTAGGACATGTTTTTACATTTTAATTTTAGGAGCGAAGCGACGACGATATGCCCCTCCATATGATTAATAGGAAGAATAGGAATATTCCATGCATGCGCGAGAGCTTTGGCAAAATTTATTCTCACCCAAAGAGCTGGTTCTAATCCTGGACCTTTTGTGACAGCGATAGTGTCAATTTTTGGGTTTTTGGTATTTTTTATCAATACAGAAAATCGTTCAAACAATTCTGGTTCTTTGGTAAATATTTTTTTATAAATTTTTTCATCTTCTCCTAAAGTAATTGGTTTTTTTTGCTCTTTAAACATTTTTGCTTCTACTAATGCAAGTTTTAAAAGAGGTACAATAATTTTACAATGTTCGCGTTTGGCAACCATCGGAAAAACTCCTCCATATTGAGCGTGTATTTTTGCTTGTGAAAAAAGTTGATTACCCAAAATAGTAAACTTCGGAGTTGAAGAATTAGCTTTCTTGTGGATATTTATAATACTAATCGCTGTCTCATCACAACTTGTTTCAATGGCAAGAATTTTCATATTTTTTGTATTTGATAATCTTGTAATTATTTTGTTGTTGGCAATATTTTAAACTATCTTGAAGTAGGTATGAACACTACGCCATTTTGGATAATCTTTGGGTAATGCCCTCCATTGATATCCTGTTGTAACCACATACATCAATTCATTAAAAACTTCATATAAATTTAGGGTTCTTGGTTTTGTTTTCTTTCTTGCTCCTTCAAGTATTGGAACTATTTTCTCAAATTGTGCTTTTGTTATGTTGCTTGGATATTTCATCTGCTTATTTTTTACCTAATAATCAACAATCCCCTGTGGGTATTATATCAAAACATTAAAAATATTGAAAAGTTAGAAATCAAAATTATTTTTTCGCCTTTGATTTTTTGTTAAAGTTTAGATATAATAAAATAGTCGAATTTATTATTTATTATTTAACTTTTTATTTTTATAAAAAAGAATGAAAAAGAATGAGAACAATGTAGAAAGCTTTAGTACAATTACTTCAAACACAGTGCACATTAGTACGGTTATTATTATTCTTGCTGCAGTTTTTGCGATATTA
>JBDRCM010000040.1:0-7161 GCA_043821725.1 bacterium | reverse complement strand
GTGCCAAGAGCACAGGGTATCAGGTCAAAAGGCATAATGTCTGCGACTCTACCCCGTGGCAAGACCACGGGGTATTTTACCTGCGCTCGCTCGGAAATGAAAACAAGTTTTCATTTCTCTCACTTCGCTTGGTAATAAAGTCAAGGCAAATCAATGCCTCCTTTGCTAAAAGGATTGCACCTGACTATGCGCCAAAGCGCTTTTGGAATGCCTTTAAACAGCCCGTTCTTTCTTATTGTCTCATAGCCATATTCACTGCAAGAAGGATGATATTTGCAAAAACCATGCGGAAAAAAAATTCGCAAAAAACCATGATCAGGAGATAATGTTCTTTGATAAACCTTAATGATAATCAAAAAAAACTGTCTTGGAATAAAAAATATTAAGCGCGAAACTTTCATATTAATTGCGCTTTTTTAAATAATAATTCAATTTCTTGGCTAATTTCAGCGTAATCCACTGCAATAGCTTGTTTTTTTGCGATTAAAAGAACATAATATCCGCTTTTCACTTTATTATCCTTAATAAGAAGACGCACCGTTTCACGCGCCTTTCTTTTTAAAGAATTGCGCTTAACAGCGCTTTTTGAGACTTTTACGCTCACTGCAAACGCTATTTTTAGCTGTTTTTTAAAACTATCAGGATCTTCCTTTTTAGGAAAATAATTAAAAATTTCACCTAATTTTACATATTTTAAATCAAAAAACTGCCCGTTAATCCATTTTCCTGTTTTAACAAGTAAATTAAAATCCCTGACTTTCTTTAATCTATTTTCCGCTTGTAACATAAAATGTATTATGAAAAAATAATTATTTAATAATTTTTCGCTTTACTGAGCAAAATAATGCAACTATTAATTAACATAGCGAAGCAAAACTTGCATTTGGCAACAGATCCATTATATCAAAAAACCGCTTACAAATATACAAGCGGTTTGTGATTTTCTTGTCTATCTGGTTTTTCGCGTTCTTTTGCCTTTTTTCTCATCTGAAACAGTGAGTTTTTCTCTGCCTTTCACGCGCCTTCTTTTTAGCACTGAACGACCGTTTTTTGTCTCCATCCTGCTTCTAAAACCATGTGTCTTGGCTCTTTTACGCTTTTTTGGCTGGTATGTTCGTTTTGGCATATCAAAAAAATCTAATATGCACAAATTATACTAAATAATAATAGTTGTGTCAATAGATGATTTCAATTGAAGGGTCTGTGGCGAAATGTAATACGGCTATTTTTTACGTCATTTTTGCATAACTAAAATATTATCCACATTTTTTTTAGGTTATCCACAACCTATCCACTATAACTTAAATAATAATTTCGTTTGTTGGCTTAATTATGCTAAAATCTAAATATATATTTCGCGCTATTTATGAATAATCATGACATTTGGGAAGCAGTGCTTGCTGAGCTTGAGCTTTCTCCTAAAATATCAAGAGCTAATTTTAATACCTGGTTTAAAAATACCGGCATTATTGATTATCAAAATGGAGAGGCAACGATCTGTTGTCCCAGCACATTTAATCAGGCATGGCTTGAAAAAAAATATCACACTATGATTGTAAATTCTTTAGAAAGAGTAACCGGCAAGCCAATTAAAAAAATGGTATATAAAGTGGCAAATATTAAAAATATTCCTGAAAAACAATCGGAAATGGGAGGCGGTGAAACTGCAACAGACGTTCAACAGATAAGAACCCAACCGTCTTTAC
This sequence comes from bacterium, assembly GCA_043821725.1. Classification (GTDB taxonomy): domain Bacteria; phylum Patescibacteriota; class Patescibacteriia; order Magasanikbacterales; family GWA2-37-8; genus CAYHSR01. Next base: position 5,455 of record JBDRCM010000040.1, on the reverse strand, counting down.
AATCAAAAATCGACAAGAACGGACTTAACCCAAAATATGTTTTTGAAAGATTTGTGGTTGGCCCGGGAAGCGAATTGGCTTATGCCGCATCCCAAGCCGTTGTAAACAAACCCGGCGAAGCATACAACCCGCTTTTTATTTACGGCGGAGTCGGACTTGGGAAAACCCATCTCTTACAAGGTATAGGCGCGGAACTTTTTAAAAAAAACCCGGAATGCCAGATAATGTACGCAAGCGCTGAAAGCTTTTCAAATGATTTTATAACATCAATCAAAGAGGGAACCGCTAAAAACTTCCATAATCGCTATAGGAACGTTGACCTTTTGCTGATTGATGATATCCAATTTATTTCAGGAAAAGACAAAACACAAGAATCGTTTTTCCACACTTTCAATGAACTCCATCAGCAGAATAAGCAGGTCGTAATGACTTCTGACAGACCGCCAAAAGCGATTCCTGCGTTGGAAGACCGACTTAAATCAAGGTTTGAATGGGGTATGATAGTTGATGTTGCGCCACCTGACTTGGAAACAAGAATTGCTGTATTGCAAAAAAAATGCACTGAAATGGGTATTAATCTTGATACTCGGTCTTTGCAAACAATAGCCACGATTGTCCAAAAAAACGTGCGCGAGCTGGAAGGCGCGCTAAATAAAATCACGGCCTTTCATGACTTAAAAAACATTGAGCCAACAGCAGAATCCATTAAATCGCTTTTAAGCAGTATGGAAATACACGCCAAACAAAGATCAACAACACCCCAAAGCATAATTGAAGCGGTATGCGAATTCTACGGCATAACAAAAGATAATATGACAGGTCCAAGCAGAGAAAAACGTTATTCAATGCCAAGACAAATTATTATGCATATGTTAAGGTCGGAACTTAATATGTCATACCCGAATATTGGCAATGAACTTGGAGGGCGAGACCATACAACCGCAATGCACGCTGATCATAAAATCAACGATAAAATTGAATCTGATTTAAAATTAAGACAAGAGATGGAGTTGATAAAACAAAAATTATACGTGAATTAATCTTAATAAGCTGTTGAAAACTTTTTTATATCCTGTTCATAATACTTCTATTTAATCCACAGCGCAGGGGTGGTTATACACAGACCTGTTCATCGCATTTTTTATAAGCACTGTTTGTTAATAAAAAGATTGCAGTTTAAACACAGCGAAAAAAAATAATTTTACCTGAACCATGCATAATGCAATGATTTATACAGTCTGTCCACTCCCTTATTATTACTATTAACTTTTTATATATATAAATAGATAACCACCAATATGAAAATAGTATGCACAAGGGAAAACTTGTCCAACGCCTTATCAATAATAAGCGGAGCGGCAAGTAAAAATATAAATTTACCGATTCTCAACAACGTATTGATTCGCGCTGAAAATCAAAAAGTAGAGCTTATCGCAACCAATCTTGAATTGGCAATCACCACGCAACTTAGGGCAAAGGTTGAGGATGCCGGGTCGTTCACATTGCCTGCCAAAACATTAAATGATTTTGTCAACCTCCTTTCAGACGAAAAAGTGGAAATTGAACGTTCTGAAAATCATCTAAAAGTCGTGTGCGGAAAGTCGTCCACTAAAATCAAGGGCGTAAGCGCGGAAGAATTTCCTATTCTTCCAACAACAAAAGAGGGCGCTGGCTATCTGTTGGACAGCGAATTATTTAAAAAAGGAATTGAGCAGGTTGTGCAGTCAGCCGCAAAAAACGATATAAGGCCTGAATTAGCCGGCGTTTCATTTATTTTTGACATCAAAGAAAGCAAACAGCTTATAATGGCCGCCACTGACAGCTACCGTCTGGCTGAAAAAAAGATCCAACTCCAACAAGGCGATGCAGAGCTAAGTGTTATCGTACCTGCCCGCACAGTGCAGGAAATAAGCAGGGTGTTGGCTTTAAGTAAAAATTTACTAACACCTGAAAAGACCACGCGCCTTATTTTGAGTGATAATCAAATTATAATGCGGCACGGAGATGTTGAGTTGATGTCGCGTCTGGTTGAGGGCAAATATCCTGACTATACTCAAATAATACCGAAAGAGTTTAATACAACAGCCCAACTGTCAACACAAAAAGTTGTTAAAGCGGTTAAAGCGGCCGGCCTTTTTTCAACAATAGGAGTTAATGCCGCGTCCTTTGAATTAAATGAAAAAGAAGGTTATGTTGGTGTGTCATCGGCCTCAGCCCAAGCAGGCGAGCATAAGTCAGAGCTAAGCGCGCAGATCAGCGGTGTTGACATTTCAATATTATTGAACCACAGATATGTTTTGGAAGGATTGAACAATATGGACAGCGAAACCTGCGAATTAAAAGTGGTGAATTCAGACAGCCCATGCGTACTGTCGCCTGTTGGTGATGATAGTTATTTATACATTGTAATGCCAATTAGGCAGTAAAACTATTTAACCACAACGTCTAAGTTTCTTGTGTTTGTTCGGCCTTGCCCATCAATCATCAACCCGCGCAAAATATAATCCCCGCTCCCAGGGTAGTTATTCCAAGTAAACATGAGTCGTTTGGCAAAAAGTTTGTCTTCTTTGTCAAAAGTGTAAATTAATTTTTCAACGCTTCCTGACGTAAGATAAATATATAAGAATTCAGCATCTTCCCACCTGAAAGGTTCAAGCATAATAGAGCGGGGGAAGTCATTGAAACTAAGTTCAACAGGAGATTGGTCAAACCACTCAAATGAAGGCGGGTCAAATTCCGCGTTCATTTCAAAATCAAACTCCACCACTGCGATATTACCTTGGTCGTCTTCTGCAGTTATTTTAAGAGTATGCTTACCTTTGGTAAGTTTTTTTGCATAGTAGCTGATATTAAAAGGATGCTGGCGGTTTGATCCAATATTCATTGAATCAATATAATAATTTACCTCAGCCACTCCTCGTGGGGCGCTGGCTTCAATTGAAAATTCTATATTGCGGTCAGTTATCGGAGTGCTGGTTGTTGGAAAAAGTATTTTAAGATCAGGTATGAGAGCCAGCGACTGAGGATCATCATATTCGGTTGGTGGATCTTGCAAAGATATATTGTTGCCCAATGAATGTTGTTTTCCTATCCATTCTTTGAGCGCTTCTTCCCAAACTTCATATTGCGGGTCATTTTGCGAGTTCACGCCTTCCTTGTTTGGATCGTCTTTGTCAATATAATGAAGAATTGTATGAGGCAGTACATATTTTTTTTCTTCAATCATTTCAGCGGGTGTTGTGCTGTTTGCTATGCGTCCTGTTTTTTTGTTTATCTTTAATGTAATACCGCCGACAGATCCGCGCAAAACAGGATTTCTCGCTTCATTCAAAGGCGGGTCTGGAAAATTTTCTACACTGCTGCTTGCCAGTGCTTCGCGCATAAATTGATTCCAAATCGGCGCGGCTAATTTGCTTCCCCCGCCATCCATTATAGATGGCTTTGTGTTGCCAACCCACACTCCGGCCGCTAAAGAAGGGGTGTATCCCATTGTCCATGCATCTTTACTGTCATTTGTTGTTCCTGTTTTAGTGCACACAGGCCTGCCCGGTAAAGTAAGCTTTGAATTTAATCCAAATATGTAAGCGCGTGATTGGTCATCGGAAAGTACATTTGAAATTGTGGCTGCAATTTTTTTATTAACAATCTCTTCGCCGGCTTTTGCTTTCCATTTGAACAATGTGTTGTTGTCTTTGTCTGTAACTTCTAAAATTGATACAGGGTTATATCTTGTTCCTTCATTCGCAAGCGTGGCAAAAGCGCTGGTATGTTCAAGTAATGTAACTTCTCCTCCGCCCAAAACCATGCTTAATCCATAATCGCCCGTAAGGGTCGTATATCCCATTTTTGCCGCAAAATCCATGGCATTTTCCACGCCGACAAGATAGAGTGTTTTGACAGCCGCTATATTCAACGATCCTTGAAGCGCTTGCCGCATTGTTATAAGGCCGTATTCTTCGTTGGTGTAATTATGGGGAGTGTATCCTTTAATGCTTTTTCGTTTTTCAAAATTCGTTACAACATCATAGAGAACAGTGTCCGGAGTGTATCCTTTGGCAAATGCCGCAGTGTAAATTATTGGCTTGAAAGAAGATCCAGGCTGTCGCTTTCCAAGAATTGCCACATTGAATTTTCCGTCAATCTCGTCGTCATTAAAATCGCGCGAACCAACCATTGCCAATATCTGGCCGTTTTTGGGATCAATTGCCACAAGCGCGGCATTATTGGCTTTGTATTTGTCGCTGTTTATCTGTCCGATTTCAGTAACTGCTTTTTCAGCAATTTTTTGTTTGTCATAATCCAAAGTTGTGATTACTTTAAGCCCGCCCTCATCAACTGTTTTTTCTCCAAAGCTGTCAGCCAGCATTTGCTTTACATGCAGTACAAAGTGCGGGGCTTCCAAAACTGTAGTTGAATGCTCAATATCCAAAGCGCTGTTTTGAGCTTCATTTTTTTGCGATTCGCTTATATATCCTTGCTCATACATCATTTTTATTACCAAGTCGCGTCTTGCCAAAAGCGTTTGGCTGTCATTCAGATATTTGCTTGGGGCTTGCGGTATTGCCGCAAGGGTTGCTGCCTGCGCCACCGTAAGATCAGTTGATTTTTTTTTGAAATAGCTTTGGCTGGCCGCTTCAATACCGTAATTTGTTGAGCCGTATGGAATTTCATTGAGATACATTTTTAGAATTTCATCTTTGCTGTATTTTCTTTCCAAGCGGATAGCCATTATGGCTTCTCTGATTTTTCTAAAGTATGAATGTTCATTGCCCACTACTGCGTTTTTAATAAGCTGTTGCGTTAGGGTGGAGGCGCCTCCGGAGCCGGCCTTTCTTCCAATCAAATTATTAAATGCCGCTCTGATTATACTTGGGATTCTAATTCCTTTATGCTCATAAAAGTGCTTATCCTCTATGGCTATTGTTGCTTTTTTTGCAAAGTCGGAAATTTGGTCAAGTTCAACCAGAGTTCTTTTCTGGTTGTTAAATATTTCATATAAAAGATGCTCGCCTGTGCGGTCATATATTTTTGTGCTTTGTTGGATGTTGCGGTCAATCAATTTGTCAGGACTGGGCAGGTCTTTGCTTACCCAAGCCACAGCTGCTGTCCCGCCTATTACAGCACAGCAAAAACTAATTACAATAAAAACTGCCACTAAGCGAATTATTTTTGATGGTTTAAAAAAGCTTCTTTTTTTTGCGCCATCACGCGGTTTTGTAGGCCTTTGGCCAGGCGAATGTGTTAAGCGTCCGTACTGGCGGGCATCTCTTTTTTTAAGTTTTGGTATTGGCATATGAACCAACTTATTATATATGGGTCTGTCGCCAAATGCGCTTTCGCAACGAACTTGATAAATTATGAGACAAAATCGTTGATAATTCCATAGTTATCTTCGCTCGCTCGGAAAAGAAAAATTATCATTTTTCTTTTCTCTCGCTTCGCTTGATAAAAAATT
>JBDRCM010000039.1:0-35240 GCA_043821725.1 bacterium | reverse complement strand
AATTTTTTATCAAGCGAAGCGAGAGAAAAGAAAAATGATAATTTTTCTTTTCCGAGCGAGCGAAGATAACTATGGAATTATCAACGATTTTGTCTCATAATTTATCAAGTTCGTTGCGAAAGCGCATTTGGCGACAGACCCTTATAACTAAATTTTTAATACTATGCCTAAAAACAAAATATTTGCACTAAGCTTTATAAGCTCAATGGCAACTTTGCTGTATATTGCAGGTGTCGGATGCATAATAATAAATGGGGACAAAATGTTCGGCAATATGCCTCATATTCTCGGCATAATGGGATTCTTGCTTTTGTTTGTTTTATCCGCCCTAATAGTAGGCATCCTCCTGCTTGGTGGACCGATCTATCTGTATCTTAACAATGAAAAAAAGAATTCAATAAAATGGCTGGCCCATAACGTGGGTCTAATGATGGCAATCACTTTGATTGTCCTTTTAATTTTAACAACCATAAAATGAAAATCATATGACAAACTCGGAAAACAAAGGAACGCGCGGGCAATATACGACAACAGAAACTTATGAACAAGGAATAGAGAAATTTACTGATGGCGAACAAGCAGGCCATGGAAACGAGAAAACAGATCCGGACGAAGAAATAGGCCGAGAAGGCAATGAAAGCGAACAAGATGGATGGATATGCGCCGGATGCAACAAAAAAACAGCATGGAAATGGTCAATGTGTCCTGTGGAGGGTTGCGGAAAAGGACGGCCTTTTAACCAAAAAAGGTCAAGCTTAAAAGAACTTCCGAATATTGACAAAAAATCATAAAAAAGGTATAAAACAAATATAAATATATTAATATAAGTGGGATTCTGAACAACATTTCAGAAGTTTGAACCACTAAATTTAAGACAAATTAAGGAATAATTCCAAAAAATTTGTTATTTATGTTATGTCAAAAAGAATGAAAGCTCTTATTGCAAAAATAGACGCAAATAAGGTATACTCAGTTGAAGAAGCCATTAAGCTGGCTAAGGAAACATCAAACGTCAAATTTGACGCCAGTTTGGAAGTGCATGTTCGTTTGGGAATAAACCCAAAGAAAACAGACCAACAAATTCGGTCCAATGCGATTTTGCCTCATGGACCCGGAAAAATAATTAAAGTTGCAGCATTTGTAATGCCTGACAAAGCCAAGGAAGCCAAAGACGCCGGAGCTGATTTTGTTTATGATGAAGAGGATATAAAAAAGATTAAGGAAACAGGTAAAATTGAATTTGATATTGCTGTAACCACTCCGGATATGATGCCAAAAATGGCACAGGTTGCAAAAGTGCTCGGACCGCGTGGCCTTATGCCTAATGCAAAAAGCCAAACAGTTGGGCCAAATGTAAAGCAAATGATTGAAGATCTTAAAAAAGGTAAAATTAATTTTAAAAATGATGACAATTCAAATGTTCATCAGACAATCGGCAAAGTAAGTTTTACAGAGCAACAGCTGATGGAAAATTTTGAAAGCTTTTATTCCGCTTTAAAAAAGGCCAAGCCAAACGGATCAAAAGGAACATTTATCAAGAGCATGTCAATGTGCACGTCAATGGGACCATCAATTAAAATTACAACAAACTAACACGCAAGCGCCTCCTTTAGGAGGTGCTTTAATTTAAAACAAATGAATAAATTCAAACGAATTATAATTTATATAATGGACGGCAGTGGTTGCGGAGTGCAAGAGGATTACTCAAAATACCATGAGCAAGAAAGCAACACTTTAAAAAGCGTTTATGAAAATTGCGCTGATTTAAAACTGCCAACATTGGAAAAACTGGGCTTAAAAAAAATCTTATTTAACATTGAAGCGCCCAATCCCTATTGCGCCGGCATGTGTCGCACAGCTACTGCAGGCAATGATACTTATTCAAGCGTATGGGAAATGGTAGGAGTTCCTTTTGAAAAGCGTTTTAGGAGCGAAAAAAAAGGTTTTGAGCCGGAATTTCTAACTGAAATAGAAGCAAAAATCGGCCGTCCAATAATTTGCAACGAGTATATTGCCGGCTTTAAGGCAATGGATAAATATTTTGAACTGCATAAGAAAACAAAATCTCCTCTGTTATATTTCGCTCAAGACGGCATTGTGCTTTTGGCGGCCCATGAAGGTGTAATTCATCCAGCCAAATTGAATATAATGGGTAAAAAATTGTCCGACCTGCTAAAAGATAAAAATGTGGTAAGAGTCATTACTCGCCCATTTATCGGTACTGCTGGCAATTTTACCAGATCACAAGACCGCCATGACTATATTATAGTTGAAAATTCTTTTTCTTCTTCGGCTTTTGGAAATTTATGGTCAAATAATATTAACCTAATTAATACGGAGCACATAGCGAATATACTTGGAAATCCTGAAGAGGCGCAAATAATAAACGGCAATTTCAATAACAATGAATTGTCCTTAATCGCAAAAAAAATAATTGAAGATGAAAAAGATCAATCAGTAACACTACTGTGCTTTCAGGACTTTGATACAATGGGCCATAAAAAAGATGTTAAAGCATTTGGCGAAAAACTGAAAGATTTTGATTCTTTTATTGCAAAAATCATTGATAAAATGGAATCAACTGACTTGCTTTTGCTTACAGCAGACCATGGGTGCAATCCAATGATTGATATGCGCGGACATACAAGGGAGCACGTGCCTCTTATGTTCTATTTCAAAAAAAACAATGATAAAATTTGGCTTGGAACGCGCCAAACTTTGGCAGACATAGGACAGACCGTCTGCAATAATTACAATCTTCCTGAAATAACAAATGGATTGGCAATCAAAGAAATTTTTAACTAAACATTATGTTTTTAATAGCCACTGTGGGCTATCACAATACTGGAGACAAAACAAGAAAACTTGTTTTAGCCGGAGCTGACGCAATACGGTTTAATTTTTCTCGCCGAAGCATTGAAGAAAACATTGATTTTGCAAAAACATCAAAAGACATAATAGCGAGCTTGAATGCCAGCACCAAAATAATGATTGATTTGCCTATCAATAAAATACGATTGGGTGATTTTTCAATTAAAACATTTGCCGTAAGAGAAAATGAAATTTTCACATGCCAATCCGCAACTTACAGCCCTGACTGCAATGAATTCATCCCGGTCAACACCGGCAAAATCGGCGAAAAAGTATATCTTAATCAAACAATAACATTAGGAGACGGCGAAATAGCTTTGCAAGTTGTGGATATAATAAATTCCGATACAATTAAAGTGAAAGTTATGAACAATGGGGTGGTTGAATATATGAGAACATTCAATATAAATAATAATGATGAAAGAATAGAAGAACTGATTGATAATTACACCAAAATATCGGAAAAAATTGCAATTATTGATCCGGATTTCATTGCATTTTCATATATCAGCGCTTCTGACAATGAAACAGTTAAAAAAATATTCTATTCACAAAAAGAAAGAGGAAGGCCGAAAATAATTATAAAAATTGAAAACCAAAACGCAATAAATGATCTTGACCAAATATTAAGCGATAGTTTTTATGACATAATAATGATTGACAGAGGAGAATTTGGAGTTAACATACCATATCAAAAATTAGGCACCCTGCAGAAGGAAATTACAGAACAGTGCGTTAAAGCCGGAAAACCGCTTTTCATTTCAACTCAAATTCTGGAAAGCACAATTAATAATTTCATGCCCTCGCGCGCGGAAATTTTAGGCATAACCAATATGGTTATGGATGGAGTACGCGGTCTTATTTTCTGCAAGGAAACCGGATACAATACCAGACCTGCTTATACCATTTCAGTGGCTAAAAAAATAATTGAAGAAACGGAAAAATATAAAAGACAAGCCAATAAAACGCCTTAAAACCAATAAAAATTTTTGTTTTAAAACACAGGCGCATTTATCTGTGTTTTTTTTTGATTTTGTTTAAAATCTCGCCTTTAATGGGTCTGTTGCCAAATAAGCTTGGCAAAACTTTTTTTGGCTGATATAATGGCATAAATGATAAACCTAAAATATGCAACAACCACGCCATAACTTCATAAGCTGGGACGAATGTTTTATGCGCATTGCGCATGTGATTGCCCAGCGTTCAAAAGATCCTTCAACCCAAGCCGGCGCTGTTATAGTTGATTCTGACAACATAGTTGTCGGTCTTGGCTATAATGGAATGCCGCGCGGAATTGAAAATGATAAATTTCCATGGAATCGTGAAGGCAAACTATCTGAAACTAAATACGCCTATGTGTGTCATGCTGAAGAAAACGCCGTTTACAACGCCAATAATTCAACAAAAAACTGCAAGATTTACTGCACTCTTTTCCCTTGCAATGAATGCGCTAAAACTCTCATTCAGAATCGCATATCTGAAGTTATTTTCCAAAGCGACAAATACCGTGATGATGAGACCTGCATAGCCGCGCGCAGAATGTTTGATGCCACAGGCGTAAAATACCGTCAATATATCTCAAACCAATAGATTATGAAGATAATTATAGGAATTGTTGGCAGAATTGCGTCAGGCAAGACAACTGTAACCGACTATCTCATATCCAAGCACTCGGCAGTTTCGTTCAGGTTCTCTGATATGCTTCGAGATGTTCTCAAAAGAATGCGCCTGCCTGAAAATCGCGCAAACTTGCAGACAATCTCATCTGCTTTGCGCCAAAATTTTGGAGACGACATAATGTCCAAAGTGCTGGCTGAAGATGTAAAAAATTCATCAAGCCGGCTGATTATAACCGAAGGCGTGCGCAGGCCAAGCGATATTAAAAACTTAAAAAATCTGGACAATTTCCATATAGTATCAATATCAGCTGACCAACAAACTCGATATGACCGGCTTACGGGAAGGAAGGAAAATACTGACGACAAAGACAAAAGCTGGCAACAATTTCTTGAACAAGATGAAAAAGAGCCGGAAAAAAAGATTGATGAAATAGCACTGCTGGCCGACTATACAATAGACAACAATAAATCCATGCCTGAACTTTTCCGGCAAGTTGACGACATAATAGATAAAGTATGCAAATAAAAATAAAAAAACTGGACAGCAAAGCCATTATTCCTGATTATGCCCTTCCGGGCGATGCAGGCCTTGATCTTTATTCATTGGAAGATTATGAGATTAAACCTGGAGAAAAAAAAGTGTTTGCCTTGGGATTTGCGCTTGAATTTCCAGACAATTTCGTGGCAGTGGTAAAAGACAAAGGAGGAATGGCAAACAAATGCTTGCATACAATGGGCGGGGTTGTGGATTCAGGATATAGGGGCGAATATATGATACAATTAATAAATTTGGGAAGCACGCCGTATAAAGTTGAAAAAAACGACAAAATCGCCCAGCTTTTAATTCTTCCTGTTATAACGGCCGAATTAATTGAAGTTGATGAGCTTTCAGAAACAGACAGAGGACACGGACGTTTTGGCAGTACAGGCCGATAAACTTCAAGCTGATAAAATCATATGAAGCAATATCTTGAAATTATAAAAAAAGTGCTTGACAACGGCGAGCAAAAAAAAGATAGAACCGGGGTTGGCGCAATATCCATGGCAGGAGTAATGTTCGAGCACGACATGAATTCGGGCTTTCCGTTATTGACAACAAAAAAAATGCCTTTCCGGCTTATCAAAACAGAGTTGGAATTTTTTATTAAAGGAATTACAGATAAAAAATGGCTTCAAGACAACAAAAATCATATATGGGATGAATGGTGCTCGCCAAACAAAGTAAAATACTCGCATGATTTAGAAATTAAAAAAAAAATGGCTGAAGAGCGGGATCTTGGCCCAATTTATGGATTTCAATGGCGGCATTTTAACGCCCAATACAAACATTGGGACAACGATTACAGCGGACAAGGCATAGACCAATTGAAAAACCTGGTTCAAACCCTGAAGACAAACCCAAATGACAGGCGTATGATAGTATCTGCATGGAATCCGTGCCAGCTTTCACAAATGGCTCTGCCTCCATGCCATTATTTATTCCAAGCAATAGTAACTAACAACCAACTTAACCTGCTATGGAGCCAGCGCTCAGTTGATGTGATGCTGGGCCTGCCGTTCAATATTGCCAGTTATGCCACGCTTCTTCATCTGCTTGCCAAAGAATGCGGGCTGGATGAAGGACGGTTGGTTGGATTTCTCGGCGATACGCACATATATCTCAATCATATTGAGGGAGCAAAAGAACAACTTACAAGAGATCCTGAAAAATATCCCCTTCCAAAGATATCCACTGACAATTTCAATTCCATATTTGAGTGGAAATCCGAAGACACCAAACTGTTTGAATATGAAAGCTATCCAAGAATCACATTTGAAATAGCCGTCTAAAATATGATCGCTATAATCGCGGCAATCGCCGACAACAACTGCATAGGTAAAAACAATAAATTGCCATGGCACATACCTGAAGATCTTAAGCAATTTAAAAAAATCACTGCCAATAAAACAGTTCTGATGGGACGCAAGACATTTGAATCAATCCTTGGATATCTTGGTCATCCTCTTCCAAACAGGACAAATATTGTCCTCACCAGAAACGCAAAATACAACGTCCATGATGTTGAAGTTTGCAATAATGTGAAAAGCGCCATTGCCAAGCACCAAAATGAAGATATTTTTGTAATAGGAGGAGCTACCGTGTATGAGCAGACGATAAATCTGGCAGATACTCTTTACATTACGCATATCCATAAAAAAATAGATGGGGACGCTTTTTTCCCTTTAATTAAAAAAAATGAATGGAAAGAGATAAAACGCGAAGATTATGACAAATTTTCATTTGTTAAATATTCAAGAATTAAATCGCGGATTTAACAACATCAAACGCCACTAAATTTTTATTATGTTTATAATGTTAGACGGAATAGACGGAAGCGGTAAAAGCACAGTTATGCGAGCGTGGAAAAGTCATCTTGCAAACAGCGGCAATGCGGTTTTTGATTTGCAAAAATATTGGCAGGAGAAAAAACAATATCCAAAATTGGAAGAAACTCGCGCCTATGACTTTATTTTAAGTTGCGAGCCAACATACTGCGGAGTGGGAAGCGTTATCCGCGATGAACTGATTGCAAAAAATACCAACTACCCGCCAATTGCTATTGCCCAAGCATATTCGCTTGACCGTTTAGTGCTCTACAACCGTATTATTGTCCCACTGCTTAAGCAAGACAAATTCATAATTCAGGATCGTGGGATCAGCAGTTCGCTTGTTTACCAGCCGCTTCATGATCCAACGCTCACTATGAATGCCGTTTGCGATCTTCTGGGAAATCAACTCGCTTTAAAACACTGCCCGGAACATCTGGTAATTATGGACATTGACCCTGAGGAAGCAGGCGCCCGCTTAATGGCAAGATCCGACAAAAATGATGATTCTTTGTTTGAAAAAATAGAATTTCAAAAAAAACTTGCTGAAAAATTTATGTCTGATGATTTTAAAAGCATATTTGAATCGCGTGGCTGTAAAATACATTATTTGTCAGCAAACGTAAAAATTGATATAATGAATAATAACGCAATAACATTTTTGCGTGATATTATAAATACATAAACTGCGCCAATCAAACTATCAATTAAATTAATCGTAAACATATGCTCATAAGACCAATGGAAATTATCAAGCAAAGTTTGAAGCTGTATCAGGAAAAGTGGCGTGATTTTCTGCCGTACTTAATACTGCTTTTAGTACCATACATCGCCATTGCAACAATAAGCATCGTATCGCTCTACCTTTCCGTAATCATCAGCTCTTCCAAATTTATAAGTAGTTTGATAGTTTTAGCTGTATTTGTCTTAAGCATGCTTTTCAGTTTATGGGTGTCAATATCGCTTGTTCAGCTTATTCATAAATTCTTGAATGATAAAAAAACCCAGCCAATAAATTGGAAGGAGCTTCTTGGAAGCAACAGCCATCTGATGTGGCCGGTGATTTGGACATCTGCCATAGCCATTCTTATCATAATCGGCGGAACAATCCTATTTATAATACCCGGAATTATTTTCAGTATTTGGTATGCCTTTGTATCATATGAAGTGGTGCTGGAAAATAAAAAAGGGATGGAAGCGCTGGCCAAAAGCAAGGAGTTGGTCAAGGGCAGATGGTTTGGAATTGTCTATCGTTTATTCGCACCTGCTTTGATATTCATTATTGCGATAATCATTGTTGAAAGCGCAACTGAATATTTCCTGCTATTTTTCCTTGAACGAGGCTTGTGGATGTCAGTAACTACGGGATTCTTAAATTCGCTATTTAATGTTATCATCACTCCGCTAACAACCACTGCAGTGATAATATTATATATGAACGCCAAGAAAAATCCGGTTGAAACAAAACAAAAAGAATAAAACCAATACTGTTGCGATTTATGTCATATTTGCGGACTTTTTACAAGCGCTTCATTTTTTATGAACAAATACACACCAATAATAGGGGTTGAAATTCATGTTGAACTGAAAACAGACAGCAAGATGTTTTGCGCGTGCAAAAATAATCCGGATGAAAATGAGCCCAATGTAAATGTATGCGAAATATGCCTTGCACATCCGGGCACTCTTCCGGTTCCAAACAAGAAAGCTATAATTTGGACCGCTAAAATCGCGAAAATGCTAAAATGTGAAATTGCAAAGCAAAGCAAATTTGACCGCAAAAACTATTTTTATCCTGACCTGCCAAAAGGATACCAAATTTCCCAGTATGACCAGCCAATAGGAAATCGTGGCAAAATTGGACTTGATTTCAAGCTTGAAGAAAATGCGCGCGAAAAAGCAATAATCAACATAACAAGAGTCCATCTTGAAGAAGACACAGCCAAGCTAATTCATGACAAAATCGGAAATACACTTGTTGATTTTAACCGAGCCGGCATTCCACTTGTGGAAATCGTGTCTGAGCCGGATATAAGAAGCGCAACTGAAGCAAAAAAATACTGCCAAGAACTCCAGTTAATTTTTCGCTATTTGGAAGTGAGCGATGCTGACATGGAAAAAGGACACATGCGCTGCGAGGCCAATGTTTCCGTGCAGGAAACCGATAAAATAAAGATAAAGGGCAACAGTTTTTCTCCAATCAGCGGGTGCGAATTGAATTCTAAAGTTGAGTTAAAAAACATAAATTCATTTAGAAATATTGAAAAAGGAATAAAATATGAGATAGAGCGCCAAATAAAAATGATTGAAAAAGGAGAAAAATGGCTGCAACAAACGCGCGGATGGGATGATAAGCAGCAAAAAACAGTATGGCAACGCAATAAAGAAACTTCAGCTGACTACAGATATTTTCCAGAGCCGGACATTCCTCCATTCAATCCGATTGAAATTTCAAAAAATGACCTGCTGGCAATAACTCTGCCACAAGAAAATCGCAAGCGTTTTGAGCAGGAATTCGGATTTTCAGAATCAGACGCGTATATTCTTACCGCTGACAAGCAATGGACAGCTTATGCTGAAAATGTTATGAGCGAGCTTGAGGACTGGCTGGAAAATTTGCCGGAAACAAAATCAAAAAAGCGCGGGGCTGTTGAGCAGATCAATGTTAAAAAAGAGATCGCCCGACTTTGCGGCGGCTGGCTTACCAGCAAGCTAATGGGTTTAATGGCTGAAAAAAAGATGAACATAGCTGATTTGAAAATAAAAGAAGAAAACTTTGCCGAACTTATTTGTCTTATTGACGCCAAGCGCGTAAATTCAACAAACGCTCTCAAAATTCTGCAGGAAATGCTGGACAGCAATTCTGACAAAGACCCAACTCATATAATGGAAGAAAAAGGATACGGCCAAATAAGAGATGAAGTACAACTGGAAAAAGTGGTTGATCAAATAATTAAAAATTATCCCGTTCAAATAGAGCAGTACAAAGCCGGAAAGGAACAAACAATGCGCTTCTTAATAGGCATGGCCATGAAAGCAACCGAGGGAGGCGCCGATCCAATTGTGATTGAAAAAATGCTTAAAGAAAAAATAGTGAAAATTTAGTCAGAATAAGCGAAAACATTATGTGGATAACTTAATGTTTGACCTCGCGCGCCCAATTTGATAGACTGTATTAAACTTATGATAATCAAACTTTTCAGCACAACCGAACTATCCAACTAATAATCGGCCACTCCGTAAGGAGTGGCCTTTTTTATAACTTTTCATTAATTTTGACTAAATAATCAACTTAAAAAAAATATGCCACAAAATTTTAATAACAGAGATATTATATCCATATCAGACCTAACCAAGCTGGAAGTTCTGGACGTGCTTAAGCACGCTAAGTCACTCAAACAAAAACAGCAACCAAATTTATTAAAAAACAAAGTAATGGGAAGCTGTTTTTTTGAGCCTTCAACCCGCACCCGCCTGTCTTTTGAAACCGCAATGGAGCGCCTCGGAGGCGAAGTAGTCGGATTTGCAGACGCAGGCGTCACTTCAGCAAAAAAAGGAGAATCAATTTACGACTCAATGCGGATTATCGGGCAGTATGTTGATGTAATAGCTATGCGCCATCCAATTGAAGGATCTGCAAGAAGGGCCGCTGAATCAACAGACAAACCCGTTATAAACGGCGGAGACGGCGCCAACCAGCATCCTACGCAAACACTGCTTGATTTATTTACAATCCGGGAATGTCAAAAAAAATTGGAGGGTTTAAATATTGCCATGGCAGGCGACCTAAAATACGGCCGGACAGTCCATTCTTTGGCGCAGGCGCTATCGCATTTTAACGCCAGATTGTATTTTGTCGCGCCGGAATCATTGCAAATGCCTGACTATATTTGCGAAGAATTAAAAAACAATAAAATAAAATATTCTTTTCACGACAAGATTGAAAATATTATCAACAAAGTTGATATACTTTACATGACAAGAATACAAAAAGAGCGGTTTGCCGATCCAATGGAATATGAGCGGGTTAAAAATACATTTATACTAAACGCGAAAATGCTTGAAAAAGCCAGGACAAACTTAAAAGTGCTGCACCCTCTTCCGCGAGTCAATGAAATATCCACTGACGTGGATAAAACAAAATACGCCTATTATTTTGAACAAGCGGAAAACGGTCTTTACGTTCGCCAAGCTTTGCTCGGGTTGGTTCTGGGAAAACTTAAATGAATTCATCACTCGTCGCTCTGTTGCACCATTGTTCATTAAAATAATTCTAATTACTATTTGCAAAAAAATATGAAACAAAAACCGCCTAAAGGACTTCGCGCTTTCCGCGTTTTCGCGATTAAAGAAGGGACAGTGATTGACCATATACAAGCCGGATCGGCTCTTAAAATAATTCAGCTTTTAAACTTATCAGCTGACAATAAAATAGTATCAGTTGGAATGAATTTTTCAAGCAAGGGGCTTAAATACAAAGACATCATCAAAGTGGAAAAAAGAGAGTTAACACCAACGGAAATAAATAAAGTGGCGATATTCGCGCCTCAAGCCACTATCAATATAATCAGGAACTATAAGGTGGCGAAAAAATTCAAAGTTGAAATGCCAAAATTAATAGAGCATGTTATTGTCTGCCCCAATCCAAAATGCATTACTAACAATGATGAGACGGATACCGTATTTAAAGTGCTTTCCAAAAACGGCCAGCTGAAAATGCAATGTTACTACTGTGAAAAAATATTCAAGCAGGACGAAATTAGAGAATATAAAAATAGCTGATTTGCCAAATGACTTCAATTAGAAATCTTAAAACAATTGACGACGAAAGTGTTGAAATTAACGCTGATGACGGGGATAACAAGATCATTGACGGCTCATCATTAACCATAATACCGGCGTTGATTGACCCGCATGTTCATTTTCGCGTTCCCGGCCAAGAACACAAAGAAGATTGGATGTCAGCCACGCAAGCTACCATTGCCGGCGGAGTTACAACTGTTTTTGACATGCCTAATAATAATCCCTCCGTTATTGACCGAACAGGATTGAACGAAAAAAAATCCATTATCAACAAACAGCTCTTTGATTGTGATATTGCTTTGAATTATCATCTGTATTTGGGTGCAACAGCAAACAACGCGGACATTTACGAAAGCGTAAAAAAAGACATAGTTGGCATAAAAATATTTATGGGCTCCAGTACCGGCGACCTTTTGGTTGATAAAAAACAAGATCAAGCACGAATTTTTCAAATGGCATCTCGATCCGGCCTTGTGGTGGCAGTGCATGCTGAAGATGAACAAATTATAAAAAATGAACAATTAAAATACAAAAATTCAAATGTGCAGGATCATTCAAAAATCAGGCACAGGCAAGCGGCAATAAAAGCCGTGAGCCGTGCTATTGAGCTTGCCAAACAATACGACGCCAAACTATACATCTGCCATGTAACAACTGCTGAAGAAATAGAAATTATTAAACAGGCAAAGAACAAAGGAATCAAAGTTTACGCTGAAGCAACGCCTCACCATCTGTTTCTTGATGAAAGCCATTATAATAAATTGGGTACTAAAGCGCAAATGAACCCGCCTCTGCGTACTGCGAGCGACTGCAGGGCATTGTGGCAAGCCATAAATGATGGAGTAATTGACACGATTGGCACAGACCACGCCCCGCATACTTTACAGGAAAAAAATGCGCCCTATCTGCAGTCACCTTCCGGAGTTCCTGGTATAGAAACTTGCTTGCCATTATTATTGGACGCATATAATAAAGGAATAATAACTTTGGAAAAAATAGTTGAGTTAACCCATACCAATATCAATAAAATATTTGGCCTTACAAACAATAATGACAAAGTGATTGTTGACTTGAATTTAATTAAAGAAGTAAAAAACGAAAATTTAAAAACCAAGTGCAAATGGTCGCCTTTTAATGGCTGGAAATTGAAGGGCTGGCCGACTTATACGATTTTAAAAAACCAAGTATATAAAATTTAATATCAATATATCTATGAGGCATCTAATCTCTCTCAAAGAGCAAAGCAAAGAAGACATTTTAAGCATACTGAATTTGGCACAAAAAATCAAAACAAAGAGGAACCTTGGCGGGCTGACTAACTATCTGACAAACAAAACAATGATAATGCTGTTCCAAAAAGGATCAACCCGCACTCGCCTATCATTTGAAGCAGGTATGACAGAGCTCGGCGGACACTCAATTTTTGTTGATTCAAAAACAACTCAATTTTCCCTTACTGACTTTGCAGATGAGATACAAGCGGTTATGCGTTTTGGACAAATTCTGATGTTTAGAGCCATGAAAGCCGCGGATGTTGAATTGGCATCTTCATTTAATCAAATCCCAACAATTGATGCATGCTCAGAAAAATATCATCCAGCACAGGCATTAAGCGATCTGTTGACAATGGTTGAACACTCAAATGGCTTTGAAAATATAAAAAAAATTACATGGCTTGGAATTGAAAATAATGTTTCAAATACTCTAAAATTGATGTGCGCTAAACTTGGAATTAAAATATTTATAGTCGCACCTGACATTAATTTGCCCAGCGTTGATAATGAACTTAACCAACAAGCGGATTTAACCGGAAACATCACAAAAACTTTAAACTTAGAAGAAGCTCTAACTGATACTGATTATGTGCATACAGATACTTGGATGGATATGGAATATTTTACTGACGGCCAAGTGAAAGAGGGCATGAAAACAGAATTTGAACAAAGAAAAAACAAATTTATGCCATTTCAATTAAACGCGAAAATAATCAATCAATACGCCCCAAATGCAAAAATTATGCACTGCATGCCATGCCATATTGGATATGAAATATCACGCGACGCAATTGACCATCCCAATTCCATTATTTTTGATCAAGCGGAAAATCGAATGCACGCCCAAAAAGGCATTATTATGTGGTTGCTTGAAAAGGAGGATATGGTAGAATAGATTTGTTATGCTAAAAACTCAATTTCTAGAAAAAGAATTTGAAAATCCCATTGTTTTGGCTTCGGGTATTTTGGGATTAACCGCCTGTTGTATGAAAAACGCCGTGGCCAATGGCTGTGCAGGAGTTACAACTAAATCAATCTCTTTGGAAGAAAGATCCGGCCATCCAAACCCGACGATCATGGGTTCTGACCACTATTTTATAAACGCGGTTGGCCTTTCAAATCCGGGTGTTAAAAACGTAATAAAAGAAATTGAAAAATTCAAGCAAATTTGCACCGCGCCTATCATCTGCAGTATTTTTGCGGGCACGCCTGATGAATTCGCTTTGATAACTGAAAAAATCTGCAAATCGCCGATTGATTTTCTTGAAATCAATATTTCATGCCCGAATGTTTCAAAAGAGTTTGGCAAGCCATTCGCATACAGCATAGAAGCTGTAAAAAGCATAACAAAAAAAGTAAAAGAAAAATCCAAAGTTCCATTGCTTGTTAAAGTTTCGCCAAACGCATGGAATATAGCGGAGATTGCCAAAACAGCCGAAGAAAACGGAGCTGACGCCATTGTTGCCGTAAATACAATTAGTGGCATGGCCATTGACGTGCAGAGCCGACGACCTCTTTTATACAACAAGCAGGGTGGGGTGTCCGGTCCTGCTTTATTCCCTATCGCACTAAAATGTGTATATGATATTTACAAAAAAGTAAAAATACCTATTATTGGAACAGGCGGGATTACAACCGGAAAAGATGCGATGGCAATGATTATGGCCGGCGCAACTTTGCTTGGTATTGGCTCTGCAGTATATTTCCGCGGAGAAAAAGCTTTTGCTCAAATTATTGATGAAATGAAAAAAATAATGGAGGAAGAAGGCATTGCCTCGTTGGATGATATTCGCGGATGCGCTCATGATTAAAATATGGATGAACCAAAATACACAAAAATATCAAACATAATTGACGAAGCTGAAAACGTCAAAACTTTTTATCTGAACCATTCTCTTGATTCCAAGCCGGGCCAATTTATTATGCTCTGGATTCCGGACACTGACCAAAAACCGTTTTCAATATCATATGATGACGGGATTAAATTTGGAGTTACTGTCTTTAACAGAGGACCTTTGACAAAAAAACTTTTTTCAATGCAAGTTGGCGATCGCGTTGGCATTACCGGCCCTTATGGAACAAATTTTTCCATAAAGCCGAACACTCGCTATATAATGGTAGCCGGAGGATATGGAGCCGCGCCATTGGGTTTTTTAAGTGAAAAAATATCAAAGCTTAATGATGTAAAAATTGATTTCTGTATTGGAGCAAGAAATAAAGACCTTGTGCTGTTTGAACAGCGAATCAGTTGTATTCCAAATACGCAAATTCATATAGCAACAGATGATGGATCCAAAGGACACCGTGGTTTTGCCACTGATTTATTATCTGTCATTCTGAATCCTTTGCTGTCGCTTGAGGATAAACTCAGTAACAACAAGCATATACTGGTTGTTACATGCGGGCCGGAACTAATGGAAAAAAAAGTTTTGGATATTTGCAATGAGCATAATGTTGATTGCGAAGTAAGCATTGAACGGTATATGAAGTGCGGAATAGGAATATGCGGGCAATGCGCTGTTGACCCTCTTGGTATCTGCATGTGCACGCACGGGCCGGTAGTAAGCAAAGATCTGGCTAACCAACTAACCGAATTCGGCCTTTATCATCGCGATAAAAGCGGTAAAATCATTTATTTCTAACAAATTATGGTATGGATACAAAACAATTGATTCTCAAACTGCACGAAATCGGTGCTATAAAATTCGGTGAATTCAAATTAAAAAGCGGAATAATGTCGCCGATATATATTGATTTGCGAATAATAATATCTTATCCAAAAATATTAAAAACTGTAGCTTACATCATGTGGGAAAAAGTAAAACATTTGAATTTTGACTTGATTTCAGGAGTCCCATACACTGCATTACCAATCGCAACTGCCATATCCTTGGAGCATGGCAAGCCAATGGTTGTGAGAAGAAAAGAAGTCAAGAATTATGGAACTAAAAAAGCCATAGAAGGAGTTTTCAGCAAGGGCCAAAATTGCCTGATAGTTGAAGATCTGGTTACCAGCGGATCCAGTGTGTTTGAAACAATTAAACCGATAGAACACGAAGGGCTGATAGTAACTGACATAGTTGTTCTCCTGAATCGCGAACAAGGCGGAAAAGAAAATCTTGCCAACAAAGGATACAATCTTCATACGATTTTTTCAATGACTGAACTTCTGCAAACTCTGTTAGAAGCCGGAAAAATCGACCGACTAACTTATGAAAATACATTAAAATTCATTCAACAAAACCAAGTAAAAAAATAATTCTATGCTTAGCTATACCGAGCGCGCTGAACAGTGCATCAATCCAGCAGCCATCAGATTGCTTAAAATGATGGATGATAAAAAAACCAATCTTTGCATTGCGGCTGATGTCACTACAAAATCCGAGTTATTGGATATTGCCACAAAACTTGGCCCGGAAATCTGTGTTTTGAAAACACATATTGATATTGTGGAAGATTTTGATATGGACTTGATTATTCATTTACAACGTCTGGCAGAACAGCACAATTTTCTAATATTTGAAGACCGTAAATTCGCTGACATCGGCAACACAGTCAAGCATCAATATCAAGATGGTATATATCATATTGCGGATTGGGCTGATATTGCGAATGCTCATGCTGTTCCAGGCCCGGGAGTGATTGAGGGCCTGAAAGAAGTTGGATTGCGAAAAGGAAGATGCCTTCTCCTGCTCGCTGAAATGAGTTCGCAAGGCACACTGGCAAAAGGAAGTTATACTGATTCAGCCCTAAAAATGGCTGTTGAACACAAAGATTTTGTTATTGGATTTATTACAATGCGAAAACTGCTGGATGATCCGACTTTTATTAATTTTACGCCTGGAGTTAAAATGGCTATTGGCAACGATCAATTCGGCCAGCAGTATAACACGCCAAAAAAAGTCATAAAAGAACAGGGCTCTGACATTATCATTGTAGGCAGAGGAATTTACCAAGCCAATGATCCGCTGGCTGAAGCAAAAAAATACCGAATAGCCGGCTGGCAGGCCTATGAAGAAAGAATGGCTCTGTAAAAACGTTAATATACACGTTCTAACGTTCGTTAGAACGTGTAGCTGAATTATTTATTATTCTCCCTCAAAGTGAACAAGGTTGTAAGTTTTATAACCGCGCTGTTTTAATTTTTCCATTCCTTTTAAATCCGGCAAATCAATAATAAACGCGCATTCAATAATTTGCCCTCCCAATCTGTTAATCAATTCGCAAGCCGCTAAAGCGGTTCCGCCTGTTGCTATTAAATCATCAATCAGCAATACTCTATTTCCATTTTTTATAGCGTCCTTATGTATTTCCACTGCGTCAGTGCCGTATTCCAACTCATATTCCTGCGTAAAAGTTTCAGCAGGCAACTTGCCTTTTTTCCTTATTGGCACAAATCCAATGCCCAGCTTTCCGGCAAGCAGTGAACCAAAGATAAATCCCCGCGACTCAATTCCAACCACAATGTCAACGGACTTGTCTTTATATCTCTCATAAAAAAGATTGATTGTTTTTTCCATTGTTGAAGCATCGCTTAAGAGAGTTGTAATATCCCTGAACATTATTCCCTGTTTTGGCCAATTCGGCACTGTTCTTATTTTATTTTTTATTTCATCATTTACAGTTGAATTGCCCATCTTTGTTATAGTATGCTCAAAAAGACGAACTACATTATCAGCGTTCTGCTTAAAAATATGCAGAACCGCCTCCCATGTTACCGGCTCCTCATCTTCTTTCCAGCAGTCATAATCAGTTGACATGGCAATTGCGCTGTATGGAATTTCCATTTCATTTGCAAGAACCGCTTCAGTGGCTATACTCATATTGATAATATCAGCCCCCCATGACCTGAACATATTACTTTCGGCCTTGGTTGAAAATCTTGGTCCTTCAATAGTAACAACAGTTCCTGATTTATGGTATTTTAAATTCAACTCATCGCATGATTTTGACAAATGATCGCGTAGCTTATTGTCAAACGGCTCTGCCATTGGCGTATGCTTTGGATCTCCCTGCTTAAACTCATCAAAAAAAGTCGTTTTGCGCGACTTTGTAAAATCAATAAATTGATCAATAATCACCAAATCGCCCCTTCCTATTTGTTCGCGCAAAGAACCGACTGCTGTTGTGGCTAAAATATGCGTGCATCCGGCCTGCTTTAGCGTAAAAATATTTGCCCTATAATTTATATTAGACGGAGGTATGGTATGTTGCTTGCCATGTCTGGCAATAAAAACTACGTCAATATTACTTATCTTGCCGAATTTTGGAAAAGAAGACGGATTGCCATATGGCGTGGCGCACTCTTTTTCAACGCCGTCTTTAATAATTCCTGAATCATCTAAACCTGACCCCCCAATAATTCCTATTCTTAACATATTGTCTGAAAAAAAATATTAGTTACAAGACACAAATACGAATATCTTTATGTTAATTATTTTTTTGCTTATTAATATTTTTCACTTGACAGAAAACTCATGTTTCTGTATACTTGATATTGATAAGCTGGGCTACAGATTAAACTGTCTGTACGAATTCCAAGACTCCCTTCGGGGAGTTTTTATTTTAATTTCATTTTCTCTTTACTGAAATTTCATTCAACCTTTCGGAGGGCCTCTCTTAATAAATCCTCACTGCTCTTATCGCCGGCATCCAACTTTTTTATTGCCTCTCTTGCCTGCTGGGCGCTATAACCCATTGCAACCAAGCCATCAACCACATCGCCTAAATTGCCACTAATAACCCAATCTTCGCTTCTTGCTCCTTTTGCGATCTTGTCTCTTAACTCTACAACAATCCTTTCAGCTGTCTTGCGCCCGACTCCGCTTACTTTTGTTAAATATTCTACGTCTCCGGCGCTGATTGCGTTGCCAATCTCTTCAACCGTTCCCAAAGACAACAGATGCAAGGCGCTTTTGGGCCCAATGCCAGAAACGCTGATAAAATAAATAAACAGCTGTTTTTCAGATTCATTTGAAAAGCCGTAAAGATCAAGCATGTTCTCGCCTACGGCCAAATATGTTGAAATTGAAACTTGATCGTTGATTTTAAATTCATTAATGGCAGTCGGCTTGATAAAAACCCTATATCCAACACCGCCTGTTGTTAAAACCACGATTTCAAAATTGCTCTTGCTTATAATTTTTCCACTGACCAATGATATCATAATTACTTCTTCTTATTCCTGCTGACTCTAATCAAACCGCCGGCCGGAACAATATCAATGCCTTTTTTCTCCAGCTCATCTAAAAATAAATTCATGCCCAAAGAATCGGACGCAATGTGGCCGGCGATGATAACATTCATATGATATTCCTCGGCCTTATCCCTAGAACCATCTTTCATATGCATACCAATAATTGTGCTAATTCCGCAACCTGACAATTCTTTGTAGACTTTATCTGAGGGATTTGTTCCGCCTGTCATCTCAATTAGAAATCTGCCGACTTTGTGTCTTGGATCGCCGGCAAATATGCTAGGTCCGGCTCCTCTTCTCTTGGCTTCCTGATACTCGGGCAGTTCCAAAATAAGATCAGTAATATCTCCCACAGTACGCGGTTTTTTTGCTTCAAGATATGAACGCATAAAATTATTTACCAGATTATCAGTAATTGTATGGGTGTTAATGAAATTGACTTTAAGCAGGCGTGCCATGTCAATCATACGATAATGATTTATGGGATGGACGCTTCGACCAACTTCTTTTACGCGCTCTTCCATTAATTTTTCCGCAATGTGAATGGGCATTCCGAGCGACTCGTAAACATCAGCCATCATATCCATTACATCATGCAGACCGGCCAAACTCTTGCCAATCGGATGATGCGCTATTACAGCGTCTATTTTTTTATTTCTCTCGCCAAGCTGGCTTGCCAGCAATATTTCACCGTCAGATATATCAATTCCGGCCATTATTGTCTTCACGTCAGTACGACCGTCATCAAAATGGATCCTGCTGTCAGAATACGGATTTTCAAACCTTTCTTTGTCAAAATACTTTTTTTTCATTCAGCTTCATTTCATCATACTCCTTTTTTACTCTCACCAAATAATTTTTTATGCCGTCCTGCCCTCTTGGGTCGGCCTTGATCCCCATTTTTAGCCCTACAATGAATATTTCTTTAACTGAAAACATATTTTTTTTTAATTAAAATATAATATCCTGACACCAAATGCGCTTTTGGCAACAAGATCTTTAATCAATACTAACCCAAAAAACAAGCCGTGTCAAACACGGCTTGCAAAACTGCCATTAAAAAAAGAAATAATTAAACTTCCCGCAAATATCCCCAACTGTGTAGTTTATCGCCGTCATCATACCATCTATCACCTATGTCTTTGCGGTAATACATGTTCGGAATAAGTATATTTTGGATGCGATTATATGCTTGTTGTTGGGCCTGCTTCATTGTCATTCCGGAGCCAGTTACAACCAACGATTTTCCGGATAATCCGGTAATAAGCCATTGGCCATTAACTAATTTTACGTCCTCAATATGAACTCCATCGCTATTGTGATTCTTGTTTTTAAAAACAATTGTTGCATTCCTCGAGTATGATTCAAATGTGTCCTTGTCGTAAAATGGATACGGCGGTACCACTATTCTAACCCCAATCTGAAATCCTTTGCGAGTTTTGATTTCAAAATCTTGACCGTTTGCCATCATATACAGAAAATCTGAAATAGGCATATTCAAACCGTCTTGCTGTATACTTATGGTGGGATAGCCAAAACGCGTTGTCCATTCCAGCGGATATATCCCATTGCCGTTAACCATGCAATTCAAATCAATATAGCCAACATAACCTTCACGCGCGAATATTTGCTCCATCTTTTTTAATGTACAATTAAAAAGCTTGATAGGGCTTGTCCAAAACATGCTTGTCCCCATTTCGCCGGTGGCAGGACCTATGTTGCCGGGAAACAATTTTTTGTGCTCAAAATTAATATTAATTGGCGTTAAAAATTTCTTGCCATTGAAAAACGCGCCAACAGCAACTTCCACTCCATTTACTTTTTTTTGCAATTGAAATATTTTTATAACTTCTGACCATACTTTTTTATATGCTTCAAGTACCCTTATCACATCATCCCCATCATCCTCCATTCCTACAAACAATAAGCGCTTTATATTTTGAGCTTCTCCACTCGGCTTGATAACATAAGCGCCGGGATTCATTTTTACAAAATCAATTGCATCATCAAAATTCGTGAATTCCTTATAATTCAAAATATTAATACCGTTTTTTTTCAATTCATTTTGGCCAAAAGAACGATCATCTTCGAGCATATCAGTATATGGAGTTCCCCCTATTACTAATTTTCCATTGCTTCGTAATTTTTGTGCTTTTTCGCCCTGCCCTAAAACATCATCAAAAATAATTATATCCGCCCAATCAACTTCCTTTTCCCAGTCATTTGTTTTTTCAACAAAACCATCGGCAATGTCCTTTTCCAGCTCGCTTGCTATATAATATTTTACTGCATGACCTTCTTTTGCAACATGCCATGCCGTATCGTTAATAAGAGCATCCAATGAGACAAACAAAAAATTCTTTTTGTCCATAAATTATATTAAATTAAAAACCCAAGTATCCTCAGGATTTACTTGGGTCATTTTTTTGATTTTATTTAAAGATGATTGTGCTAACCGCCAAGGGTCAGGCTCGTCCTCACCTATATAATTCATATTTTGATAAACTGATAACCGCAGATATTTTAACCTGATGCCATGATAAACAATTCTATCACTATCAATATTATTGTCAATGGGATTTATTCAACGCCTACGACTTTGAGCTTAATATCCCTGCCGTCTATCTTTACCTCTGTATCGCCATGACCCTGCTTGAACTCACTGGTAGCTGTATTCTTCATTAATTCTTCAGTATACTCAACAAAAGTACCTCCTAATAATTCATCGTCTGTTTCATACTCAACAATTGCTTTTTTATCAATACTTAATTTCTTGTCTTTGCGGATTTGATTGACAGATCGGATAATTTCACGAACCAGGCCTTGTTTTTTTAGTTTTGGAGTTATCTCTATGTCTAAACTGACTTGTAAATTCCCTTCTTCCTTTAATATTGCATCACCAACAACTTGAATCTTTTCAACAATTTCAATATTCTTTACATTCAGCTCATCGGCGATTATGTCTAAAAACTCTTTTGTTAATTGTTCATTATTAATTATTAATTTTCCCAATGGCTGTCTAACTTTAATGCCCGCTTCCGAGCGCAAGGACAATCCCATTTCAACCATCTTTCTGACTAACATCATGTCGCTTATTACATTATCGTCCATTGACTCTTCTTTGATTAAAGGCCACTCTTCCAAATGCACACTCTCTTTTTCTCCGCCAACATCCTGATAAATTTTCTCGGCAATAAAAGGAGTAAACGGAGCCATTACTTTTGAGAGTGTCAATAAAACTTCGCGCAAAGTGGCCACAGCAGATTGTTTGTCGCCTTCATCTCCGACTTTAAATCTGTCTCGCGATCTGCGGACATACCAAGTTGAAAGCTCATCAATAAAATCTCTGATGGGCCTGCCCGCCTTTACCGTGTTATAATTATCCATCTGCTCAGTAACCTCTTTTACCAATAATTGCAGCTTCATCAAAATCCACTTATCCAAAATATTTGATGGTTCCGCGTTTTTATCCGCGCCAACTCCGGCAACAGCAAAAGCATTTTGTCCGTCACCATTCGCATACATCTTATAAAACTCAAGCACATTCCACAAAATATTTATTACTTTGTTATAAATATCCTTTACCTCCCTATCATTAAAAAACAAATTCTCCGCCTGCATAACAACGCCAGTCATTAAATAATAACGGAGCGCGTCAACTCCATACTGCTCAATTATCACCCATGGATCAGTGTAGTTCATTTTTGATTTGGAAAGCTTTTCTCCCTTTGCATTGAGAATAGTGCCGGTTGTAATGCAATTTTCAAAACTAATGTCATCAAAAAGCAAAACAGCCATTACATGCATATAATAAAACCAAGCGCGTGTTTGAGCTATATACTCGGCAATGTATTGGCCGGGAAATCTTTTCTTAAATGTATCTTCATTTTCAAAGGGATAATGAAATTCAGCAAATGGCATTGACCCAGACTCCACCCAGCAGTCAATCACTTCAGGAATTCTTGACATCTCACTGCTACATTTTGAGCATTTTAATTTAATTTGATCCATTTTATGCTTATGAAGATCCATTTCAGACACTTCATCTGTACCATAAACTTCAGAAAAATTAATTGCCATGTCTTTTAACTCTTTAACACTTCCCAAACACTCCTTTTTATCGCAAATCTCATTGTCGCATTTCCAAAAAGGCAAAGGAGTGGCCCAATAACGATTTCGAGAAATGTTCCAATCGGGTGCGGTTTCCAATATATTCAAAAAGCGACCGTGTTTTAAATGCTCTGGAAACCAATTAACTTTTTCATTTAATTCAATCAATCGATCTTTAATTTTTTGAATGTTAATAAACCATGCTGAAATGGCATTATAAAACAACTGGGTATCGCAACGCCAGCAATGAGGATAAGAGTGCGTGTAGTTATCGCGCTTGAACAACAACCCTCGCTCTTGCAAATCACTTTTAATATCTTTTTCAGCTTTCTTAAAATATTTATCACGAATCAGTTCAGGCGATTGTTCATTAAAAATACCGCACTCATTTAAAGTCGGCACCATTGGAAGATCAATCTTCAAGCCCAAATTATAGTCGTCTTCACCATAAATGACAGCAGTATGCACTATACCTGTTCCTTCTTCAGTTGTGACAAAATCAGCGTCTGCAACATACCAAGCTTTTTTGCCGGAATCTTTAACTCCTTGTATTTCATAAAGCGGCTCATATTCAATTCCAACCAAATCTTTGCCCGGCATATTCTTCACTATCTTATAGCGAACATCTTTAAAAATTTCCTTTATTCTATCTTTAGCTAATATGTATAGTTGGGGATTGTTAATTTGCTTCGTATTTTCATCTCTGAGATATTTAATTGTCTCCTTTGAAGCTTTATTGTTGAATGTGCTCAATCTACCCACTTTCGCTAAAACATATTCAATATCATTGCCCACAGCCAAAGCGACATTGCCGGGTAAAGTCCAAGGAGTTGTGGTCCACGCCAAAATAAAAGTATTTTCAGGCAAACTATGCTTGGCCGGGTCTTTAACTTTGAATTTAACAGTGACGGCTTCTTCCGTAATATCCTTATAACTGTTATCCATGGCAACTTCAGCCTTTGAAATAGGTGTTTCACATCTCGGACAATACATCAATACCTTTCTGCCTTCATAAATCAATCCTTTTTCCCAAATGGTTTTTAGCGCCCACCAAATGGATTCCATATAAGTGGAGTCCATTGTCTTATACGCATTATCAAACTCAATCCAACGGCCGATGCGATCAATCATTTTTTTCCATTCTTTGGTGTATAGCAAAACTTTTGAACAGCATGCCTTATTGAATCCCTGAACGCCGATTTTTTCTTCAATATCTTTTTTACCTGAAGTTTTTAATTCTTTTTCAATCATGCTTTCAATTGGAAGACCATGACAATCCCAGCCCCACCTGCGTCGTACTTTATAGCCCTTCATTGTCCAATAGCGAGGCACCACATCTTTGATTACCGAGCTTAAAATATGTCCGTAATGCGGAAGGCCGGTAGCAAAAGGCGGGCCATCGTAGAATACGTATAGCTTGTCTTCAGGGCGCTGGTCAACTGACTTATTAAAACAGTCATGCTCGTCCCAGTATTTTAATATTTCTTTTTCTTGCTTATCAGCGTTGTAAGGCATATTGTTTATTTACAAATGTCAACAAATGTTGATTTATCATAAAAATATACAAACGGCAATTAACAAGTAATATATCGGTTTTATTGAAAAAAGTCAACAAAAAACCGCTATTCGCATTGCTCCTTCTCGTATTCGGGAATATCCTAAATACGGGATGAAGAGCGAATGGCGGGTTGTTGTTGTGGCGTGATGGGGCGATCAGATTAAGCCAGATAGTTTACATCTTGAATCTCATCTGACACACGTATTCTCCGCAGAGAATACCCCACAATATCCCAGTGGCGGTTGCCAGCGACTTGGCTTGTGCAGTTATCTTGATTCTGGTTGAATCGCCCTTTGACGGATCCACCAGCACGGTGGCTCCTTCTCCCTCATAGTTTCGAAACTTTACGTCTGATGCGGTCCAGATACCGCAGACAGGACCACGTCCCGAACGCGGAAAAATCCAGCAGTGAATCTTCACTGCAAGCATACTCAACCCTGCATATCTGCTATCAATGGTTAATGACGGCACAGACGGGTCAATTACCAGATTCTCCCGGATCATGACCAGCCCATTAGTGGTGCTTACCCATCCATCATTATTGCATCTATACGCCGGAGTCAAAATCTGGCTTACAACCAGAGGACCGATTTTTGACTTTACCAGAACTTTCTCCCACTGCTCCACTTAAGCAGTCAGGTCGCTCTGATGGTGGTCTTTTGAAAACGTGAAGTCAACTAAATCTTCAAGTGCGATGTGTAAATCTTCGGGCTTAAAACTGATAATAACATGACCATACATTTTACTACCTCCACACACGTTTTTCCGGCTCTGCCGGACGATTTGTGGAGCTTGCCATGGCATCATTGCCCTGACAGCATTTTTTATATATCAAACTGCATTTGGACTGTCAACAAACATATATGAACTTTAGTCAATTTGCGCCCGAACGCAAAAAAGGATATAATTAAATGTATCATAAACTTATAATGAGTTTATCATTTTGTTATCCCATGCCCCCCTACGCTCAAGGGAAAACTCCGCCAGGGATTCAGAATGACAAAACAGATATACAAAAATCCAATGTCATAATATATGATATATATTGCTTCAGACCATGTAGGACTAAAATTAAAGAAAAAAATTGCAAGCATGCTGGCCAATGAGCTTAAAGTTGATTTTAAAGATCTTGGGCCGAAAAAACTTGACCCAACAGATGATTTTCCTGATTTTGCCGTGCCTGTTGGGCAAAAGGTCGTTACAAATCCCAAAAACATTGGCATTCTTATCTGCGCAAGCGGACATGGAATGTGCATTGCGGCAAACAAAATAAAAGGAATACGCGCAATTATCGGCTACAGCATTGAAGGAGCCAGGATGGGAAGAGAGCACAACAATGCAAACATATTGTGCCTTGGCGCAAAAGCATTAAGCCAAGACCATGCTTTGCTTATTGTAAAAAAATTCTTGGAAACCAAATTTGACAATGACGCTCGGCTGGCAAGAAGAAACAAAAAAATTCAAAAGATTGAACAATTATGAAGATATCTCCGGCCATTCTGGTCTCAACATATGATGAGCTTGAAAAGCAATTAAACAGCGTGAAAAACATATTTGAATATGCGCAATTGGACATAATGGACGGCAAATTCGTTTCAAACAAATCTTTCAATTACAATGAGCCAGAAATTGATCTTAATAAATTTTTCAATAAACGCCTGCCTAGCAACTTAAAACTGGAACTTCATTTAATGGTTGCTGACCCTCTGACTGAATTAAAACGCTGGAAAAAAGTAAAAAATATCTTTCGCGTCATTTTCCACATTGAATCATCAAAAAATCCGAACGAAATAATCAAAAATATTAAAAATAACAAATGGCAAGTGGGCATTGCTCTTAATCCAAAAACTCCGATTGAATCCATTGCGCCATTTCTAAAAAAATTGGATGTTGTATTATTCATGACTGTAATTCCCGGAAAACAAGGCGGAAAATTCATTAAAAAAACAAGCAAAAAAATACAGCAGTTAAGCAAGATGCCAAACGCGCCAACAATAGCGGTTGACGGCGCCATCACCAAGAACAACATACAAGAAGTTAAAAAATGGGGAGTTGAAATATTTAATATAGGAGGAGCGCTGATGAGCACAAAGAATATTAAAAAAGCTCTTAAAGAAATATCATCAAATAATCACGTATGTTAGATTTGTTAATTGTAGGTGGTTCAGTGGCCGCGGTAAGCTCAGCAATTTATTCTGCAAGACGCCACCTTGACTTCAAAATGGTTACAAAAGATATGGGAGGAGAAGTTGCCCTTTCAGGAGAAGTGGGCAATTGGCCGGGGATAATAAGCATCCAAGGATTTGAGCTTGCTCAAAATTTTGCAAAACACGCAAAAAACTATAAGGAAACCCAAATAGACGAGGGATGGAGAGTAATTGATATCAAGCCAACAAAAAATTATCATGTTGTTACGGCTGAAAAAGTCGGAGACGAAGAAAAAAAACAAACTTATGAAGCCAAGGCCGTTATAATCGCCAGCGGAATACGCCCAAGATATTTAAAAATTCCCGGAGAAGAAAAACTTAGAGGAAAGGGAGTTACCTACTGCACTGTATGCGACGGCCCTCTTTTTAAAAACAAGACAACAATAACAATAGGATCAGGCAACAGCGCGCTTGAATCAGCCCTTATGATGGCGCAAATCGCCAGCAAAATATATTTGATAAGCAAATATCCGGATACTGAAGAAAAAAACGGGGGGTTTCCTCCGGGCGAAAATATACTAATAGAAAAAGTGAAAAAAACCGATAATATTAAAATTATTTATAGCGCCATATCAACTGAGATATTGGGCGACACAGTGGTGTCTGGCCTTAAATACAAAAACTTGGAAACCGGGGCTGAAGAAACCATATTGGCCAACGCCATAATGGTACATATCGGACAAATCCCAAATTCTCATTTTACAAACTGCGTTGATCTGGATGAAATGGGACAGATTAAAATAGACAAAAAATGCCGTACCAGCTGTACTGGAATTTTCGCGGCAGGCGATGTTACAGATGTGCCCTACAAACAAATTGGAATTGCCGCCGGCCAAGGTATTATTGCAGGATTGGCCGCAATAGAGTATATTAATAAGTGGAAATAATTTTCTATGCCACCTTTACCCTCAATATTTACCACCCTTCCATGGGCTCCATTGGAAATCATAATCACAGTGGTTGCTTCGCTTGGAGCGATTCTCATTACTTATGGAATTTTTCTTAAGACAGAGAAGCGCCAGGATGTTGTTTTACTGATCGGATCTTTATGCCTATTGATTTACGCACTTTTTATCGGCAATATTTTGTTTACCATTGCAATGGCCGGACTTGGCATGGCAAGCTTTATTGAATTTATTGAAATCCTAATCGGCCTACACAAAGATAGAGGCGATAAAAAATAATTTGGATATTCATCAAGCGAAATTAAACGCGTTGTGGCCGGCAAATTAAACACACATTATTACATGTTCAATTTAATATCCATCGGAGACATAGTGATTGATACACACGTTCAGATAGACAACGCTTCTTTGGAGTGCCAAATTAAAGATCGCCCATGCCAACTCTGCATGGAATATGCCGGAAAAATACCCATTAAAAAAAGCTGGCAAAGCTTGGGAGGGAATGCTTCAAATGTTGCGGTTGGAGCCAGAAAACTCGGACTGACTACGGCGATTATCAGTTCAATCGGCAATGATGCCAACGGAAATATGGCCATTGAAAAATTGAACGAGTTGAAAGTGAATACCGACTATATTTTTAAAGAGGAAAAAAATGAAACACGGTATTCAATAGTGCTTAATTTTCAAACTGAAAGAACAATACTGTCTTTCCACAAAAAACGGAAATATGTTTGGCCAAAAAACATGCCTGAAACCGAATGGATTTACTACACAGGGCTTAGCGACGGCTTTAAAAAAATAAAAACATCAATGCTTCGCTGGCTTAAAAAGAATCCTGAAACTCATCTGGCAATCAATCCGGGATCGTTCCAAATGAAAAAATACCCTGATGAAGTAAGGGACTGCACCAAATACGCTGATATATTTTTAGTAAATTTGCAGGAAGCGGAAAAAATACTGGGCATAACTCTCAAACAAGAAAAAAATATCAGTACGCTTTTGCGAGGATTATTAAATCTTGGGGCAAAAGAAGTTGTAATAACTGATGGAAATAAAGGCGCCTATGTTGCGGACATGGAAGAGATTTGGCAGATGCAAAGCTTTCCAATTAAAGTTGTTGCAAAAACCGGAGCCGGCGATGCTTTTTCCGCTGGATATATTTCTGCCCGTTGCCAAGGATATAACAAACCGCAGGCATTGCGCTGGGGAATTGCCAATTCATGCGGAGTTATCGCCAAAGTTGGCGCTCAAAACGGTCTTTTAACCACACCTCAAATAAAAAGAATGCTGGGAAAATATTCGAATATAAAGCCGATTTTGATAAGCTAAAAAGATATTATAATTTGGCTATTCAGTCCGCGCGAACAGCAACAATCCATCACAATAAAACTGAATAAAATTCGGTTTTTTATTTTATATTTTAATTGAAATATTTCCGGACAAAATACAAATTAAATCCCAGTCATTGTCACTGGGTCATAACTCTTAAAATTGCACTGCCAAATTCATTAGCCGCATCCGGACCCCAAGCAGTAATTAATTTATCGTCAACTACAACCGGCTTTCTCACATAATGGGCTCGGACTTTGTCAAATATTTTGCTTAACTCATTATCGCCATCCCAACCAGTGACTTTTTTATCTTCCAATACTCCTGCCTTTGCTAAAATACGAGGCGATATGCAAATAGCGCCGAACGGTTTGTGTTCCTTCTCTATCTGCCTTATTATTTTGTAAGATTCCTCGTTGTCAAGATCTGTTAATGCGCCAGGTCCGCCAATGAAAAAAATCCCATCATAATCTGATGCAATTACATCAGGCAGGGCAACATCAATATCAACCTGTTTCGAAGAGATGGCTGAAACTGCTTGGCCAAGCTTTTTGCCGGCAACAAACACGCGCGCGCCTGCTTGCTCTAAAATTTTTCTTGGTTTTGCATATTCATCCGGCTGAAAGCCATTTTGCGCAACAACCAGTAATATTTTTTTATTCAAAATCATAATGAGTCCAAATCTTTACTGCGGTTGAAAATCCATTAAAAATGATGTATCTTCTACTCGCTTAAATTGTTATGAACCCCTCGCCGACTCAGTCGGGGTAATCAGGCACAGCAGTTTGGAAGACCGCTGTGGCAAAACCACAGGGTAGTTAACTTGCTTGCTCGGAAATGAAAACAAGTTTTCATTTCTCTCACTTCGCTTGGTAATAAAAATCAATATTTTTTGGAATGTCAATTCCACGCAACCTTCCCAGCTCTTGCTTACGGCCCTCAAAAAATTCTTTTGCGTTTTTAAGCTCATGATATTTCAGCTCCTGTCCCAACGTACATAAACTATGCTCAATGTCTTGAACTTTCGCTCTCATCTGACCGGCCAGAGCGCTATGATCTTCCTTGCCTGCCATCTTCCTAAGATCTTCAATTTCAGTTCTCATCTCCATCATAATTTCGCGGTACTTGCCCACTCTCTGCAAATAATTTTCTTGTTCAACTCCCTTAATCTGCATATGAACGTGCTCTCGCATCTTATTACGCGCTTCAACAAGCGCTGTCATCAATTCAACTCTTTCTTCACTGTCAAAAAAGTCAGCGGGCTTGCCAAAATACAAATCATGCCAACCGCCTCCGTAATCGCCGTATTCTTTGACTTTTTTTGCAGTTGCATCACCCAGGTGCGGAACTAAAAAATGATCATATAACTGCTCTTCAGCGCGATGCAAAAATTCCTTATAGGCCTGCCAATAGGGCCACACCTCATAGCCATGATCTATCATATGCCTCTCCACTTCCTCTAATGATGGCTCATCCTGTTTTTCAAAATTTTTTAAAGAAGCAGACATTTGTTCAGCCAAATCATCAGGAATCAAGTTTTCCACATGATTATAAAGGCGACGAAATAGATCCAAAGTATGTTCAGACATAAAATTATTTAATGAATTAAGCGTTTTGAAATATATGGTACAAAGCAATGCCTGTTGCAATGCTAACATTTAAGCTCTCCTTTTTGCCAATCATTGGTAATTGAATATGCTCGTCGCACAAAGCCAGATACTTTTTTTCAATTCCACGCACTTCATTGCCAATAACCAAGGCGATTGGAAATTTTGGTTTCCATTTAAAGATATCTTGGCTTTTGTCTGTTTGTTCAAGCGCAACTATATTATACCCCATTTTCTTCAACTTGTTCAAACAATATCCTGTTCGCTTGTATTTCTTCCACTTAATCCATTTTTCCGCGCCCAAAGAAACCTTATCAATTTGCGAATGCGGAGGGCAGGCAGTATATCCTGTCAAATATATTTTATTGGCTCCAACAGCGTCGGCAGTTCTAAAAACAGCGCCAACATTGTGGCCACTTCGTATGCTTGGTAGCACTAAAACAAATTTTTCTTTAATCATAAGATTTTAAGTTATTCCAAACCATTTGCCACAAACTTTTCATTGATTGGCTGATATCATTATCTTGAATCACAACTCCTATCTTGGCTGTAAATGACAGCAAGGCGACTTTAGTATCCCAAATTAAAATTTCATTCGGTAAAATGTATCTACTTTCATTAAAATATTTAACTTCACGCAATGCTTCTTTTGTTTCCTTAATATATTTTTTATTCTCTTTCATATCAGGCAAAAGCACCTTGACTATAATTTTCCTTTTTACTCTTTTCGCGACATAATGCGTAAAAAAATCCTCGCCAATTATTTTTAAAACATTATTGGGATTTGCAATGTTTAATATCTCTTTGTTTCTGCAATCAAGAGTATTTTCATAAATAGTTCTTATGCCCTCGTTGCCTTCATAAAATTCCATTTTGGGCTTGTTTTTATTCAGTCCTGAAACCATTAACAATTGAGGAAGTGCCTGCTTGGCAAGATCCAGCTTTCTCTGCATTTTTTTAATTAATATTTCTGGCTCAACAACTTTAAACACAATTATTTTCCCATAAAGTGCGCTGGCGGCAAAACCGCGCGCATGCAGACGCTTTAATATCTCATAAGTTGTGATTCTGTTCAATCCGGCTTTTTTAGCTATGACACTAACTCTGCTTCTGCCCAGCTCTAAACCTGCCAAATACACTTTGGCCTCTTTTTCATCCAAATATAAATTTTCCTTAATTGCTTCAAACATATTGTTGTAAATAATAATTACAGCTATTTTATCATATCTATTTTTTTTGTCAACCCAGCTAAAATTATCAAAGTAAATAGTAATAATTGTTTACAAATAATAACGCATAATATATTCTCCAATATCAGCTCTTTAACAACACACCTCCAAAGGAGGGCTTGACATGCATGCTTCATACTCTCTTCTGTCTGTATTTTCATGCTGTGTTTTTGTTTTTGGCGTGATTGCTTATGGCTGTGCAATCAAGCAAAGCAAACGATCTATCTGCTTATTCTCCGCTATCAGTACCACAATGTTTGTCGCGGGATTACTGTTGTTTCCATTTCGGCATCTTTGGGCCATATCTGCGGGCGTTCTCACATACACTGTCGCAACAATTTTTGCATTACAATTTTTGCTTAAGGAGGTAAAAATTGAACACGCACAGGAGCATGATCTGTTGCTAAAATCCGGCGCGCAAACAATGACCAAACCTGCTGTCGTAGCTGTTTATAATGGTGGCGCTTATCGTAGCACTACAATCACAATGCTCGGTGCTGTTGCCACATCAACAGGGAAATTATCCTTTCTTAAGCCGGTTCGCCTGTTAATAAATCAGCCATTTTATGGGGGCAAAATCATTACGGCCATTTACTTCTGTCTTTCATTTACGTTAATTTACACGGTGGCCGATGATATTGGATTATGGCCATATTTGGTAGAAGAATTTGGCCTTTATCTCCAACGGCTATTTCCATTCTTTGCTGTCTTTATAGGGTCAGGAGTAAGCATGCATTTGCGCAAAATTCCAGAATACCTTAAATATGATAAGGAGGAAAAAGAAAAGCTTGTTAAAATACGCAAAATGCATATTGAAGCATCACTTGGCTTTTTCATAGGCGTTTGCATTAGCCATTTGGTGCGGTTCTTTTATCCATAACCGGTATAAATACCGCTTCAACCCGCCGACTATTGCCGGCGGGTTCTCTTTTTTTATTAGAAGCCCACGCTTATTCTGTCACAAGTGGCAGGGTAAGCCAGAAATACCCCGTGGATTGTTGCGGAGTCGGGTTTATTGACAAAAAACATAAATGTGTTATTATTGTAATACAATGTATTACAATAATCTTATTCATATGAGACAAATATTAAATGTATCTTTACCATTACAGATGGCAAATGATATAAAAAAAGAAGTTAAAAAAGGTAAATTTTCCAGTGTCAGTGAATTCATTCGCCATATATATAGACAGTGGGAAGAAAATATGATACATAATGAACTGATAAAAGGAAAACAAGAATTTACAAAAGGAAAGGACAGTGTGCTGAATTCTCTCAAAGATCTTAGATAAACATCAAAAATCAAATTAAGGTGGGCATGAAGATTTATTATACTTCAAAATTTCTTAGGGACTACAAAAAACTTCCTTTTTGTATTAAAAAAATCGCAGAAGTAAAAGAAATTTTTTTTAGAAATGACCCCTTCAATCCAATTCTTAAAACTCATAAATTAAGAGGCGGATTAAAAAACTATTAGTCTTTCTCTGTCGATTTTAAATACAAAATCGTATTTGAATTTATAAACAAAAACGATATACTGTTTCAACTTATTGGAACGCATAGAATATATAGTTGAAAACAAATTTGCTTCTTTGATTTAAATACAAACTCAAATACTATCCAGCGGACTTTTTATTTTTTGAATATTATTAGTGGCAACTTTGGTATAGCCCTGCGTTGTCTCCAATTTTGCATGGCCGAGAAGCTCCTGAATATGCCTAATATCCGTGCCTGACTCAAGTAGATGTGTGGCAAAACTGTGTCTAAAGCTGTGAGGAGAAACATTTTTGGAAATTCCAGCGCTTACAGCCAAATTTTTAACTACTTTTGCGATAGTGCGAGTGGTCAAGCAATACCCTCTTCCATTTGTGAACAAATAATCATTCGCGCTCTTGACGCGAGCTTGTGTTTTTAATATTTCCAGTAATTTAGCCGGCAAAATAGCCAAGCGATCCTTGTTCCCTTTTCCCTGTCGTATATGCAGAATATTTCTGTCAAAATCAATGTCTTTTATTTTTATTTTAACCAACTCGCTGACCCTGATGCCGGTACCGTAGAGCAAGCTTATTATGCAACTGTGTTTTGGATTGCGAACAACAGATAATATTTTTTTAACTTCTCCGGTTGATAAGACAGTCGGAAGTTTGCTTTTCTTTTTTGGATGCCTAATATGCAGAAAAAACGAGCGTTTTAGTATATTTTTATAGTAAAATTGGATTGCGTTGAGCGCCACTGAAACAGTGCTTGGCGATTTTTCCTTGGATAATCTGCCAAGATATTGCTTGATATCTTCGGTATTTATCGCTTTAGCGCTTTTTTTGCTGTGTGACAACAGTTGTCTGTTGTAAAAAATGTATGATTTAACGGTTTTTCGGCTATAATTGAGCGTTGTTAATTCGCGCACAAGCTGAAAAAAATCCCCCTCCTTGTTTTTTGACATATATTGCGATATACTGAATTAGTAAATAATATACAATAGGTACTATATCTGATTAACAAAAACTGTCAAATTTCAATGGGTTTTTAGCCAAATTTTGACAGTGTTCCGATAAAGCACGTTATACGCCATAATAAGAAGCCGCCAGAACCTTTTTTATAAAAGAATTTGGCAATTTATCGTGGCTAGGTCGGTATAACTATGCTATAATTAAATGAAATATTTAATCATTAACCTACAAAATTATGCCATTAGAACAACATCCTGGCCACGAATCAACTGAATTACGACGCCCAACCGAAGAAGAGCGTTATAGACTAAAAGAAAGAATTCGTGGAGGCAAAGCAGTTTTCGATGAAATCGAGTTTATACTTAACGGCGATGGTGTTGAATTATCAGATTTACAAACGATAGATCAACAAATTAGAGACTTAGAAAATGTTTTGGTCAAACTTATGCAAAAACTTGGGCAAACGCCCGATGATGCAGATGAGGTCGTTTTTGCTATCAAAGTGCGTGCCGCGGAAGCTTTAAAAGAATCAACAAAATAAATTGCCAAAATTATTGAACAATAAGGAATCGGCTTTTTATTACAGCGTATAACAGCGTGTATCTGGCTACGGAAAATTGGCATCAATTAAATCCTTAAGGAGTGCTAATTTTCCTCCGCCCAAATTTTTATCCCTAAATCAGATGAGGATTTGGGTGGGGTTCTATTAAAAAAAGTG
>JBDRCM010000038.1:0-6886 GCA_043821725.1 bacterium | reverse complement strand
CGCTACAATTATAGTTTGTTTATGAACACGCTTCATGATTTTAATTTCAAAAGCAGAAAAGCTGACGGTCCTGCGCGAGTTATATTTACTCAACCAAAACTGGTAAAATTGCCAAATAGCGGGCGTATTTACTTTATTGATTATAAGCTGAACAGTTTTCATTATATTACGCATCCATCTTTATTTGGAAAATATAACTGGTCATGGCAGGCCGTATTTACAGTGGAGAAGGACTGGCTGGATCAGTTTTCAACAGGCGTTGATTATACTTTATAAGTTACCCAAGCAAATTCGCTTTTTGCCTTATTTGTGGTATAATTTAACTATATGTCAATAATCATATTTCAAAGAATCCTACTGGAAGCAATTGCAGATTTATTATATTTTCCGATTTGGTGGTACACAGGCGGATTATTTCATGCCATTAAGTGGTGCATTGAATTTTTTAAGCTTGGCAATTCTCGTCTTGGACCATTTTTATGGCTGAGATATATTTTTACGCCAATGTTCGGCCAGTGGGATTGGCAGGGTAGGATAATCAGTTTTTTCATGCGCTTGGCAAATGTAATAATTAGATTGGTCTTGCTCGCGATGTGGATGATTTTTTGCTCTTTTCTTTTTTTGCTATGGGTGATGATTCCCGTGCTTCTGATTTACTGGATAATTATGGCTTCATTATAAAATAGCCATTACACTACAAAAGCAATATGTATAAAAAACCAAAGAAAATAAAATTGCTTGAATGTCCGGCTTGCAAAGGCATTGGTTTTGTTGATTGGAATAAATGCAAATCCTGTTCATATATGCAAATGGGAAATTACATCCGCCATAGATTTTTGTATTGGGGTTATCCATTGACGCGCGAATGGCTTGCATTGGAAAAAGCCAGGCGTCTGCTTGAAAAATTAAGAGCCATAACTTTTTCTTCAATTGGCATTCTTTCTGCGGTTCTGGCGGGATTTTTGGCGTATCAATCTCCCATAGGTCAATTTTTTTCAGGCATAATATCTTTTAATGTTCTTTTAGCGTCTCTATCTTTTGAATTCGCGCTTCCTTTCTGTGTTGCAATTTTTTGTTTTACCTATTTGTGGTACAGATCAGTCC
The DNA here is from genome assembly GCA_043821725.1 of bacterium. Taxonomy (GTDB): domain Bacteria; phylum Patescibacteriota; class Patescibacteriia; order Magasanikbacterales; family GWA2-37-8; genus CAYHSR01. Next base: position 5,782 of record JBDRCM010000038.1, on the reverse strand, counting down.
GAATGCATGATTATTTGGGAGAGGTTGAGCATTACAAATATGAATTTGAAATGGATGAAGAACAAGAAGGCGAAGATTTTACGATTTCAAGCTGGCAAGAGGCGAAAAAATTGCCATCGCGCAAGAAAAAAAACATAGCGCGCGCATTTACTCGAGAAGCCATGACATCAATTGGCAATTCTTACAAGCTTGCTGATCGTGCTAATCATCAGCAAGTAAGGCCAATACATCTTTTTTATTGTCTGCTTGAATTTAATAGGATAGGCAATATATTTGCTCGTCTTGGTATTTCATCAAAAACTCTTCAGCAAAAAATGGCGCCTCTTTTTGATGAAGACGAAAAAGCAAAAGTAAGCACAGCCATTGAACCCATAATTTCAGATGATGTTAAGCAGGCATTGTTCTCGGCCTATGAGTCGGCATACGAAGAGCATCTTGAATACGTAAGCGTAACTGAATTGCTTGTCGCTGTTGTGCGAGCTTCCGAACCAATACAGGAAATACTTTTTGATCTTGAGATTGAAGAAAATAAATTAGCCAATGCAGTGCAATGGGCTCGTATAAGGGAAAGAATGCACCATCAATATGCGACGTTTAGGCGCGCGGCTTCGCATCGTTCAAAGCATGGCATGGACAAAGCAATGACTGCGGTTGCCACTCCTTACTTGAACAGGTTCAGCGATGATATGACAATACTTGCCAAGTATGGATATATGCAAACCTGCATTGCCCGAGGTCATGTTGAAGAAGAAATTTTCAGAGTTGTTGAAGGCGGAAGGCAAAGCATAATTTTAGTTGGAGAATATGGAGTTGGGAAGAAGACAATAATAGAGGGTTTGGCCAAGAAAATGGTTGAAGATGACGTGCCAAAGCGATTGCAGGACAAGCGCCTGGTTCGTTTGAATGTGTCGTCTTTACTGGCCGGAACTACTGCGGCCGGCGCTGTTGAGCGTTTGCAAAGAATGATGAGCGAAATTTCCAGAGCCGGAAATATCATACTTTACATTCATAATATTCATGAGCTTATAGGCGTGTCAGCAGGAACTGAAAAAGGCAGTTTGGATGTTTCTGACACTCTTGCGCAATATTTGTCAGGCGGTAATTTCTTGACCGTAACAGATACCACGCCTGAATTTTATTCTCAGCTTATTTTAAATTCGCCATTGAGCAATGTTTTTGCAAAAATTGAAGTTGAAGAAATGGATGAAAATTCCGCAATTCAGGTTTTGGAATCAAAAGTGGGCGCGCTTGAATATAAGCATAAGATATTTTTTTCATACCATGCATTGGAAAAAGCAGTGGAATTGAGCGGGAGATTTTTGCATGAAGTTTGCCTTCCTGGAAGCGCTTTGGAGGTCATCAGCGAGTCAGCTTCGCTTACCAGAAACAAAAAAGGAATGAACAGCGTTGTAACTGCAGATGAAGTCGCCCAGGTAGTGGCGCAAAAGACAAGCATACCGTTGACAACAATTTCAAGCAATGAGTCAACAAAATTACTCCAGCTTGAACAGGAAATGCATAAGCGCGTAATTGGCCAGGATGAAGCGGTTGATTCGGTTTCAAATGCCTTGCGTCGCGCAAGAGTTGAAATACGGGCAACCAATCGTCCGATTGCGAATTTCTTGTTTCTTGGCCCGACAGGAGTTGGTAAGACAGAGCTTGCTAAAACCATTTCAGATGTGTATTTTGGCGGGGAAGAGCGGATGATTCGTATTGACATGAGCGAATATCAAGATACCAGTGGCATTAGCCGGCTGATAGGTCGTCCTGGCGAGCAGGGAACGGGAATACTTACCGAAGCAATTCGCAGGGATCCGTTTTCTTTGGTTTTGTTGGACGAAATTGAAAAAGCAGATCCAGACATTTTAAATCTTTTCCTTCAAGTAATGGATGACGGTCGCCTTACAGACAGCATGGGCAAAGTTGTTGACTTTACAAGCGCCATTATAATAGCAACTTCCAATGCCGGAACAGCTTGGGTTCAGGAACAAATCAACGCTAAAGTCGCTCAAGAAGTGATTAAGGAAAAATTAATGCATGGACAGCTGGCCGACTATTTCCGGCCGGAATTTTTGAACAGGTTTGATGGCGTGATATTGTTCCGCGCCTTGCTTAAAGACGACATAAAAAAGATAGCCGGATTAATGATGGCGCGTGTGTCTGCAGATCTTGAGAAAAAAGGAATAGAAATGAAAGTTGAAGAGCAAGCGCTTGATTATTTGTCAGAAGTCGGATATGACATTGAGTTCGGAGCTCGCCCGATGCGTAGAGCCATACAGGAGCGAGTTGAAAATAAATTGGCTGAAATGTTGCTATCCGGCTCAGTCAAGCGCAGACAGACAATAGTTATAGGGGCTAATTGTGAAATGAAAGTGGTATAGATCAATTTATGTTGTATTTTTTATGCGCTCTGGCGCTGTCCATTTTGTTCACTTTGATTGTTAGAAAAATTTCTCTTAAGCTCAAAATAGTGGACAGCCCTGACTGCAACAGAAAAAAACATTTGCAGAAAACGGCTTTGCTGGGAGGCACTGCCATTTTTTTCTCTTTTTGGGTGATTGTTGCATATTTGATTTTTTTTACAAACAAGATAGGGGACAATATTCATTTGATCAGCTTAATAAGCATTTTTGTTGGGGGCGCTATTTTAATGATTTTAGGTTTTTTTGATGATAAGGCTGGATTATCTCCGAAATTCAGGATAGCAATTTCATCGCTTGCTGTTTTAATTGTGATTTTGTTTGGTATAGATCTAAACGCTATAACAAATCCTCTCGGAGGAGCTGTAAAACTCAATTTCTTTCAGTTTGATTTGGGAGCTTGGGGCGCACTTACATTGGCAGGCGATCTTATTGTTTTTTTCTGGCTCATGGGAATGATATACACAACAAAAATTCTTGATGGATTGGACGGGCTTACTGTCGGAATAGTGGCAATCGGAGCAATGATGATTTTTTTTCTTAGCAGTACTGTCAAATTCCATCAGGCCGATGTCGCGCTTTTATCTCTAGTGTTGGCCGGCTCTTGTCTTGGCTTTTTGATTTTTAATTTTTATCCTGCAAAAATTTTTCTTGGAGAAGGAGGTGGATTATGGCTTGGATTTATGCTAGGAGCAATGGCAGTTGTGGCAGGCGGAAAAATCGCTACAGCGCTTTTGGTTATGGCCGTTCCAGTTCTTGACTTGGCTTGGGTTGCAGTTGAGCGATTAAGACATGGTGATTCGCTTTTCAAAGGCGATAGGCGACATTTCCACTATCGGCTTGTTGATGCCGGATTGAGTCATAGGCAGGCAGTTTTGACTTTTTATTCAATTGCCCTGATTTTTGGAATAAGCACATTGGTTTTGCCAAGCAAGTTCAAGCTGATGGTTTTGGCTATTTTAGCCGTTAGTTTTGTTATACTGGAGATAATAATAAGGAAAAAATATTTTTATGGCGCGCAAAAAAAACATTAAGAAATGGCAGTATATAGTTTTTTTGATTATTATTGCTTTTTCATTCATCATTAAATTATATTCATATTACTGGCCCAAAACTCAAATAGTTATTGGAAGTGAAAAAATAAATGTTTTATTGGCAGATACTCTTGAACACAGGTACAAAGGATTGGGCAAAAGAAAAGATTTTGGGAAGTATAATGGCATGTTGTTTGTTTTTGATACAGAAGATCGGCATGCCATTGTAATGCGCGATATGTTGTTTGACATTGATATAATATGGCTTGATGATTTAAAAATTGTTGATATGGCTCCAAATGTAAAAGCCCAGCCCAATGTATCCGAGAGCTTGCTTGATTATTATCTCCCGCGCATTGAGTCTGATATGGTGTTGGAACTGCCAGCAGGATTTATTGGCAAATATAAATTAAAAATAGGGGACAGCATTGTTATAATGGAGTAATATGATTCCATATTTTGAATATCACGTAATCGCAATCGGACCTATCCATCTGCAGGTGTGGGGTATTTTTGTTTCATTGGGACTGCTCGCTGGTTTTTTTCTGGCTGACAAACTGGCAAAAAAATATGTTCTGGCCCAAAATGTAATGATTGATATTGGTATTTGGGCGCTTGCCGGAGGTTTGATAATGGCAAGAATTTTTCATATATTTTTTTATGAGCCAATATATTATTTGAGCGATCCTGTAAAGATGTTAATGTTTTGGCAGGGAGGTTTTTCATCGCTTGGCGGGTTCGTTGGAGCTTTTTTGGCAATTTGGGTATTTGCCAAAAAAAGGAATTTCAGTTTTGACGACATTTTGCCATATTTTGACATTGGCGCAATAAGCTTGTGGCTTGGGTGGGCAATTGGTCGGCTTGGCTGTTTTTTTATTCATGACCACCCTGGGCGTCTTACTGACTTTTTTATGGCTGTTGATTTTCCGGCTGGAGCTCGCCATGATCTTGGCTTGTACGATTCACTGCTCGCAATTGTGCTGTTTGCATCCTATTTTTTGTTGTTTAAAAGGTTGAGTAAATTTCACCATGGTTTGGTTGTTATTTTTTCATTCATGGATTATGCCATTTTCAGATTTTTGCTGGATTTTTTGCGCGCTGATCAAACTTTTTATGGAGGTGATGCGCGATATCTTAATTTAACACCGGCGCAGTGGGGCATGGCATCTCTTTTCTTGGCGTTGACAACGCTGATTGTTTGGTTTATGATAAGGCATCATAAAAAAGTGCTATTATGAAGATTACAAAATATCCACAATCTTGTTTTTTAATAGAGACCTCGGGCAAGAGGATTTTGATTGATCCGGGATGCATTGATTATAGTGATGAATTATTAAAGAATGATTGGAAAGATGTAGATTTAGTTTTAATTACCCATAAGCATGGCGATCACTGTCATCTTCACGCAATTAAAGAACTACAAAAAAGCGCAGTGATTTATACGACAAAAGAAGTAAATAATTGTTATCCGGAAATTAAAGCAAATATGATCGTAGTGGGCGATATAGTTGAGTTTGAAAGTATTAAAATTGAGGTTGTTAAAGCAGTGCATGGGTATCACCCAATCTTGAAATCCAATAATAATCGCATATTTGAAAATGTCGGCTATATTATTGAGGACAAAAATGTGAGGTTATACCATACGAGTGATTCAATATGTTTTTATAACGAATATAAGTGTGATGTTTTGTTAGTTCCTATTTGTAATCATGCAGTTGTCATGGGTCCTTGGGAAGCATCATTGTTTGCCAAAGATGTAGGCGCGAAACTTGTCGTACCGATGCATTATGACAGTGATAAGCATCCAAGAGATTTAAATCAAGTTGAGGAAGAATTTAAAAATCAGAATTTAAATTACAAAATATTGTCAATCGGAGAATCAATTGAGTTTAATAATTGAACTCATACAGAGTTTTAGCACTTTGTCATCCTGAGCGTGTCATTTGTCATCCTGAGCCCTTCGCTACGCTCGAGGATAAACTCCGCGACCGAAGAGCTTGCCCTGAATGAAATGAAGGGATCCCTCTGGTCATTCAAATTAATTCAAGTGAATTATTTAAGGAATTCTTCATCCCGACTAAGTCGGGATTCAGAATGACAGACATTTTTTAACATTTATCATTTCGTTAGTAATAGCGCATTATGTTGAATAACTCTATATGAGCTCAATGATTGATATCTATTACGGAAAAATATAATTTTGCAAACTATTGAGAGATTAAGAGAAAAACAAGTAAAACACGGAGGATTCGCCTAGTGGCCTATGGCGCACGCTTGGAAAGCGTGTTGGGCGCAAGCCCTCGAGGGTTCGAATCCCTCATCCTCCGC
>JBDRCM010000037.1:0-8577 GCA_043821725.1 bacterium | reverse complement strand
AGGGTAATGAAAATTTATTTTCATTACCGAGCAAGCAAGTTAACTACCCTGTTTTAACGCAGCGTAGCGAGGGTAATGAAAATTTATTTTCATTACCGAGCAAGCAAGTTAACTACCCTGTTTTAACGCAGCGTAGCGAGGGTCCCGCTAAGCGAGACCGAGCAAGCAAGTTAAATACCCTGTGGTCTTGCTACAGCGGTCTTCCAAACTGCTGTGCCTGATTACCCCGACTGAGTCGGGGAGGGGTTCATTAGTCCATTCCGATTTGTCCGGTTATTTTTCTTTTCCTGTATTCACCTTCAACCCTGCTTAAAACCGATTCAAGCTCTCTATCAATATCTCTTTCTGACAATTCTCCATAGTACTTTTCCGCCCTTAACAATAAAATACCTGCTTTATCCTTTAAGCGGTCTGGTATGAATTTAGCTATTGCTTCAGCATCCAATTCTTGTTTATTATTATACTGCTCTTTTAAATTTTCGTAAATAGCCAAAAGATCTTGATCAAGAAAAAAATCTTTTTTGACTTCTAATATTACCTTTTTTGCAGACATTGGATAACTTAATAAAAGACATAGCAAATTTTTCAAGTCAGAAATATATCTATCCGGCTTTGTTTCTTCATGATCCTCTATTTTTCCATCAGCTCCTTGCTGTGTATCACCTGTCGTAGCGCCGGAAGAACCCTTACGGCTATATTTCAATGTTTGATTATCTTGTTTAATAATTTTTTTTAAATCTTCGCGAAGGGCATCAATGTGTATTCCTATTTTATCCGACAAATTTGCAAGCCAATGCTCGCGTTCAATGGCATACGGAAGACGCGCAATCTCCATCAATATTGACTGTTCAGCTTTTCTTTTTGCCTGCAAGTCGCTTAAATCCAACTTATTAAGATTAATTTCAAAATACCACTGCATTGCCTGCTTGGCATTTGCAACGGCCTTAGACCATTCATTTTTGTCTTTCTTTATACATTCATCAGCATCCTTACCCCTGCCCTCGGGAATCTGAATTATTTTCACGTTCATTCCCTGCTCAATAGCTATGTCAATACCTCTCTTGGCGGCGCGAATGCCTGCTGAATCAGAATCAAAAGCCATCGCAATGTTGCTTGAATATCTTTTCAACATTTTTATCTGTTCCAAAGTCAAAGCCGTCCCAGACGAAGCAACCACATTTTTCATGCCTATAACATGACACGATATAACATCAAGCTGTCCTTCAACCAAAACTGAAAAATCTTTTTTCTTTATTTCCATTCTTGCCTTATTCAAGCCGTACAACAGCCGTGATTTATCAAATACGGGCGTTTGAGGAGTATTAATGTATTTTCCGCCGGTATTTTCACCTTCAACAAGAATCCTGCCGGTAAAGCCGACAACATTATCATGGATGTCCTGAATTGGGAACATTATTCTCCCACGAAACCGATCGTAATATCCACGACCGCTAGCCACATCAGCATTTTCTCTTTTTATAATCAAACCCGAGGCAGTCAAATCATCAATACCAAATCCTTTTTTTAAAAGATACTGGATCAGCAAGTCCCATTGGTCAGGCACAAAACCTATTTGCCAATCAACAATTGTCTGATCGCTTATCTTACGATTGCTTAAATATGAGCGCGCCTTAACTCCTGTTGGCATTTCAGTTAAAAATTTATGGAAAAAAAACGCAGCTTTTTCATTTATTTCCTTTATGCGATTTTTCTGGCTTTTATTTATTTCACTGCGATAACTTTCAATTTTTACCCCTGCCCTGTCAGCCAAAAGCTTGAGCGCTTCAGGAAAATCTAAGCCCTCCATTTCCTGGAGAAAAGTAAAAACATCACCTGACTTGGAACAGCCAAAACAATGGAAGAATTGCCTTTCAGCATTGACCATAAAAGAAGGCGTTTTTTCATGATGAAACGGACAGCATGCTTTGTAATTAATGCCTGCTTTTTTCAGCTGAATATATTCTGAAATTATTTGCACAATATCCAACTTGTCTTTAATGGTTTGAACATCTGTCATATATGCATACTTTACCATTATCATTGCCAAAAAACAAGGTCCTTTTTAATGTTTTTTAAGGCAAAATTCCCAATTTGTATCCACAGTAAAGAGGCTTGACAAAACCGTCAAAATGTGATATGGTTACCTGTTTTATTAAATCTATCTATTTTTGGCTTAAAAAAGCCATATTTATATGAAAATCTGCATGATTGGACAAAAAGGAATTCCAACCATTTACGGCGGTATTGAACGCCATGTGGAGGAATTAGCTAAAGAGCTGGCTCACAAAAATCAGCAGGTTTTGGTTTACGCCCGTTCTTGGTACACTCCAACAAATGTAAAGAAAATAGGTAGCATCAGGATTATCCACACCCCTTGCTTGAAAACAAAGCACTTGGATGCCATAACACATACTTTTACAGCCACGCTCCATGCATTGACTCAAAAACCGGATATTGTCCATTACCACGGAGTTGGACCTTCTCTTATGGCTTTTATACCAAAATTATTGCTTAGACGCACAAAAGTTGTTGTAACTGCTCACTGTCTTGACCGCTACCATAAAAAGTGGGGATGGTTTGCGCGCTTGGTTCTTCGCATTGGAGAATGGACCTCAGCGGTTTTTTCACATCAAACCATTACTGTGTCAAAAAATCTTAAAAGCTATTATCTGAATGAATACAAGAAAATGACCTCTTACATACCAAATGGAGTCAACTTTGAAGATAAACCGATGAATTCCGCCATTATTGAAGACAAATGGAATTTGACACCGAAAAAATATGTTGTCATGATATCGCGATTGGTAAGGCATAAGGGAGCTCACTATCTGATTGACGCTTGGCAGTTTGCAAAAACCATGTACCCTAAATTGTTCAACGGATACAAGCTGGTGATTGTTGGCGGGTCAAATTACACTGATGATTATGTTAAGGAATTAAAAACAATGGCGCGCGGAAACAGCTCAATTATATTCACCGGATGGCAAAGCGGTCAAACGCTTAAAGAACTGTATGCCAATGCAACGATTTTGGTGCATCCTTCTGAAAACGAAGGACTGCCATTGACAGTCCTTCAAGCCATGTCATTTGCAACGCCGGTTTTGGTTTCAGATATTAATGAACATAAGGAGCTTATAACTGACAGCCGATTTTGGTTTCAAAACGCCAATGTTGCGTCCTTATCTGAAAAGCTGATTGAACTGTTTAAAAATGAAAAACTTACACTAGAAAGCGGAATTACGAATCAGGCAAATGCCAGACAGAACTTTGACTGGGCTGACATTGCAAGCCAAACAGCTTCTCTGTATGAACATTTGCACAAAAAATGCGCAACTGAATGCGCTTGCAGGGTCTAAAAGCTTCAAAAAAACTCACTCTGAAAAAGAGTGGGTTTTTTATTTTGGAAAATTATTTTATAACTTCCTTATATATCTCCTCCAGTCCAATAAAATATTTTTCCTTGCTATAATTCGCAACTACAAAATCGCGCGCCCTATTTGCCATTGTTTGAGCTTCTTGATCGTCAATATTCATTGCTTTGCCGATCATTATTGCTAATGAATCAGGATCATTCGGTTTTGCCAAAAATCCGGTTTTACTATTTTCAATTATTTCTGAAACTCCGCCCAGATCGCTTGCAACAACCAGTCTGCCGTGTGCACACGCTTCCAAGAGAGTAAGCGGACAGTTTTCATAAACCAATGAAGGCGCCACCACCACCCTTGCCTGCTTCATAATTTGATCCCATCTCTTTCCACGAACTCTGCCAACCATAATCGCATCAGTCAAGCTATTTTGCTTAATGTTCACTTCAACCCATTTTTCATCAGGACCGTCACCAGCTATGAGGGTCTTGCAACCACGCAATTTTCTTAAACTGTTCACAAGCACTCTGATCCCCTTTTCAAAATGAAGGCGTCCAAGATAAACAATGCTGTCGCCAAGATCCAGCGGACTGTTCGGCGCTGAAACAAAATTATGCAATAAGCGAAGTTTCTTTTTATCAAACCTCCAAGCAATCAGCTTGTCCATCATAAATTTACTCGGGCAAATCAGTATATCCGCCATATTCCAAATTCCGCGTGTATAATAATAATACGCTTCCAATGAAGCTGAAGCGCTTTTTGCGCGCGAATCGCCTATGCACTTTTGCAAAAAGCAGTTATAATATTTATGCTTGAAGCATTTCTCACAAATTTGATTTCTTACATACATTCTGTGATTTGGGCACATTGGCTGCAAATCATGCACAGTAACGACTATTGGTATGTTAAGCTTTTTAAGCGTTTTGAAAATGGTTGCTGACAACTGATGGACTGTATTGTGCAAATGAGCAACTTGTGGCTTAGTATCCATTGCCAATGCTCTTAATTTTTTATCAACTTCAGGCGAACTGATAAAATGCTTGAATAAGCCCACGCCGGTAAAAAAATCTGTTTTCTCCGAAGTAAGTTCTGCTTGCGTATTTACAAAAAAACTTGAATAATCACTAGGAAGATTCAATGGGTGGATAACGGACATTTCAGCAACTTCATGGCCTCGCTCTTTCAAGCCGTCTATAGTATCCAAAAAAACTATATCAGCTCCCCCGCGCCTGTAAAAATATTTATTGGCCTGCAGTATTCTCATGTTTGAGATCGATATGTTGTAATATTTTTTCGCATATTGATTTCATTACGGCTTTTCAGCCACAACAACCAAATTTCTGGCTGTTTTTTTATCTTCTGAAAAAGTATTTCTATTGTAATAATAAATATCAAGAATTTCAAAACCAACTTCAATTATGATATCATTCAATTCTTTTTTGCTGAAATTATGATAATACCGCCAAGCGAGAATCTTTCCATCAGCATTTTTCCATGGTATTAAATATTCATTTTCTCTTAATCTCTTCCAGTTGGAATGCAATTTTTTTTCAGCCCATTCGCTTTTCAAATTCCAAACGGTAATGAATAGTTTAGCGCCCGTCTTCATTTCCTTGTAAATTTTTTTTAAAACGCTCAATCGGTTTTCTCTGTCCGGCAGATGGTGAAAGCTGGCTACCATAAAAACCAGATCAAAAAAATTATTGGGGAATTTCTTTTGCCTGTTTGCAACGCAAAAAAATTCCACTTTTTTATCTTTAATTTCTTTGCTGAACAATTGTTTTGCAATTTTGATTAATTCAAAGCTTATATCAATCCCGTAATAGCTTACGTCAGCGCCTTTAAAAAAAGTCAATAGATGGCCGTTGCCGCATCCCCAATCCAAAATTTTCTGATCGTTCTTAATATGCTTTTTAAAGCAGTTCAATTCCGGCCAGACAAATTTGCGAGTATCGGAAAAATGTTTGGCAATGCGATTGTAATCATCGCGCGTTTTCTGTATAATATCCTGACTCTTGTTTTTAATATTATGTGCCATGTTTAAAGAATTGATTTTCAAATTAGCTAAAGAAAAAAACATTACGGAACAACAGCTTGATAATGCCAAGCGAATTTTTTTGCGCGCTAACAAGCATATTAAGGCAATTCCCCGAAAAAAAGACCTGCTGAAAGTATATCACAAACTGCTTGATGAAAACAAGCTCAAAAGAAACAAAATGATTGAAAAAATTTTAGTTAAAAGAGCGATTAGAACTCTTTCCGGCGTAACCATTGTGACTGTGCTGACCAAGCCATATCCATGCCCTGGGCAGTGTATTTATTGTCCAAGTGAAGAAGGAATGCCAAAAAGCTATATTTCAGATGAACCGGCAGCAGCCAGAGCACTAAAGCTCCATTTTGATCCATTTAGGCAAGTATTCCAAAGAATAAAAACATTACGCGAAAACGGCCATGAAACAGACAAAATAGAGCTGATCGTAAAAGGAGGAAGTTTTAATGCATACCCGACAAATTATCAAACATGGTTTATTATGCGTTGTTTTCAAGCATGCAACTGCAAGCTGAAAAATGCGCCTTCAAAAGGCAATTGGTCAAAGCCGTCTCAAAAGGACAGCGCATGGCTCGTTAAAGAGCAAATAAAAAATGAAAAAGCATTACATAGAATTATCGGGCTTACGCTTGAAACAAGGCCTGACATGATAAACGAAAAAACCGTATCAATAATGCGCCAACTTGGATGTACAAGAATAGAAATGGGAGTGCAGGCCACTGATGATAATATTTTAAAAAAAGTAAAGCGCGGACATAATACAGAGCAAATTAAAAAAGCAACGGCCATTCTTAAAAACAATGGATTAAAAGTTGATTATCATATGATGCCGCAACTGCCGGGAACCACCCCTGCAAAAGATTTAAAAATGCTTAAAGAAATTTTTCTTGATCCCGCCTATAGGCCGGATATGATTAAAATATATCCATGCACTGTAATTAAAGACACTGAGCTTTTCAAATGGCTTAAATCCGGGCGTTATCATCCGTACTCTAACAGCAAGCTCACAGATATTCTGATTCAATTTAAATCATTTATTCCGGCTTACGCGCGAATATCAAGATTGATAAGAGATATTCCTTCCCATCATGTGAGAGCAGGCAATAAAATGACGAACTTGAGACAGGTTATACAAATAAAAATGAAAGAGCAAGGACTTAGATGCAAGTGCCTACGTTGCAGGGAAATTGGACATACTGAACTTAAAAACGCTCAAAAAGAAATTGGTGAATTAGAACTTTTTATTGAGAAATATGAGGCAAGCAAAGGCACTGAATATTTTATGAGCTATGAGAATAAAGAAAGAACGGCTGTAATGGCGTTCTGCAGACTTCGCCTATCCGCGCATAACTCATTATATCCCGCATATATCCGCGAACTTCATACTTATGGACAGTCGGTTGGAATCGGACAAAAACAAAAAAAAGCATCCCAACATAAGGGGCTTGGCAAAAAAATGATTAAATCAGCTGAAAAAATCTGCGAAAAAAACCGCATTGACAAACTTGCGGTGATTTCAGGTGTTGGCGTAAGAAATTATTATCGCCGTCTCAATTACCGCTTAATCAACGGCTATATGATAAAGAAGATCATCCCAAAGCCAAGATGAGAATTCCGCAGATCATAAAAATCAAAGCTGTGAGTTTAAGTCCCATGTTTTTCTTGTCTATATCTTCACTTATTATAATTGGAAAATATTTTGTTAAAAATATGGCGCCAACAAATACAAGAATTACCTGAAATCCTTCCAATGAAAATACAAGAGCCGTATTGTTTAGTGACAGAGCCCATTGATTGAAAAAAATTCCAAGATGATCAAGAATGGCAATCACAAAAACAATCAGAAAAAGCCCTGCACCGGCTTTTTTTGTTTCAGCCAAAAAATCGCTTCTGAACTTCTTGATCAAAAACATTGTAAAACAGCAGGCAAGCATTACAAGATGTATCCAAACAAATCCAACTGCAAAAGAAATGAAACGGGTTATGTAATGGAACGTTACTCCATAAAAAGAATATGCAATGCATGCTATAATCATTAGCCAAACGGCTTTGGAAAAAACAAACTTGTTGCCTTTGGATCTGATGGAAGCTATTATGGCGCCAATTAAAAGAACTATAAACGCCACTGATTGCGCGCCTGTAAAACTTTCATCAAGAAAAATCCAGCCGATAAAAAAACTGAAAATTGGTATAAGATTCCACCAGATGTTTATCCTGCTCGGCTCTTCCATTTGCATTGCCTTTACATAAGGAAGACCGCCAAAAAAATACATGATGCCACCGACAATTATTAACAGCATCACCATTGGATTTTGAGGAATGTGAAAATCAATAAACGGAATCAGTACCACTGATAAAATGCCAACTAAAGTAAGCCAAACCAAATATACATACGGATTGTTAACGCGTTTGCTAAGTACATATTTGTCTCCAAGATTCAGGATGGCCCAAAAAAAATGAGAGCTGATGCCAAGAATAACCCAAAGCATATTGTCATTTGTAAGCTGTTTGCAGATATGATACCATAAAGTGCATAATAGGGTCTATCGCCAAATACTATTTCTACTGCAATTGATAAATTATGGCCAAAATCGTTTCAAAATTTCTTGGCTTATCTTACAGATAGGCCTCAAAATTTTTTATCAAGCGAAGCGAGAGAAAATAAAAATGATAATTTTTCTTTTCCGAGCGAGCGAAGATAACTATGGAATTATCAACGATTTTGTCTCATAATATATCAATTTCGTTGCGAAAGCGTATTGGGCGACAGACCCATAATAGCAAAATATGATGCAGGCAATAATGTCATAATTCCCTGCCTGCTATAATAAAATATGAATATAATAATTTGTTCCGGCCCAGTAATAATTGAAGATCAAAGAGTCCTTCTGATAAAGGAAAGAAAAAAGAATGAGATAACTCCTTGGTTTTTCCCCGGCGGAAAAGTTGAGTCAAATGAAAGTTATGAAGACGCCTGTATTCGCGAAGCCAAAGAAGAAACCGGCTTAGATGTTAAAGTAGTAAAGCAACTGCAGACATTGGAAGATACTGTTGATAATGTTAAAATACAGCTAGTGCATTTTTTGGCAAAACGAAAAGGAGAAGTTAAGCCGGGGCCAACAGTTTGCGAATGGGCTTGGCATGATATAAACAACCTGCCGG
>JBDRCM010000036.1:0-2907 GCA_043821725.1 bacterium | reverse complement strand
GAATCTTGCAAAATTTTCTTTTCGTTTAAAACCAAAAAATTGTCTAACTTTTCAATCCAATTTTTCATATACATCACCCTCTGCTCCACACTTTGCAGCTCGGCAAAAGATAAAAATTGCTCCACCAATAAATTCAATCTTTTTAGATCCAATTCCTCCAAATAATTCTTGGCAATTTGCGCTTGCTCGCGAGTAATAATTTTGCCATTCCAGTTGGTTAGTCCCATATTCTCTTTTTTACTATCCACGCGGTTATGAACAATTTCTGCCGCGGTTAAGCCGGTAATGGCATAATGAAATTTATTCTGCACCGTGGCGTAAAATAATTTAGCGTAATCGGTTTTGGAATTATAATCAGCACTGGTGGCAAAAACATCCCTGACTTTTTGGTAGAAATTAGCTTCAGAAGTTCTAATGCACCTTATTCTTTCCTCCCATTCTTCAAAATATGTCTTTTTTACTCCGCCTTCAGCTAAACGCTCGTCGTCCATCACAAAACCCTTAACGATATACTCTTTTAATTTCTGCGTGGCCCAAATGCGAAAATGCGTGCCACGCAAGGAATTTATTCTGTAGCCAACCGATATAATCGCATCCAAATTATAATGTTTTACAATATAACTTTTGCCGTCCAAAGCAGTTACCGAGGATTCCTCGGTAACTGAATTTTCACTTAATTCAGTCTCTTTAAAGACATTTTTAAGATGTAGACCGATGTTATCCACAGAACAATCAAAAAGCTCGGCCATCTGCTTCTGCGTAAGCCACACGGTTTCTCCCTTTATCTGTACCTCAATCTTCGTCTCCCCGTCTTCAGTATTATAGATAATAATTTGATTATTTTTATCCTGCTTCTTTTTCATATTATTGAAAATTTAATATTTTAATTCTTTTAAAAATCCTGCGACTTTTTTATCGACTTTCATCCTTTCCTTTTCTAGAACATCAATCTCTTTTTTTACGACAGAAACGTTGATTTTTTCCTCTTTTTCGTTGTTTTCAATATAACGGCGCACATTTAAGTTGAACTCATTTTCTTTAATTTCTTTTAAATCAACGACGCGCGCATATTTAGGGATATTTTTCCAGCCATCATAAGCCCTGACAATTTTAGTAATATCTTCTACTCGCAAAATATTCTGATTTTTCTCTTCTGAAAAATCTTTTTCAGCGTCAATAATCAAAATTTTATTTTTCTTTTCCTCTGGCTTGTTTTTATTAAAAATCAAAATCGCTGCAGGAATCCCAGCGCCATAAAAAAGTTTTGACGGAAGCGCAATTACTGCATCTAAAAGATTTTTTTTAATGATCTGTTCGCGGATACGCCCTTCTGCCCCTCCGCGAAAAAGAACTCCATGCGGACAAACAACGCCTGCGCGCCCATTTGAATTTAACGATTTTATTATATGTAAAATAAAAGCGTAATCCGCATTTTTATCTGGTGGCATATCATATCCCTCAAGACGACCATATTTGTCGCTTTTAAAAATTTCTGATTCCCATTCTTTTATTGAAAACGGAAAATTCGCCACGACTATATCAAATGTTTTAAGTGATCCATTGGGATTTAAAAACTGCGGATTAGCCAATGTATCGCCACGACGGATATCAGAGCCATCAAGTCCATGGAGAAACATATTAATTTTGGCGATAGCGAATGTGCCGATATTTATTTCCTGCCCATTAAGATAAAGTGTCTTCGCAACTGATTCATCTTCTTTTTCCTTAAGATAATGAAAAGCTTCAAGTAAAAAACCACCTGAACCAACGGTTGGATCCAAAACATGATCCTTTTTATGAGGCTTTAAAATTTGGATAATAACACGCTCAACCTCTCTTGGCGTGTAAAATTCCCCGCCCTTCTTTCCTGCGTCAGCTGCAAATTGCTTAATAAGATATTCATAAGCATCGCCAAGAAGATCAGAGCTTATGTAGGTATCGCCAAAGTTATATTGAGAAAAATGATTGATTAAACGTTGAATGGTTTCGTTGGGAAACCTATCTTTGTTTGCAAAATCCAAATCATCAAAAATTTTGTCGAGTTTTGGACTATTAGCATTAGCAAGCTTTTCAAAAATTCCATTAAGTCTTTGACCAATACTTTCAGCATACTGTTCAATTACTGACCACTTACATTCTTTTGGCACTTGAAAACGATGATTGTAGTCGGCTTGAGCAATGGTCTCGTCTTTATATTCATCCATCACACGCTTATATTCCTCGTCCCAAACATCATTAATGCGTTTATAAAACAGAAGTCCAAAAATATATTTTTTGTAATCCGAACTATCAATCTTGCCACGGAGAATGTCGGCGCTTTTCCAAAGAAAAGATTCAAGTTGCGGCAAGGTAAGTCTGCTTCCCATTTTATCAACGATGGTTTGAATGTCTTGAGGGCGATATTTCCTATCCCCACGTTTTCCGACCCTTAATGGTACTAAAATACCATCTTTCTCCCAATTTCTAAGAGTATCCTGATGAATACTAAAAATACTAGCTACCTGACTAATCGAAAGAAGCTCTGGCATCTTTTTGAGTTTTTCTTGTATGTCCTTTCTCATAGCTCCATTATAAGGCTTGTAAATGCGATGTCAAGCCTTCATAGGTTTTCATAGGATAAAACAAAAACCCGCCTCTCGACGGATATCTCAACCCTCTCATTATGTTGCGATTTAAATCAGCTTATTCTCCTTAAAGCTAAATGGTTTGTTTTTGGTTATAATAACGTGGTCCAAAACGTCTATGCCCATTATTTTTCCGGCCTCCTGGATTCTTTTAGTGATTTCTAAATCGTCTTGCGAGGGTTCGGGATCGCCGGAAGGATGGTTATGGACTAAAATTACCGAAGCCGCATTTTGCTTTAAGGCTTCGTTAAAAATTTCTCTTGGATGAACTAAATTAGCGTTT
>JBDRCM010000035.1:0-25913 GCA_043821725.1 bacterium | reverse complement strand
ACTATCTGCGGCTTTTGTATTTTTCTGTTTTTACTTTGCAAGCCCTGTTTATTTATGAATTTAATGGCTTTTTTATGCTTTAGAATCTGCCATGTATCAAGAGCGTTTTTTTCTTTTATAAGAAAAATATTTTTACTATTTTTTGAGCATTGCTTGGCAAAATCGCAATAATTTGTAATAATAAAAAAGTTATCATTAAATTCAATCGCTCCGAGCGCTCTTTCTATGTCCCTTGTGACATAAAAAATCGGATTGTTAACAGTCTTTTGTTTTAAAATCAACATAGTTTCTTAATTCAGCAACAGACCCATTATACAAGAAAAAACATTACAGATCAATATGCACGAAAAAATGCTCATTCATGTGTGTTGCGGGCCATGTGTTGCAGCCATTCTTGACGAACTCAAGCGTAATTTTGATTTAATTGCTTTTTATTACAATCCAAACATATATCCGCTTGAAGAATATGAAAAAAGGCGTGATTTTGCCAAAAAGATTTGCACAAGCAAAAGCGTGGCTTTTATTGAAGGAAATTACAATAATGATGAGTGGACGGCATGGGCAAAAGATTACGCGCTTGAGCCAGAAGGAGGCGCAAGATGTAAAAAATGCTTTGCGTTTCGGCTTTCAGCAACAGCGTCTAAGGCATTTGATTTAGGATTTCAATGGATTGCCTCAACACTTACAAGCGGAAGAAATAAAAAGGCCGATTTGATAAACAATTTGGGGAAGCTTGTTGCCGACGAGAAAGGACTTAAATTTTATGAAGAAGATTGGAAGAAAAAGGGACGGCAGGAAGCAAGCCAATCCATCTGTTTGCAAGAGGGAATATACAGGCAGAATTACTGCGGGTGTATTTACAGTTTGTCCTAATCATTCTGACATACTGAGCAACCCCTTCACAGAGTTTACACTTGAGCATAGCGAATGGTTCAAGGAAAAACTCCGCAACCAAAGATCCCACTTTCAAAAAATGAAGGGATCCTTTTAAGATAGTTCATTGATTTCGCGCTTGTCTTTGTCAATATGCGCCATTTTTATTGTAATTGTTTTTTTTCCGTTGAGCAGTTTTTTAATTTTTTTTGGCCATTCAATTATGCAGATTGCGTCATTTGCTCCAAGATAATCAAGAACGCCGATATTTATCAAATCTTTTTCGCTTTTTAAGCGGTAGGTGTCTATGTGCGCCAGCATTATTCCCTTCATCCCTTTTTTGTTTATCTTGTAAACGTTCATAAGCGTGAAAGTCGGGCTTGTAATTTCTTCTTTAACGTTTAGATAATTTGCAATCGCTTTTGTTAATGTTGTTTTGCCGGCGCCAAGATCGCCTTCAAGCAAAACAATGTCGCCGGCTTTTAGGTTGGAAGCGATTTTTTTTCCAAAATCTTTTGTTTGTTGCTTGTTGGCTGTTAAAATCATTTGATTTTTTAATAAACGCAAGTTATATTGGCTATTTGTAAACATTAACATAAAATCGTTGGTAATTCAAGAAGGCACATATACAGCTATCACATTATTTTGTGTTGTGTTATTATGAGCATAAGCCAGAAAAAAGAAGAATTATCCGGACGGATAGTTTTTGGTTGGAGTTTGCGTAGAATGATTTAAAAATATTTTTATATTATTATTTCCATGACTTGTATAAAGTTTAGCCCTTTTTAATTCCTATAGATGGTATTTATTTATGCTAGATTATGTGATAACATTGTAAATATAATGAACTCATAGCAAGTTTTTTCATTATGTCATTCTGAGCCCTTCGCTATGCTCGAGGATAAACTCCGCGAAGAATCCCTTAGAATTACGAAAAGAGAGATTCTTCACTCCGCTTAGTGAAGTTTATACTGAGCGGAGCGAACGTATTCAGAATGACAGGCATATTTCAACGCTTGTTATTTGGCTGATAATAGCACATTATGTTGAATAACTTACAATGAGTTCAATACACACATTTATTTTATTTATTTGTATTTTATGAAAAAAATTATATTTATTTCTTTATGCGCTTTTAGTTTAATTTTTTATAGTCCTGCTTTGGCTCAAAATGATAATTTAGTTCAGCAAAATCAGGAATTTATTGAGAATTACCATGTTGATATTTATATAAATAAAGATAACAGCATAAAAGTTAAAGAGAAAATTGAATATGATTTTGGTGAATCAGAGAAACACGGTATATATCGTGAAATTCCATATCAATACAATACTGTAACGCATAAATTCAGCATCTCAATTGAAATTCTAAATGTTGTGGATGGCGCTGGAAATCAATATCAATACAAAGAGTCAACATTTAAAAAAGATGGAAAAAAATATTTGCTAATTAGAATCGGAGATCCGGATTCCTATGTTACAGGTCGAAAAACATATATCATTGAATATATGGTCAAAGATGCTATCAGGAATTACAAGGACATGAATGATTTAGACGAATTGTATTGGAATGCCATTGGAATTGAATGGGAAGTGCCAATTTATAATGCCTCTGCTACCGTATATTTGCCGGAAAAAGTTAAAAGTGACGAACTTGATATAGATTGTTATGTTGGAGAGTTAGGATCCACTGAAAGATGCGTTTTAAAACAATCCTTAGTTGACGCAAGCGGATTAGCTAAAGTAATTAATTTTGATAGGGGGAATGGCAAAAATATCGGAGGTTTGACTATTTTTGTTGGCCTACCTAAAGGCGTAGTTTATCGTTTGAACGATTTTGATCGTGTTTTTAGAGCAGTTAAGAATAATAAAATAATTTTTTTACCAGCAGTTATTTTTTTGATTATGTTTGCTCTCTGGTATAAGTATGGAAAGGATCCTAAAGGAAGAGGCATTATTATAGCTCAATACGAGGCGCCTGATAATTTAACTCCAATAGAGGTTGGGACAATATATAACAAAAAAATTGATGATAGAAATATTTCGGCTCAAATTATCAGCTTGGCCATTCAAGGTTATTTGAAGATTAGAAGAATTGAATCCGTAAAAAATCTTTCTAAAGCCAATTATGAGTTTAAAAATTAAAAGATGAAAGTGAGTTGGACCGAGAATACGACCGCGATATTATGCAATTATTATTTAAAGACAGATCCACTGTTACAACTTCAAAATTGAAAAATGAAATTGGACTTTTGAAAAATGAAATTAAAAAGGAAGATGTAGATAAGAAAATCGAGATACGTGATCTATTATTGAAAATAGAAAAAAATATTGTTTTAGATGATAATTATTTAAAAGTACTGGAGTATATCAAGCAAGAAATGCAATGCGAACAATCATTCAATTTGTTTAATATTGAGAATAAAGTATTAATTTTTTTGCATGAACAAGGGTATCTTAATAAGTCGGTCGAACAGGTAAAAGAAAAAGCAAAGATTATATTATTTTACCTATTCCGATTTTTCTTTATTTTAATACTTATTTCTCTAATATTTAATTTTAATTTGGAACTTTTCTTTTTAATTATATGTTTACTGCTGATACTTTTTTTGCTTGCCTCAGCAACTCGTTTTTATTTTAAAAAAACACAAGCAACTGAAGAATTTAAAAACAAGCCAATTATGTTTATGTTTCAGATATATTTATCACTCATTTTATTTTTTGGTCCTTTTTTAATGCTGTTTTATTCAGCTAATTTAACTTGGCTTGTATCAATCGTGGTATCTATTATCTTTATAATAATTTTTTCATTATTAATGCCAAAGAGATCAAAAAAAGCGATTTTAGCATTGGAAAATATCAAAGGGTTGAAGCTGTATATTAAGGTAGCAGAAAAGGAGCGAATAAAATTTCACAATGCACCTGAAAAAACCCCGCAGGAGTTTGAGAAAATGCTCCCTTTTGCGATGGTGTTTAAGTTGGAAAAAGAATGGGCTAAACAATTTAAAAGCATATATAAAGATAAGATCAAGATAAAATGGTTTGAAAATCAAATTAATACTTTTAGTATAGGTAGTTTTTCAAGAGAAATGCGAACTTTTCGGTCATCTATTAGCCAAGCCACTCATCAAATTTATTATAGCAGTAATTCCGATGGTAGTAAGGGCGGCTTTGGCGGGGGATCATCTTCTGGTGGCGGAGGTAGCTCCGGCGGAGGTGGCGGAGGCGGTGGAGGCGGTAGTTGGTAACGAAGTTTTAAAGGAAAAAGTATGGCATAAATGAACCCCTCCCCGACTCAGTCGGGGTAATCAGGCACAGCAGTTTGGAAGATCGCTGTGGCAAGACCACAGGGTAGTTAATTTGATTGCTCGGTCCCGCTAAGCGGGACCCTCGTTGCGCTGCGTTAATAAAAAAACCTTGACTGTGGACAAGCTCACTGCTACAATATATTTAAGGTTTAGCGTAAACGGCAATATGATGTTCTACAATCGGTTTGCAAAGGTTCGCCAACATCTGCGCAGTTCGTGGACTGTGCGTGAGGCTTACCACCCTATTTATTTAGGGGCATTCTATGTCGTTTAATCGCAGACCTCCACATTTATCCCGACTCTGTCGGGATTTAGTGGTTATGGGCAAAATCGGGCTGTGGCGCAGTTGGCTAGCGCGCAGGTCTGGGGGACCTGAGGCCGCAGGTTCAAGTCCTGTCAGCCCGACAATTCTACAAAAGAAGCATTTTTAGGCACTCTACTCATCATTTGATAGGGTTCTTTTAATGTAAAGTTAGCTAAATTCTTGCTCTCAATAAAAAGGTTCAAGAAAATAGCATAAATTTACACAAAATCAGATGTATGACTATATTTTTGCTAAAATAAGGTAAAAGAATAGTTCAAGTCCTGTTAGGGGTTTTTTATGGACTCCCACAATTCACATAAATGATAGGAATTGAATTCCTATCATTTGACATAATTATGGGAATATGATATTATATAAACTATATTTTTAACCCAAACAAATATGATAAAACGATTAGTTCAAATTGAACAAAATTTAGAAGCAAATAAAGTTGTGATAATTTATGGCCCTCGTCAAGTTGGAAAAACCACTTTAGTCAAAAATTTTCTCAAAAATACTTCTCTACGTTATGAATATTTTACCGGAGATCAACTTGATTTTGTTGAAGACTTTGGTAGTTGTAACCTAGACACAATAAAAAAAGCCATTGGCGATGTTGAACTTCTAGTCATCGATGAAGCACAAAAAATACCAAACATTGGTAGGGCTCTGAAATTAGTTGTAGATAATATAGATAAAATATTTGTTATTGTGACAGGATCTTCATCTTTTGATCTAGCCAATGCTACGGCCGAACCCTTAACTGGCAGAAAAAATATTATTAATCTTTACCCTATCTCCATAGGGGAATTAGCCAAACAAAATACAATATATAAGTTAGAAAAAAAATTAGATGATTATCTTATCTATGGTTTATATCCAAATATCGTAACATACAGTGATCTTAGACAAAAAATAAAAAGGCTAAAAGAAATTAAAGATGCATATTTAATTAAAGATATTTTGGAGTTTCAAAAAGTAAAAAATTCAAGAACTGTAATAAGTTTGTTGAAGCTTTTGGCGTTTCAAATTGGAAGTGAAGTTTCTACTCTCGAACTTGGTGATAATTTAGGAATTGATAATAAAACGGTGTTGAGATATTTAGATCTCTTAGAAAAATCTTTTGTTATTTACCGACTTGATGGTTTTTCTCGTAATCTCCGCAAAGAAGTTAGTAAGATGAGTAAATATTATTTTTATGACATCGGCATGCGTAATGCCCTAATTAATAATTTTAATAAAATTAATACTAGAAATGATGTTGGTCAGTTATGGGAAAATTTTGTCATTATGGAAAGAATAAAGAAAAATGATTATCAGCAAAATTATGCCAATTACTATTTTTGGCGAACCTACGACAAAAAAGAAATAGATCTAATTGAAGAACGCGGTGGCAAGCTATATGGCTATGAATTTAAATATACGAAAAAAACACCTTCTGCTCCCAAAGATTGGATAGGAACTTATGATAATGCTAGTTTTGAAGTGATTAATAAAGAGAACTATTTAAATTTCATTACCTAACTTAGCCAAAAAAGGTTCCACTTCGTCCCACAACCCCGACCAATCAAGCACCTTCAATTTTATAATCAAAAGGCCGGTTTTGTGGCCTATTTTGATGGACAAAACAAGCAAAATATGCTATAATAAGTGCATATGACACTACAACAGTTTATAAAAAAGAGGCCCTATTTGATCTGGTACACTCAAAATTATGAAAAACTTTCAGATGAATCCATAGTTGAGGCTGTAATTAATTATGGGGATTTTGATGATGTTAAAAAGGTAATTAAAATAATCGGCATTGAAAAGATGGCTCAAATATTTAATAAGAAAAATCAGCAAAAAAGAAATAATTTTAATCCCAAAGTTGCGAATTATTTTAAGTTGTTCTTCAAGCAATATGCATAAAGAAATATTGACTGGTAAACAAATCGGGTTGCTAAATTTATTTAAAAAGTTTGACAAAAATTTTGGGGTGGTTGGAGGTACAGCAATTGCTTTGCACATGGGACATCAACAATCAGCTTGCAGATATAACAATAATTGAAGTAAATAAAAAATATGTTAGATTTTAAACCTGAAGTAGGTAGCATTGAACAAGAGAAAAATGTATCCATCACCAAGTTTCTTCGGATTATGCAGGCGCTTGATGCTTATAATGACTCGCATGGCATTGGGGCCTTATTGGCAAATTTTGTTTTAAGAGATCAAAAATCAAAATTAAACAGACTGGAGGGGGAAGCAAAACAACAACAGCTTGAGTCAGCGGTTTTTGAAGAGCAACCAACAGCTAAAACTATGGGTTTGGTTTTGGATTTTAATGAAAAAAAAGATGTAGTCGTGTTTGATGCTGATAGGATTTCTTCACATCCAAAGGATCTTCGTTTAACAATTGAAAAAGCTCCACTTTTTTTAAAATTTTTAAAACAAATAAACAAAGACGATTTTAGTCAAATACCAGAATTAAAGGAAAAATTATCAGCTACAATAGATATTTTGATAAATCAAATGATTGAATATTATGATCCGATTTCAGAGGATCCGCGGGGTATGGCATTGCTGGAAAATGCATCTTTATTTATTTCTGAATTTGAACGTCTTGGTCTTGGAAGTTATACTGGCAGGTTAGAGGAGTATTTTGTAAACAGGAAGCGTCAAACATTGAATGAATTTATAAGCTTAAATAAGGCTCAATGTTTTGATGAGCCGGGAAAGGAAGGCTTTGGACCCAGTAAGTGGCATTTAGATACGTCAGTTGAAGATTATAAAAAACGTTGGAAAAAAAATTCTGTTGCTATTCTCGGATCATTGCAAAACATTCGCGCCATGCCCATGGTAAAAAAGGCAATGACCAATCTCATTGCTTGTGCGGAATATGCAATTAAGGAAATGCAAGTTTACTTGGCTGAACAAAAGGCAGATGAAAATGAATATTATTTTTCAGTATTCCCGCAATTAATAAAAATAGCTAAACAGCAAAAGGATGGGTATGAACAAATGCTTGGAAGAATTGCGCATGAAGGCCAAGCAAGAATGAATTAAAAACAAAGGATAATATCAATAAAAAATCCCGGTTTAACAATCTGGGATTTTTTGATACGGATTATTGTTTAAACCATTAAAAAATAATTATTTCTGCTTATTCAAAGTCCTTCTGCAGGTTGAGCAGACATTCTTTATTTTTACTGGCTTGCCCTGGCTGTTTTTAATAGTTGCGCTTTGAAGGTTTGTTTTTTGAGTGCGTTTTACCTTATTTTGCGCATGGCTTACATAGTTAACCGTTTTCACGCCTTTGTCGCACAAGTCGCATGTTCTTCCCATATTTGATAAATAATAATTATTAAGTTATAATACCTGCGATTATAATGTATTTAATGGTAAATGTCAATATATGTTGCTTCCGCAAGTACTTTTCTTTTTTTTAGTTATAGTGCCATCTGCAATTATACATGAATATGCGCATGGTTGGGCGGCTGACAGAATGGGCGATCCAACGGCGCGCTATGCCGGCCGACTGACTCTCAATCCAAAAGCCCATATTGATATGTGGGGTACAGTGCTTTTGCCACTTATGCTGTTGGCTGTTTCAGGCGGGAGTTTTATGTTTGCTTATGCAAAGCCGGTTCCATATAACCCATACAACCTTCGCGATCAGAAATGGGGGCCTGCTTTAGTGGCTATTGCCGGTCCATTAAGCAACTTTTTGTTGGCATTTGCGTTTGCCATTGTTATTAAGCTTTTGCCTGTTGGAATGGCCATAGCTCCGTTTCTTGCCATTATTGTGTACGCGAATATACTTTTAATGATATTTAATTTAGTTCCGATTCCGCCTTTGGACGGCTCTAAAATTTTATTCGCAGTATTGCCTGATTCAGCGATTAAAATAAAAAGATTTTTAAATCAGTACGGTTTTGTTATACTGTTATTTTTTATATTCTTTCTATTTGATCTGATACGCCCGATAATTAATCGTCTGTTTATTTTTTTAATGAATTTATAGGCGTGTATGAAGAAGTACTCATGCAATCGTGCGCAAAAAGGCAAAACTTCATATAGGACTCCGAGCCGGCTTAAATGTGGCGTCGGAAAAAAAGTAACACTCCAATTTTTAAAAAAAAACAAAAAAAATTCAAATTATGTCAAAATATAAAATATTGTCAGTCGGCGGGTCAATCATAATTCCAAAGGGCGGATTCAATGTAAATTTTCTTAAAAAATTCCGTTCATTAATCGTTAATCGCGTAAAAGCCGGTGATAAGTTTGTTTTGGTAATTGGCGGAGGAGCTACCTGCCGTGCTTACCAGCAAGCCGCAAAAAAAACCGCTGATTTGTCAGATGAAAATCTTGACTGGCTTGGCATTTACTCAACATGGTTTAATGCTGAATTTGTACGCTTGTTTTTTGGATCATTGGCTCACGCAGAAGTTATTAGAAATCCAACAAAAAAAATATCATCAAAAAAGCCAATTATAGTGGCAGGCGGATGGGTGCCAAAATGTTCAACCGACCGCGACGCCGTCTTGCTTGCAAAGAATCTAAACGCGAACGAAGTGGTAAATCTTTCAAATATTGACTATGTATATAACGCTGATCCAAAGAAAGTAAAAAACGCAAAAAAAATGCCTGAATTAAGCTGGAATGAATTGAAAGCCATAGTTGGCGATAAATGGATTCCCGGATCTAATGTTCCTTTTGACCCAATGGCAATTAAAGAAGCGCAAGCGCTTAATTTGATATTAAAATTCGTAAAAGGTACTAATCTTAAACAAGTTGAAAACGCCTTGAGTGGCAAAAACTTTAAAGGCACTTTGGTGAAAGCTCGATAATATGGCAAGCCATGAATATTTTTTGTTAAAAAACTCATATATAGTTTATGGTTGTGTCATCCTGAGCCCTTCGCTACGCTCAAGGGTAAACTCGCGAAGGGCTTTTTCAGGATGACAAAATAACTTCTTCCTCTATTCTTGACAAAACGCAAGATTATGTGTATATTATTATATTCCCTAAATTATGGGGATATGGCTCATTAAATTTAACTCAATCAAAAAAAGGAATAGGTGGAGCATGAATACCAAAGAAACCACAGCCATTCTTTTTGTGTTGTTTGTTTTGACCATGTGCGCCATGTCAGCGGGCTGGTATCTGCAAAATGGCAGCACTGGTTCATTCGTGGCCTATGCATTTTCATTGATCATCGCCATTGGCGCCACAGAGGCCATTGCCATTGCGTCATCAACTGCCGGGATTATCATGGTGGTTTTCGCTGTCGTGGCAGGTATTTTTACGGGTGCGGTTACGTTAATTGCGCTTGCAATATCTTTGGCATTTCCATCATGCACCTCCATAGGCATTGGGTTAGGCCTGCTCGCAGGTCTCTACTTTTTGACGCTGGTGTTCAATAATTTTTACATGGATACTCTGCCTGACTTCAAGCAGAGAAAAATCCATTACAAATTGATCGGCATATGCTGTGCGCAAGCATTTCCAGTTGTTTTGCAGTATGGTGGCATTTTGCAGAAAATGGGCATCTCCAAAACAGCGCTTATGGCCTGTTTTGTATGCGTGAATGCCCTTGTACTGATTTCGTTACTCATGAGCATTACCTTCATGAGGTGTGGTATACCTCGCATATCCCGCTCCATGTGGACAACCCTGCGCGCAATCACGCGCACATTCTGGGTTGGAAGCAGTACCAACTGCGAGCACGGATAAAACCTTCCAACTCCGCCTTGTTTTGCGCGAGTCTTTCATTTATCCTCCTTCCCCGGCTCGCATCATATATGGATGAATCATTGAATTAATCCATGTATGATGCCGGGGAAAACTCGGTTTGAAATGAAATATAAAATTCCACCGAATGTGCCGGTGGTTTTTGTTTAATAGCTCTTGACTTTTTCTGTTCTTTTTTTGTTCTTGACATTTTTTTCCCCATATATTATAATTGACTCACCATAGACAGCAGGTAAGCTTAACAGCGATAAATCCTGCCGAGGTACAAAAGCGAAATCAATAAAAAGGTCGATTTGTGCTATGTCTGTGGCTAATATCACAGATTTTTTTTATGGCAAAAACCAAAGAACAAAAGCAAGAAGCAGTAAAAAAACTTGTTAATGGCATAGGCGACGCCAAAGGTGTTGTATTTGCCAATTTTCAGGGCTTGACTGTTGAGCAGGCGCAAAACCTTAGATCTGCCTGCAAAAAAGAGGATATAAGCGTATTAGCCGCAAAAAAAACCATTGTGGCTCGCGCGTGCCAACAAGCAGGGCTTGAAGATGTTGATTGCAAGGGATTTGACGGTGGAATAGCCACGTTTATGAGCATGGACGATGAAGTAGCCGCGGCAAGAGTGGTAAATGATTTTGCCAAAGGCCATAATGTTGTAAGGATTTTTGGCGGAGTTTTGGAAGGCAATTATATTGATCAAACATCCGTTCAAAATCTTGCAAAACTGCCTTCAAAACAGCATCTGCTTGGACAGGTTGTGGGCGTGATAAACGCTCCAATATCCGGCTTTGTAAATGCATTAGCTGGAAATATGCGTAATTTGCTCGGCGTACTTAATAATTTAAAAGAAGCAAAATCGTAATTAATATAATATGGGTCTGTAGCCAAATACCATTTCGTTGCGAAAGCGCATTTGGCGACAGACCCAACATTAATAAATAGTAATAAAAAATATGGCAGACGAAGAAAAAAATTCAGTGGCTGATAAAACCGCTGAAAGCAAGGAGGAAAAAAAGGAAGTTGAAGTTCCCTCCAAATTTAAGGACTTAGTTGCTGAAATTGAAAAAATGTCAGTGCTTGACTTGTCAGAGCTTGTAAAAGTCCTTGAGGAAAAGTTCGGAGTAAGCGCGGCCGCGCCAATGGCTGCAATGGCGGTTATGCCAACAGATGGAGCACCAGCCGGAGCTGTTGAAGAAAAAACCGAATTTGATGTTGAGTTAACTTCATACGGAGAAAGCAAAATCAATGTGATTAAAGTTGTTAAGGAAATTACAGGAAAAGGCCTGGCTGATGCAAAAGCATTGGTTGATGGAGCCCCTGTTATGCTTAGAGAAGGCGTTAAAAAAGAAGAGGCAGAAGAGATAAAGAAAAAGATTGAGGAAGCCGGTGGCGCTGTAAGTTTGAAGTAAGCAATTAGTATTTTAGGATCGGTTGTTGAAAAGCCAATTGCCGTCCTTATTAAAAGCGGCCCCATCAGGACCGCTTTTTTAATTGTGTTTGCCTGCTAAACGCCAAGCTCTATTTTATACAGTTTGTTGCTGTCCAGTATGTATCCGGCGTTTGAGGGCTCGTCAATGATCATGGCGCTAATCTTTTCAAAAACTTTTGAAGTAATTTGTTTTTTTAATGTTCCATCCTTGTTGAAAATAATTATTCGCTTGTTGGATGAATCAAGAATATATATGTATTTCAGGTCAAGATATGTCCAAATAGCGTCAGCTGAAGCAAGTGCCGGGCTAACCGGATCAAGCTTGAACTGCTGTTTTTCTCCGGCAGTGTATTTTTCAATACTGCCGGTTTTATCAAGCAGGAATACATCTCCGTCAATTGCCAGTCCGGTTGCATTGGTCAATGAAGAAGCGCTATTGCTGTTCCAAATTGTCGGCTTTCCAAAACCGCTGTTTATTGGTGATTGCCTGCTGATTGTTCCCTTATCATCAATCGAATAAAGGCGGCGGCTATAAATAAATAAGCCAATGGACGGCTTGTTAGAGTCAAGTTCTGAATCTATTTTTTTCCAACTGTCTTGCTTCGGATCATATCGCAAAAGATTGTTATTGCCGTATAAAAACAGGGCATAGTCGTTTTCCTTTGGAACGACCGCTATGCGCAGGTCATTGGTTGACACTGGAATATCTTTTATTTCACTTGTTTTTGTAAGCAGGTTAAAAAAGCCAACCGAACTGCTTTGATCTCCAAAAGCTATAATTTCCTTGTTAATCATAATTGCTCGGCTTACGCCAAGTTGTGGCCAGCTGGCTAACAATTCCGCACCAACCGTATATAGTCGCATAATTTTTTTGCTCATCTCTTCAAGTGTTGCGGATAGATTGTCGCACACAGAGGATCGATTTTCAATTAAGCAGTTTTGCTTTTTCAAAATATCCACGGCAGTGTTTATATGGTTGGTGGCTGCTGTGTAATCGGAATAAATCAGCGAACCCTCTGCAGAACTTGCCTCTTTTTTAGCCAGTTCTATATTGCTGTTAAAGTTTTGAATTTCCTGTTTTTTGGCCTGTTGATTTTTTAAATAAATAAAACTGGCCACAAGAGAGCATGCCAGCACAACAAGCAGGGCTATAAATATTTTAATGTGCAGAGGCATTGTTTTTATATTCTGTTTAAAATTCTTAAATGACGCCGACCAGTCGTTCAATATTTGCCGGCGGCGGTTCGAGAAATTGGTGACAACAAGAAAAAGCAAGCCAATGGATTTTAAAAATTTTATTAGAATAGAACCCAATACAATGGCTAATTGAATCAATTTTTCTCCCAAGATTTTTAAACCGCGCGTAATGCCCTTTAAAAAAATTAATGCCGTTTCGGAAGAACCAGACCGGTCTTTTCCAATTTTTTTTTTCAGCTGGGATATTCCTTATTCTGGCATGCTGAGCGTTTATTTCAGATTCCATTATCTCTTCTACCGGAACTGCCTCATTTTGTTCAGGATTATTATTTTGATTTCTTTTTAATCGGTTTAAGTTAGGCATCAGCGAAGGTGATAGCATACTTGCTGTTTTTTTATGCGAATCAAAAAAACCTGCCAATGATTTCGCAGATCCACGGCTTTTTTTCATGGGAATTTTAGAAGAGATTGTCGCACCAACTCTTGATTGTATGTTTATGAGTATTCCTCCGAATGAAAATCCGTTTTTTAGTTCAGACAGAACTTTTTGAAAATGCTCCGCGCTTTGGCGCGCCGGACGGGTCGAAATTATTTTTTGAAGGCGGTCCATGCTGAAATAATCAATGACGCGCGAAGTGCAGGCGAAAAAATAATCGTTCTCAGATATTTTGCCTTGAATTATTTGTTCAAACAGAATTGATTTTGTTGTTTTTTCCGCTGAAGGCGTGTTTTCAGCCAGCAGATCAATTTTTTGAAATCCGCCCTGTTTATTTTTATGGAAGATAATTATCTGCGGAGATCCATATGCAGAAAAGATTATTTCATTGTTGTTGCGCAAGATGCCAATCACGCAGTTGAGCGGAACTTCGGGCTTTATGAAAAAGTGTGATTCATTGTTGATTTTGTCCAACACTACCTCCAAAGAGCTGCGGTCTGCCTCATCATCCGTTTCATAGTATGAATTTTCAAGCTCATCAATTAGATTCTGCATCTTTATAAGATACTTGTTTGTGCTGTTTTCAGCTTCGCAAAGTGCGAAAAAATATCCTTTTTCTTTTTCAGCAGGTGTTGACGGTTCTGTTATATTGAGCAGAACGTGGGACTTATTTGGATTTTTTCCCTCAATGAAGAATTCATTGAGCTGGAGTATTTTATCGTTTGAGGGTTTGACCATATTTTGACTAATTCGTTTTATATATTATAATATATATCAAGCTAAAAGTGAAGCTCAATAGGCAAAGTCAGTAATTTGCTTGGCCAATGCCAAATCGTCTTTTCAGCATAATTTCTCTGAATATAACATAATAGCATATGATTGAACAATTATTTGGTTCAAAGACCAGAACCAAGCTTCTGTATCTTTTGTTTCAGAACGACAATCGTTCTTATTATTTGCGCGAGATGGCTCGGGAGATTAATTCACAGCTTAATGCGGTGCGCAGAGAAATAGCCAATCTGGTAAAGATCGGTTTAATTGAAGATGTTACAAGCACTGAAATGGAAAAGCAGGATTTCACGACTTTTGCTATCGGGCCCCGCGCCAGATATTATCGGCTCAAAAAGAACTGCTTGTTTTACAACGAGCTTAATTCACTGCTTTTAAAAGGGCGTATTTTAAAAGAAAGGGAAATGACTGAGGCGATACAGGCCAGAGGGGGAAACGTTAAGTTGCTCATAATAACAGGAGTATTCACTTCAGATAACAGGGTAGGCACTGACATGCTTATTGTGGGCGAGCTTAAGCCGGTCATCGTATCCCGCATAATCAGCAATTTTGAGAAAAAAATGGGCAAAGAAATAAGATATACGGTAATGCCGTATAAGGAATATTGCGAGCGCAAGGAAATAGGGGATAAGTTTTTGTATTCAATACTGGAAAGCAAGCATCTGGTCGTTGTTGACAATATTTTATGAAAATATCCGACCACAATCGGTATCGCTTTTATGAAACACTGCCTGGCATTTCAATATGGGGCACGTTAATCGCATGTGTAACTCTTTCTTTTACAAAGCCACTGTGGATGATATATTTTATAATAGTTTTTGATGTTTATTGGGTATTAAGGGTGATATATTTTGCGTTTTATCTTTTATTGTCATGGAGAAGATTCAGAAGAGCCGCTAAAATTGATTGGATGTCAAAACTGTGCGACAAATTCGCTAAGTGGGAAGAAAAAATCAATGTGGTGTTTGTGCCGTTCTGCAATGAAAACTGGCAGGTGGTTGACGACAGTTTGAAAAGCATTGTTAATTCAACCTATCCTTCTGAAAAAATTTATTTGGTTTTGTCGGGCGAGCAAAGATATGAAAAAAATTATGAGCGCATCAAGAAAAAAGTTGAGGGCAAGTATAGCAGGAAATTTGTTAAAATATTTTTTTATATTCATCCGGATAATTTGCCCGAAGAAGTTCCTGGCAAGGGATCTAATATAAATTATGCGGAAAAGCAATTTAAGCTTTTTGCTGACCGAAAAAATTGGAATTACAAAAATATAATAGCGTCAATTTTTGATGTTGATACGGTTGTGCATAGCCAATACTTCGCGCATCTGACATACCTGTATTGTTCGCATCCGCGTCCGCACCACAGTTCATTCCAGCCGCTCACTCTTTACAACAATAATATATGGGAGTCGCCGTCTATTCTTCGCGTTATGGCGTTTGGAACAAGTTTTTGGATTTTATTTAGCTTGGCTCGGCTTGATAATCTGGTTACTTTTTCATCACATAGTATGAGCTTTCAGGCGATCGTTGATTGCAAAGGTCATGAGAAAAACATAGTAAGCGAGGATTCGCGCATTTTTTACCAGTGCTGGCTTAGATATGACGGCGATTATGAAGTAACGCCAATGTATATTCCTGTTTCAATGGACACTGTGCGCGAAAAAAGCGTTTGGAAAAGCTTGAAGAATCTATATTATCAGCAAAG
Source organism: bacterium (assembly GCA_043821725.1). Classification (GTDB taxonomy): domain Bacteria; phylum Patescibacteriota; class Patescibacteriia; order Magasanikbacterales; family GWA2-37-8; genus CAYHSR01. The sequence goes on along the minus strand of JBDRCM010000035.1, from coordinate 10,146 downwards.
GCGCTGGGCATGGGGTACAGAGCATATACCGTATTTGCTTTGGAAATTTCGTAGCAACAAGCGTATAAGTTTTAAAAAGAAGTTTATTAAGCTGTTTTGTGAATGGGAAGGCAAATGGAGCTGGGCAGTTGTCGCCATTATAATCACTCTAATGGGTCAGCTTCCATTATATGTTATTAATTATACCGGAGGCCAAGAGGCGCAGAGCACGTTGTATTTTAGCACGCCATCGGTTTTGCAGGTCTTAATGACCATTTCAATGCTTGGCTTGATGATATCCGCAATTTTGGGCATGCTGGTATTACCACGCCGTCCGGGCGGATATTCACCGCATCGTTATTTATATATGGTGTTTCAATGGTTGCTTTTGCCAGTTTCACTAATTGTTTTTTCAGCCATACCGTGCATTTCCGCTGTAACGCGCCTTATGCTTGGCAAATACTTGGGGTTTAATGTTTCAGTAAAGGAAAGGCGCGCTTAATTTTAAATAATATGCTAAAAAAGATTTTTTACACAATAATAATTATAGCTGTTATCATTCTGTTAGGCGCAACAGCAATGTATTTTTGGTATAAAACCGGCAATTTGCAGAAGAGCATAGTCAAACAGCTTGATAACCGTTTTGCAGTATCATATTTACCTTCAGCAACAGCCACTGTTGCTGTATCACCGAATTTTTTTCAGCAGATATTGGGATTTGAAAAAGAGCGGACATACTTAGTTCTTTTTTTGAACAATACTGAGTTAAGGCCTGGAGGTGGATTCATAGGCGCCTATGCTGTTGTGCAGATTAATAGCGCAGTGCCAAAGATATTGATAGTGCAGGGCACTGAAATTCTTGATAATCTTTCTTCGCGCGAATTTGTTTCAGTTCCGCCTGACCCGCTCAAAGAATATTTATATACAAATCGGCTGGAATTCCGCGATAGCAATTGGTCGCCGGATTTTGCTTCTTCGGCAATAAAGGCGCTGGAACTTTACAAAAAAGAAAGCGGTGTTGCAGGAGATAAAATTGAGGCAGTCATAGGAATTACGCCAACAGTGATTGAGCAAGTGCTTAATTTCACCGGTCCGGTTGAGGTTAGCGGCATTACATTTGATGCAAACAACTTTACTGAAAAGCTGGAGTATGAAGTTGAGTATGGATATACAAAGCGCAACATAGAATTTAATGACCGAAAAAAAATAATGGGCGATCTCACATCATTATTGGTTAAGCGAGTTGCAATGGACTTGATAAAAAATTTCCATAATTATATGCAAATAATGGAAGATATGATTGAGGAAAAGCAAATTATGGCATACGCGCTTGACCCGCAATTGCAAAAGGTAATTGAATACAAGAAAATGGACGGAAAAATAAATAATTTTCCAGGCGATTATATAATGTGGGTGGATGCAAATTTGGGCTCTCTTAAAACAGACGTCGCAATTAACAGGCGCATGACCTATTCAATCAGCAGAGACGATGAACAGCGCTTCATCGGCACTATTACAATGAAGTTTGAAAATACAGGAAGTTTTAGTTGGCGCACTTCGCGCTATCGTGATTATGCCCGTGTTTATCTTCCTCTTGGAACAGAATTCATAAGCGCAGAAGGAGCAATGAAAAAAGAAAGGTCAGCAGAGATTGGAAAAATAGATCAGGGAGTTGAAAACAGCAGAAAGTGGTTTGGCGCGTTCATTTCAATTGAACCCAAACAGACAGCAGAGCTTGTGTGGAAGTTCTATTTAAGCGATACAGTTGCCAAACAGATTGAATCAGGCATGTATACATTATTTGTTCAAAAGCAGGCCGGCGTTGTTGGGTCTGATTTGACTGTATCGTTAGATTTTGGTAACAATATAGTGTCAGCCAATCCGTCTGAACAGGCAAATAAGCTCAATGATCAAAAATATGATTTTAGTTCTGCCTTGGAAAGCGATTTGGAATTTATGATTAAATTGTCGCTATAAGGGTCTGTCGCCAAATACCATTTTCTCACGAAAGCGCATTTGGCAGCAGACCCTATAAGCTATTTTCGCAAAAAATTATGTTTATAAAAAAAATAGGAATTGATCTGGGAACAACAAGCGTGCTGGTATATGTTCCGAAAAAAGGAGTCGTTGTTGACGAGCCGTCTGTTGTTGGCATCTCAAAGCATGACAACAAAGTTCTTGCTGTTGGGCTTGAAGCCAGAGATATGATAGGCCGTGCTCCTGATACAATTGTTGCAGAGCGCCCTCTTAGGGAAGGGGTCATAGCAAATTATAAAGTGACAGAAGCAATGTTGCGATACTTCATAAATAAAGCCCTTGGCGGAGTCCATCTTTTCAGACCTGAAGTTATGGTGTCTGTGCCGGCCGGAATTACATCAACTGAAAAAAGAGCTGTAATTGATGCTACAATTTCAGCCGGAGGCAGGGCTGCATATATAATAAAAGAGCCATTGGTCGCGGCCATAGGAGCTGACATACCAATTGGCGCGGCTTCAGGCCATTTAATAATAAATATTGGAGGAGGAACGGCAGAAATAGCTGTTATCTCTTTGGGCGGAATTGTAAGCTGGGGATCTGTTCGCATTGGAGGCGACAAGTTTGACCAGGCAATTGTTGAATATATCCGCCACAAGCATAATTTGGCAATAGGAGAGCGAATGGCCGAGCAATTAAAAATACAGATTGGCTCGGCAATGTATATGGACAAGCCCTTGTTTATGGATATTAAGGGGCGTGATATGGCAAGCGGGCTTCCTAAAATATTAAAAGTAACATCTGATGATGTTACAGAAGCGCTTCAGCATGATTTGGAGTTATTATCAGAAGCAATTAAAGACGTTCTTAATCGCACTCCGCCTGAACTTTCAGCTGATGTGATTGACAAAGGAATAATTATGTCAGGCGGATCATCAATGCTGAGAAATCTTGATGAGCTTGTGTCGCAGGCAACAGGTGTTGCCGCTTATGTTGCGGAAGATCCAATCCTATGCGTGATTAAGGGTTTGGGAATTGCGCTTGATAATCTTGATAACTACAAGCGTAGTATTTTGGCGACAAAGTAGGAATGATTCAAACGAGCTAAAAAATATGCAATGCAAGCAGGAAAAAAATTCAGCTGATTGTCCCTGCACTTATCCGGGATGTCCAAGAAAGGGGTTATGCTGTGAATGTCTGCGTCATCACTTGCAGAATAAAGAACTGCCAGCTTGTTGTTTTTCTATTGAAACGGAAAAAACATACAACAGATCAATACAAAAATTTTTAGATGAGAACAAATAGCAGTATGATTATAGGAATTGAAGCAAGTCATGCAAATAAAAGCAACAGAACAGGAGTTGAACAGGTATGCTGGCATTTAATACAAGAGTTGAAAAACGCACTTCCAAAAACTGCACGTGTTATACTTTATACAAACAAGCCATTGCAGGGCGAGCTTGCCATAATGCCGGATAACTGGTCTGAAAAAGTTTTATCATGGCCATTTTCAAAAGCATGGAGCCAGATTCGGCTTTCATTTGAATTGTTGTTTAACAAGCCGGATGTTTTTTTTGCCCCTGGTCAGCTGGTGCCTTTTATCTGTCCGAAAAACACAATTACAATTGTGCATGACAGCGCCTTTCGCGCTTTTCCCAGTGCTTACGGTTTTTTAAGCAGAACATATTTGCATTGGATGAATAAGCTTATTGTAAAAAAATCAAAAATAATAATCACGCCAACTAATTTTAGCAAGCAAGAATTTGTTAAATATTATGGTTTTGATGTTGAAAACATAGCAGTTGTGCCATGGGGGGTTGTGGATAACTTTTTTGATCAAAACTCAGATGATCATAGCAAATCTCGCTTTTCTTCTATATTAGGCCAAAAATCCGATCCAGCCGTTATTTTGCCATATATTATTTCAATAGGCCGGCTGGAGCGCAAAAAAAATACAAATGGAACAATTAGAGCTTTTAGCCAGATAAAGCAGAAATTGGCTCAAACAGCAGGGGATGGGTCTATCTTGCAAAATACCAGCAAAAAGCAATATAATAGGCGAAATAATGGGCTAAAGCTTGTATTAGTAGGATCACCAGGAGTTGGATATGATGAAATAGAACAAGAAATAGCTAAAAGCCAATATAAGGGAGATATTATTCAACTAGGTTGGGTTGATAAGGAGTTGCCTTTTTTACTTGAAAACGCACGATTATTGTTGTTTCCATCAATATATGAAGGATTTGGACTGCCTGTTTTAGAAGCTATGGCAAGCAAATGCCCTGCTGTACTATCTGATATACCTGCGCTTAAGGAAGCAGGTAATAATGCCGTGTTATTTGCTGATCCAAATGATTATGCAGATTTGGCTGAAAAAACCCTATTATTGCTTGAAGATGAGCAATTAAGGCAAAAAATGATTCATTTGGGATTTGCAAGAGCTCAAGAATTTTCCTGGCTTAATTCAGCCAAAAAGGTTGGTGAGGTACTGATTAACTGAATTTTGCCTTTAATTTATATTTTGCTTTAATTAAGCCATTTTTTAAAGAAATTATGGTTTTTTGATTAGCATTTTCACCATTGGGCATGTCGTTAAATGCGCTTTAATAGCGAAATTAACTAACGCAGTGTAATAAAGATGAAGAATATGTCATATATCTTTTTCGCGCTGCCACTTCGCCGCGTCTGCGAAAAAGATATATGACATATTCTTTACCGTTTGTCCTAATATTAAGTGATGATAAAAAATTTTGAGGCCTATCTGTAAGATAAGCCAAGAAATTTTGAAGTGATTTTGGCCATAATTTATGAATTGCAGTAGAAATGGTATTTGGCGACAGACCCCATTGACAAAAAGGCAAAAATGTGCTTATATATCAGGGTAAAAGACGCTTTTTGGTTAGCAAAATCAAGCTCAATATTTATCAACAGCCATAACTATTGACAAAAAAAGCGTTTTATGCTATATTTAACAGTTGACAATTTAACTTAACAACGTTATTGAGAGAGAGCGTTGCCGTCATATTTTGGCGGACAATTGCGCTCTTAATATACTAAGAGTTTTTTTGTTTAATAATTGTTCATTAAAATTAATTGCGGAAGAAATCGCGAAGCGCGAACAGTATTTGATATAAGTCATTTTTTGTTCGCGTTTCGCGATGTGCGAAAAACGGTCGGCGTGCATGTGCGCGCCAGACCAGATGATAACCCGATAGGTCCAAAGGGGCCCAACCAGAGGAGAGTGCCATGTACAAGATTTTTGCAGTGCTTTTTTTCATCTTCGGTTTCGTCGTCGCCCCCCAGGCGATGGCGAACCCGGGCGCCACCGCGCCGGCCGCCGCGCCGGCCAACACGTTCGAGACGAAGATGCTCGACGAGCTGGCTCGGCAGATCGCCGAGCTCAAGAGCAAGATCGGCACCGGCAATTGCGCCGGCACCGTGCAGGGGAAGTTCACCGGCACGGTCTCCATGGACTGCGCCAACGACCTGGCCGGCGCAAAGCTGGCCGCGTCCAGGTTGGCCAGCTCAGCGAGCCAGAGGCGCATCCTGCGCCAGCTCGCCGACATGGAGAAGAAGATGACGGGCACGGCCACCATCGGCGACATCTCCGCGCTCCTGAGCGTGGAGAGCCAGAAGTGGCAGAGGATCGCCGCTTCCCGCAGTAGGTACTGTGGGGATTTGGTGAAGGCCATCACCGAGATGTCCCCGGACGCCACGGTCAGCGCCCTGCTCGCCGAGTCCCTCAAGAAGTGCTACGACGAGGGACGGAATATGTTCGGGTACAATGGCCCGGCCACGAAGCTGATTGCCCTCGGGAACCAGGGTGGCGTGTTCGAGACGGCCACCGGTCGCGCCGTGGTGTTCTCGCCGGACCCTGCCGTTGCCGAGGCCAAGGCCAGAGTGGCCGAGGCCAAGGCCGCGAGCGCCAAGGCCTTCGCCAGGGCAGAGAGCGAGAACGCGTTGGCGAAGAGCGTGGGCGCGTCCGCCCGCGTGAAGGCGTCGTCCTCCAAGACCGGCTGGATCGTGCTGGGCGTCGTGGCCGGCGTGGCACTGGTCGCCGCCGGGGTCGTGACCGCCATCGTGGTCTCAAAGAACCACGACACCGAGGTGGTCAATGACTTTGGGTCGCAGACCCAGGCCATGACCGCGGTCCCGCCTGGCGGTATCCGCTTCTGACATTCCCTTCCGCAAGCGCAGGACGTACCACTTTGAGTGTGTACGTCCTGCGCACACTCATTTCATTAATGAGTCATAAGATATTAATCTTTTATAAGATTCATTTCTTATGACTTATCAAAAAGTCATAAAGTTCTTTTAAAATAGAAACTACCTAATAAATAAAACTTGTCTGCCATAGTGGTAGCAAGTGCGGATAACCGAAACCAGAACCGAAACTGTCCGCAAGGCGGACACAAACCCCGCTTTGCGGAAGAATCAAGAAAAGGAGAAGAACCATGAGGTTCGTCACGTGTTGTATTTTTTTAATGTTGGTTAGCATGACCGGGTGCGGTCTGGAAGACAGCACCAAGGTTACAAACCGTTTCGCGCCCCCAAAGGGTGCCCCGATCAATCCGCCGCCCAGCATGGACGGCGGAGTGGCCATGCCCGACTCGGCCGTGTCCAAGCCGGACGCGGTCGTCAAGACCGAGATGTTCATCCCGAAAAGCTGTGGTAATGGGGTGTGTGAGAACACTGCATTCTACGGTGAGACCTGCAAGAACTGCCCGGCGGACTGTGGCCAGTGCCCGGACGCCGGCCTCCTGCCCGACTCGACCCCGGTCCAGCCCGACCAGAACCTAATCCGGCCCGACTACGAGGTCCCGGACCTTCCCCAGCTGAAAAGCTGCGGGAACGCGGTGTGTGAGACCACGGTCTTCTACAAGGAGACCTGCGTCAACTGTCCCCAGGACTGCGGCAAGTGCCCGCCCACCCCGGACGCCGGGATCCCCAAGGACTCGGCCCCCAAGCCCGACTCCGCGCCCAAGCCTGACCTTTCCAAGCCCTGCCCGATCGGCACCATCGGGTGCGGGTGTCTGGTGAACGATACCTGCTTCGTGCCTCTGGTCTGCAACACGCAGACCCAGAAGTGCGTGCAGGCGTCCAAGCCCGACGCCGGCCCCAAGCCCGACTCGGCCCCCAAGCCGGACAGCGGAAAGGTGTGCCCGGTGGGCATGCCCAACTGCCCGTGCTTCGGCAACAGCACCTGCATGTGGCCGTTGGTCTGCAACACGCAGACCTTGATCTGCGAGCAGGCGGTCCAGAAGGACGCCGGAGTCAAACCGGACTCGTTCCAGCCGAACCTTTGCGGGAACGGCGTGTGCGAGTACCAGAACGGACTGGAGTCCTGCTGGCAGTGTCCTCAGGACTGCGGGAAGTGTCCCAACTCGTGCGGAAACAAGCAGTGCGAGTGGGGAGAGTCGTGCCAGTCGTGCCCGCTGGACTGTGGCAAATGCGTCGCGGTCTGTGGAAACTTCTGGTGTGAGGACAGCATGGGCGAGTCCTGCGCCACCTGCGCTCAGGACTGCGGCCAGTGCGGTCCCAAGTGCGGGGACGGCGTGTGCAACGCCGAGGTGGAGTCGTGCTATGGCTGTCCCCAGGACTGCGGAATTTGCAAGTCCAAGTGCGGGGACTTCAAGTGCGAGCACTGGCTCGGCGAGACCTGTGCGGACTGCCCCACGGACTGCGGCAACTGCCCGCCCACGACCACGCCGGACTCCGGCGTGTCCTACCCGGACAGCGGCTCCACCACGCCCGACGCAGGAGTCATCACCGACTCCTCGGTCCAGCCGGACCAGGGCGTGAGCATGGATTCGTCCACCACGGACGCCACTGTGCTCCCTCCGGGATGCACCCAGTGGGGCGTGCGTGTGTGGCTTCCTGCCGGCACCTACCAGATGGGGTACGACCTCACGGGCAACAGCCCGGTGGAGGTCAAGTACACCGTCCAGGCCGGTGGCGTGTGGGTGGGCTACACCAGCGCCCGTTCCATGTGGTTCTGGACCTATCCGTGGCAGACGGCCCTTCCCAGCGGAGCGCTGTGTGAGGACAGGTGCGGCAAGACGTACAAGCCGTACCTGAAGGATCTCACCGGCGAAAGCTGGATCGGGATCTGCACCCACACGGGTCTGACCCCCAACGGTTCGTCCGGCGCCCAGCTCGGCTCCGGAACCGACGGAGGCGTGGCCCCGGACAGCGGTGTCACCCCGGACAGCGGTGTGAGCATGGACGCGGTAGCGTCCAACGGGTAGTTTCTATACCTCACAGCCATAGCTGATTCGAGAGATCGATGATGCAAACGGCTGTCCAACCGAGGTACAAGGCCGACTTTCTGTCGGCCTTCCCATTTATTCTTCAATCGCAAGATTAAAGAATAATAGGAAAAGGCAATTTTGCCTAAAAAAACAAAAAGCCGTCCACTGATTGCCAAAGTATGTAGAATTCTTTTTATAAATTTTGGCAAATCTCTCTCCTAGGACGGCTTTTGTTTTTCCGAACACCACATTCCCCAAATAAACCAAATCCACCAGCTTGTTGCAGTGTGCGACAGCATGTTGTCTGACAAACTTAAGGCAAGATATACAGCCAAGCTTGCTAAAAATACAATGTTAGACCAGTCATGTCTTATCCCAAAACGTAATTGTCTTACAATCAAATATCCAAAGATGGACAAAAACAGAGCAAGTCCTATAAATCCGGTTTCAAAAGCAACCCTTAAATAATCATTATGCGCTTCTGATCCTGTGTCCCACCAATTTTCTCTGCCTTTGTTATCATTCCATACTTTTGTAAATGAGCCGTATCCATAACCGATAAGAGGACGTCTCCAAAATATAGGCGTTACTTTATTAAAAAGATCTGCGCGCCATTTAATTGAATCACTTTCACGAGTACGCGCGGTTAATCGTGCAATTGTCTGGTTGGATTGCAGATTGGAATTAAAAGTGCTTATTAAAAAGCTGTTAACAGGATAAAAAAGCGAATAAAAAAGCGCAATGCCAAGAATTGCGATTGCCAATTGTTTGCGCGCGTAGCGCATGCTTACAATAATGGAAAAAATAATCAAGCCGATCCATACTGCGCGCGTGTATGTAAAAAAAATAATGCCGGCGCAAATTAGAATCACAGGCAAATACAGCTTTTCAAGCCACTCGCTTTTTGTGGGTATAAGTTTAATCAATTTTCGCCAGCTAAGCTGGTGCTTGATCAAATAGTCAATGCTCACCATTAATATTAATAAAGCAAAAGTTGCCAGAACATTTGGGTGGGCAAAAGTGCCGTAAATTCGGTTGGCAACATCATCAATCCGCATGCCCGCGCCTGACAACGCTTGCCATGCGCCAAGACCAAAAGGAATAATCGCCGATACCAGCAAAATAATATATATATGACGGTTAAAGAATTCTTTATACTTACTGCGCAGAATAAAGCCGATATTAAATAACGCGAACAAGTTTGCGGCTTTGACAAGTTCAATCATGGTTGAAGGCCTGTCATAACTGAAGATCCACGAAATAGCACACCAGCCCAGCCATGCAAGCCAAAAATACGGCCATGGAGCTCGCTTAAGATAAGATCGATTGCTATATAGAAAATACGCCGACCATCCAAGAAGTATAATTGCAAGAGCTGCGTTTAAGTTTATGTCAACATCTCGCGCTGAAAAAATAATATTATCGCGCCAAATATCTATCATTGGGCGCAAAGCCAAAAGTAAAATTACAGCATAATCGCCAAATGTTTTTTGCAAAACAATTAAAGAAAGCACAACCAGCGCGATTATGTCAATGGTTGCGGACGGATTTATCAATACAAACAAAATCAGCAAAGCTGATAATATAAAAGTAAATGATGGCTTGATTTTTTCCATAATTTATTATACCTTGATTATACCACAACAAACCGATATAATAAACTCAAAAGAATGGCCTTTTCAATACTTATTACGTTGATTTAAAAAAAGAAGATTCATATATATCTTTTTCGCGATGCTATAGTAAGGGTCTGTCGCCAAATACCATTTCTACTGCAATTAATAAATTATGGCCAAAATCGTTTCAAAATTTCTTGGCTTATCTTACAGATAGGCCTCAAAATTTTTTATCAAGCGAAGCGAGAGAAAAGAAAAATTATAATTTTTCTTTTCCGAGCGAGCGAAGATAACTATGGAATTATCAACGATTTTGTCTCATAATT
>JBDRCM010000034.1:0-13421 GCA_043821725.1 bacterium | reverse complement strand
CATCCTGATCGTTTTTCTGCCTGTCATCCTGATCGTTTTTCTGCCTGTCATCCTGATCGTTTTTCTGCCTGTCATCCTGATCGTTTTTCTGCCTGTCATCCTGATCGTTTTTCTGCCTGTCATCCTGAGCGTTTTTCTGCCTGTCATCCTGAGCGTTTTTCTGCCTGTCATCCTGAGCGAAGCGAAGGATCCCTCTGGTTGTAAATCTAAAGGATTCTTCTCAGAGTTTATCCTCGAGCGTAGCGAAGGACTCAGGATGACAAGTGCGACCCTCAGGATGGGTATAATGTAAAAACATGCTATGAGTTCATTATCAATTAATTATAAACTCAAAAAAAAAATTTTGCAAATTAAAAAGGCTCGCTTGTCAGCGAGCCAATTTTTTTGTTTTAAGCGGCTTTATCAGCTTCTACACCACTTATTTGAGTGGATTCATTACTTAATTCAATAGGTTTAGCGCCAGGATCATCAAGACCCTGCACTTGTTCATCTATATCAGCGCTAATTCTTTCTCGTACTTTAGCCATTTTAATAACATCAGCTTGAGCGTGTTTTGATGGACTAATTTTATCCAAACCTATTGCACTATTGATTTCCTCTTTGGTAACGTTTAGATTTGGATTTAACGATCCTTCGCAATTTTCAGACGCAGCTTTCATTGCGGCATTTATTTCTTCCATATCCGGCCCATGTTCCATGTTCATATTATTTTATATTATTGAATTATTTTACCTATGTGAGGGTTTTTTAATATTATGATTTGCCCGGGATAGATTCCCCAAAAGCATTCCAAATGTCCGATCCATAGGAATACAGTGCTTCATCATCAAGTCGTTCTTGACGTTCCTTAATGGCTCCCGAAGTAGCGCCTCTGTCGTTTCTATCCAATGCCTCATATGCTTTATATATTTCAATTGCTTTTTTCATTGCCTTTTCTTTATCTCCATTGAATTTTTCACTGACTTTTTTTGTAAACCACCCGTCCTTAAAATATGATTCATCAAGTTTTTTAGTTGATTCCGAGGCCAGCAGATCCATGCTTGCCATAATTTTCTCATCAGGACTAATATCCGGCTCTGCTTGTTCATCTGTTTTGGCTAAAGGTTTTTTGCCTTCTTCTTCAGCTTCTACGGTTGCAGGCAATTCCTGGGCTTCAATTTCAACTTGATCGGCCATGCTTTCTTCCGGTCCTGTTGGGATTGCGTCTTTTGGAGGCAATTGCACCACTGTTGCTTGATTTTTATTTTTTTGCGCTTGAATAATTTTATCTCTTTGCCCTTCAGCTTGCATTGCGCCTTCAGCTCCAACGCTGGCGCCACTTAAAGCGCCGGCAAATCCCAAAGCAAATTTGAGTTTTCTTACAAAAGCACCAAACGTTTTTGGCTTGCTTACTCCACCTTGCTGTCCTTCTATTAATTCCAACTCTTCAACGGCCTCAAAATTTCTTTTTTTAAGAGAAGATATTTCAAGTTGAGCTGCTTTTTTTAATGTAATAAGCTCTTTTTTTTGCGTTGAGCGATTAAAAATTCCAAAACTTTTAAGAGCATTTACAGCATCAGCCAATTTTGACTCTTCTCCTTGGATTTTTGAATTTAAATTTGCTATCTCCTGTCTTAAAGCTCTTGCGTGCAAACGAGCTTCTTCGGCTCTTGCTTCTGCGTCTTTGGCAACTTTAGCTGACATTACATCTCCTTCTTTGAACCAAGTATCCTCGTCGGCCGAAGTAAATTGTTTTTCCGGTCTCTCAAGCGCCTGTTTTGCCAAAGCAGGATTAATTTCCTGCTCATGAGATTTTTTGATTTCTTTTGAAAAATCTGCTTCCAAACTTTTTCCCACTGCCATCTCTTGTTCTAATTTAGTTTGATCTAAACCTGCTTTATATTGGGTCTGCGCAAGTATCTTATCAAAATGCGCTTCATTAGTGACTTCTTCTTTATTTATTTTCGTAAAATCCACCAATAATGGCCTATGTGGATCTTTTTCAGACAGAGTTGACGGCTTAATTTGTATTTCAGGAGCATTTGCTCCATGTTCCATAGCCACTACATTAGGATCTGGAACTTCAGCATCCGGCATTGACCGTGCTGTTGGTGTATTTCTATGCATACTTTTGTCTTTATTAGGATTATAACTTTGTGTCTCAAATGACATATAATTTTAATAAAATTCAATTATTTTTATTATTTTTTTACAATAAATTTGACGAAAAATGCATTTTCGCTTAACTACTTAGATCAAGTATAGCATAAAAAGCAACATTTGTCAATAGGTTTACTCGCTTTTTTAGCTAAGTTTAGCCAAATTTGAATAAAAAATACTATTAATTACTCCAAAATAGGGCAAAAAAGCCGACTGCATAATGAATTACCCCGCAGCAGAGCTGCGAGGAATAGATTTATTTAAAATCATTAATTATATTTTCCTCCATAAAATAAGTTTAAAACATTAGTATTTTACTACTATTTTAGCTTAGAGTCAATCAAAAAAACACCTAAAACGGTGTCTTTTGAAGTATCTCGGTCACTCGGCGACTTGTACTAGAAGGTCAACCCTCTAGGTCGCTCAGAACCGTTCACTGCATGGTGCTCTCGGCAGGAATCGAACCTGCATTGCCAGTTCCGCAAACTGGTGTCCTATCCATTGAACGACGAGAACATTTTAACTTTTTTAATTAATCATAATTCGGCGGCCTTCCCTTTAACGAGTCGGCAATTTAATCCGAGTTGCAGAATTGTACTATAAATTAAAAAATCTCGCAAGACGGTCGCTAAACGGCTCGTCTTCTTGGTCAAGGTCTTCTTCAATATATTCATCTAAAAATTCACGGATCGGACGCGGATCATTATCCAATAATGGAATTCGTAACCGATGCTTTAGCATCCTGTCAAATGAAAAATATAGGTTTTTTATTGATGGCGGATTATATATCAGCCAATAACTTTCAAGCTCGCCAAATGTATAAAATTTATTTCCAACAATTATTCCTGTGTCGGTAATTGCAAAATCCACTTCCAACGACGGTTGCATCCCGTGCAAAAACATGATTATTCCAAACAATACCACTATCATTACAAAAAGATAGTTGCTTGTGAAAAGGCCGAAGGCAAACAGCAGAACTCCCACAACACCAATAAAAACATACCATCCGCGAGTTTTACTCTCGTCTTCATATTCTTTAACTTTCCAAGTAAATAAAATCTCTCCAATATTGGCATCTTCTTTTGCTAAATTTTTAGGCATAGTATAAATATTAATTCGTGCACGCAATCCGGCTCGAACGGACGACCTTGCGGATGTGAACCGCACGCTCTAACCAACTGAGCTATGCGTGCTTTCCTTTAATATATCACATTTTTTACAGCCAATCAAGCGTTTTTGCATGCCACGCGCTATGTTGCACAAAATTTAAAAATATGGTAAAATGTTAACATCTTAAATAATAGCAAATTAGCTAACTTATGCCTAAAAAACGAGTTCAAAAAGGAATTATCAAAATAAAATCCAAAAAGCGCGAAGCCTCAGTATTAAACACAAAATCAGCTAAAAAAAAGCTGGAATCAAATAAAAAAGCAAAATCCGAAAAAATACCGGCTCTGATAAAAAAAACCGCAAAAGCACGGTCTAAATCCTCTGCCCAATCCAATGTACCGGGTGAATACAAAGCAAAAAATATTACTGTTTTAGAAGGACTTGCCGCAGTGAGAAAAAGACCCGGAATGTATATTGGATCAACAGGCCCAAGCGGACTGCATCATTTGATCTGGGAAGTGATGGACAACTCCATTGATGAAGCAATGGCCGGATTTTGCTCTGAAATAAAAATTACTCTTCTTCCTGATAATTTGGTTAGGGTTGAAGACAATGGACGCGGAATTCCGGTTGACATACATCCGATTGAAAAAATGAGCGCGCTTGAAGTTGTGATGACAAAACTTCATGCTGGAGGAAAATTCGGCGAAGGCGGATACAAGGTGTCAGGCGGATTGCACGGCGTTGGCGTGTCAGTTGTGAATGCGCTGTCTTCATATGCGAGAGCTGAGATAAGAAGGGATGGAAAAATATGGGCGCAGGAATACAAGAACGGAGGCAAGCCGGTAAAAAAAGTTAAAGCAATCGGTAAAACAAAAAAAACAGGAAGCACAATAATCTTTAGGCCGGATGATACAATTTTTGATACATTGGATTTTGAATGGAAAATAATTATTGATCATATAAGACAACAGGCATATTTGAATAAGGGAGTTAGAATTTTCATCAGCGACGAGAGATTGGAAGAAGAAAAAGAAAAAGATAAAACTTCAATAAAATATCCAAATCCAATATTCCAATTCTATTTTGAGGGAGGAATAAATTCATATATTCGCCATCTTAATAAAGCAAAAGAAGTAAAAAACGAAAATATTTTTTATGTTGAAAAAGAGCAGGATGATGTAATGGTGGAAGTTGCATTGCAATACACAGGCGAATATACCGAATCCGTGTTCGCTTTTACAAACAACATTTTCAACCCTGAAGGCGGAACCCATATGGCCGGCTTCCGGTCATCTCTTACGCGCTCGCTGAACACTTACGCGCGCAATAAAAACATATTAAAGGAAAAGGACGCGAATTTAAGCGGAGAAGACGCGCGCGAAGGGCTTAACGCGATCATATCAGTAAAAGTCAGAGAACCGCAGTTTGAAGGCCAGACAAAGGCAAAGCTTGGGAACATGGAAGTTAAGTCAATTGTTGACGCTGTTATGAGCGAGGCCTTTTTGATTTTTCTTGAAGAAAACCCAAAAGACGCTGAAGCGATAATAGGCAAATGCCTTTTGTCAGCGCGCGCCCGCAATGCGGCAAAAATGGCTCGCGATACGATTCTTCGCAAAGGCGCGCTAGAAGGATTTACACTGCCGGGCAAGCTTGCGGACTGCTCCAGCAGAAACGCTGAAGAATCAGAACTGTATATTGTGGAAGGCGACAGCGCCGGTGGAAGTGCCAAACAAGGACGCGACAGAGGATTTCAGGCAATTCTCCCATTGCGCGGAAAAGTATTGAACGTTGAAAAGGCGCGTCTTGATAAAATCCTCTCCAACAACGAGCTTAAGTCATTGATCATCGCCTTAGGCACAAACATTGGCGAGCAGTTTGACATAACAAAGCTAAGATATAACAAAATCGTTATTATGACTGACGCTGATGTTGACGGCTCTCACATACGGACTTTGCTATTAACTTTTTTTTACCGCTACTTTCCCGATTTGATAACAAACGGCCATATATGCATTGCACAGCCACCTCTTTATGGAATAAAATATAACAAAGATTTGCACTATGTTTACACAGATGAGGAAAAAGAAGCATATCTGGCTGAATTGAACAAATTGAACACAGGCGCAAAACAAAAAAAGAGCGCTAAGGTTGAAAATATTAGCGCAAATGATGAAGAATTAGCCAATTCGGACGAAACCAACTCTGAAGAGGAAAATAACACAATTAGAATAGGAGGAATGAAAGTAAATATACAGCGATATAAAGGTTTGGGGGAAATGGATCCTGAACAACTTTGGAACACAACAATGGATCCGGAAAAAAGAAAAATGAAAAAAGTAACAATTGACGACGCAGAAGCCGCAAATGAAACATTTGAAATACTGATGGGCGATGAGGTGGCTCCAAGAAAAAAATTCATACAGACGCATGCCAAGCAGGTTGAAAATTTAGATATATAAAGGGTCTGTCGCCAAACCGTGCTCTTTGCATATCCACAGAAGAGCTTGACAATTATCAACGCATAATATATAATATGAGCATAATAAACGGCTCAAGGGCTGTTTTTAAAAACAAAAAATATGGAAATAGTGGAACCAATCAAGTCATATTTTGTCGGTTCATACAGAGAACTGAAAAAAGTAAGCTGGCCGACAAAAAAGCAGACAATTAATTATAGCGTGCTGGTCATTGCAATGAGCATTGGCATGGCGCTTTTTTTTAGCATTTTGGACTATATTTTTGAAATTGGATTTAAAATGATAATCTAATTATGGCTAAACAAACTTTAGACCTTGGGCGACGCTGGTACGTGCTTCACACTTACAGCGGATACGAAGAAAACGTAAAACACAATCTTGAACAAAGGATTGATTCTTTTGACATGCAGGATAAAATTTTTAATGTAATCGTTCCAAAGGAAAAAAAGATTAAAATTAAGAACGGCAAGAGAAGCACGGTTGAGGAGAAAATCTTCCCGGGATATGTTCTTGTTGAGATGATTGTTACGGATGATTCATGGTATGTTGTGCGCAACACTCCGAATGTAACCGGATTTGTCGGATCAGGAACTACGCCGACTCCGGTGGATCAGAAAGAAGTTGACACGCTGATGAAAAGAATGAAGGCCGAAGAGCCCCAGCACAAAATTGACCTTGATGTTGATGACTCGGTTTCCATTATTGACGGGCCGTTTAAGAATTTTGAAGGAAAAGTATCTGCAGTTGATGAAAATCGCGGAAAGATCAAAGTTCTCATCACAATGTTTGGCAGAGAGACGCCAACAGAATTGGATGCAATGCAGGTTAAAAAAATATAAAAACGATTGGCTGTGCTATTTTAAATTATTAAAAAGCGCTTCTACAGCCCAATCTTTGAATAATAATCCAACCAGTAAAAATTTATGGCTAAAAAAATAATGGGACAGATAAAGCTACAAATAACAGGAGGAGCCGCCAACCCCGCTCCGCCGGTCGGACCGGCCTTAGGACAGCACGGCGTGAACATTCAGGCATTCTGCCAAGAATTTAACGATAAAACACAGGATAAAAAAGGAGAGGTTGTGCCGGTTATTATTACAGTATATGAGGACAGAAGCTTTAATTTCATAATGAAGACACAGCCGACGGCAGAGCTCATTAAAAAAGCGGCAGGGGTCAAAAAAGCGTCTGCAAAACCACTGCAGGAAAAAGTGGGCAAAATTACAAAACAACAAATTAAAGAAATAGCTGAAAAGAAAATGCCTGACTTGAACACTGATGATATTTCAGCCGCAATGAGAATGATTGAAGGAACTGCCAAGCAGATGGGCATTACTATTGAGTAACATAAAAAGCGCGCGTCAGCGCTTTTTTTAATTCATTGGCCTGAGGTGACATTAAGGCCGGTATTTGAAAAAATATGAAATACCGTTATTTGGATATCATTACGGCCGCGTTTGTGGCAATTTTGATTTTGTCCAACATAACCAGCACAAAAATTTTGTCGCTGGGCTGGTTTAGCTTTGACGGAGGAACGATTATCTTTCCTCTGGCCTATATCTTTGGCGATATTCTCACCGAGGTTTATGGTTATGCGCGCGCAAGGCGCGTAATTTGGATAGGGTTTGGAATGAATCTTTTGATGGTGCTTGTTTTTTGGCTGGTAACAGCTCTGCCACCGGCCGGCGGATGGGAAGGCCAGGATGCGTTCGCTTCAATCCTTGGAGTGGTTCCGAGAATTGTGCTTGGCAGTTTTGTAGCTTATCTGCTTGGAGAATTTTTAAACAGCTATGTGCTGGCAAAAATGAAAATCAAAGCAGGAGGAAAAAAAATGTGGGCTCGCTGTATTGGCTCAACCATTGTGGGACAGTTTGTTGATACAACCATATTTTTGCTTATTGCTTTTGCCGGCGTTCTGCCATGGTCGTTGATTGGAATAATATGGATTTCCAATTACATATTCAAAATCCTTACCGAAATCATTCTTCTTCCGGCCACTTACAAGATAGTTGGATTCTTAAAGAAAAGAGAAGATCAAGATTATTATGACCGCGATACCAACTTCAATCCGTTGACATTAGAATAATGTAAAAACATTGCATTAGGCGTGCACAAAATTAATATTAAATCATGAAAGAGCGTCCATTGGGCGCTCTTTTTTGGATGGGGATGCAGGATCGATATTTAGAAATGAATTTCACAGCAAGAACTCCATTACGCGTTGGCGCCCTTCTGAATCTTCCACTAAAATTTTTCCCCCTTGACTTTGTATCTTTACGACCCACAATAGGACTTTGAGCGCCGAATAAGCTACGGAAGTTAAAGTCGCCTTATCCAGCTCGACTCTCATTTCCTCTAATTGCTTATGCATTACTTCTGAAAGATCAAGCTGCAACCTTTTTCTTCTTTCGCTCATTAATGCCTCCCTTTTGGGTTGCCTGTTGATGAACTGGATGGTCGGAAAATACTACAAAACGACAATTCTCAAGATCTGTTCTTGCCCGTCTTCTCCAACAACTATTATCTTTTTGTGTCTCTTGAGTTCATGAACCAACTCCAAAGCCCTTAAGCCGGCTATTAAAGTGGCCTTAAAATTGGCATGTCTCCCTTGTGCCTTCATATCCAATAGCAAATCGTTTACCTCTTGGTCAAAACAAATTTGTAGCCTTCTTGCTTTTTCCCTTCTTTTGTCGCTACTGACCATTGTTGCCTCCTATAGTGAATGAACGTTATTTTTTGATAAAATATGTTTTATCTATTTATTCGTGCTTATAAAAAATGCGGAATATCACTTTTAGGTGCTTACTTTTTCATGTAAAACTGTTTACTTTTTTTATTGAATTTTTCTATTGCATACCTTAACATTACTCGTGGCATTTTTTTATAATATTTTTTAAGAAAATCTTCTTCAACTTTCAAATCACGATTTCCAACTTCGCGCAACATCCATCCAACGGCCTTGTGTATTAAATCATGGGAATCATTCAATAAAATCTCGGCTATTTTGATTGCGTCTTTAAAATCATTGGTTCTAATAAACAAAAAAGTCGCGATTATGCTGATTCTGCGCTCCCAAAGATTTTTTGATTTTGCCAGTTTATATAAAATTTTTCTGTCTTTTTTATCCAGCAGATAAGAGCCTAAAACATGATGCGCTGAACAGTCAACTAAGTCCCAATTATTTATTTTTTTTGTATTTTTTAAATAAAGTTTAACAATTTTTTTTCTGGCAAACTCGTTATTTTTGCTTCGCGCGAATTGATCCACTAAAATATACAGCGCGACTTGCCTATGCTCATGTATTTTGTCACTAAGAAGCTTCTGCAGATCGCCAATGCGCAAATTCTTATACTTTTTCGCTATTTTTCTCTGGTCAGGATTTGATACGCCAATGAATTTATCCCCTGCTCCATATTCGCCTTTTCCGGTTTTGAAAAACCTAAGGCAGTTTTTCGCCCTTATTGGATCAGCCATTATCAGTAGGTCTTTTTTTAATTCAGACAGCATATTTTCATTTTTTTTTTAAAATTTTCAATAGCTTTATCGTCCATTGTCTTGATTTTTTCAAAAAAACCGCCTTTATCATCCAGAATTAAATTATGCTTTGTTATATTTTGATCAACATTTTTGACAATTTTAACAAAATCCTTAAAAGAAAAAAATGTTGTGCTTATAGTTATTCTTTGTTTTTCATTATCGCGTATTTTAATATACATGGAACCCTCTGCGGAATTGTCTTGAGCCCGCACCTGTTCAACATTGGGCCAATAAATAATCTTATCAGATAACAATGACCTATACCGCACTGCGCCTTCATCAAACATCAATTCCCGTTTGGCTAAAAATATTATTGCCAAAATTATCGCTACCATAGATAAAATAATTAAGGTGTTGAACGCCGTCTTTTCCACTTCCTGTGCTTGCAAAAAAAGTTTGATTACGACAAATATACCGGCTAAACCGGGTAATCCGACAAAAATAGCCAGAAGGCCGAAGATATAACCGCGTCCACAAAATGTATTTTGCATACTGTTATTTTATGAGCATTGCATCGCCAAAACTGTAAAAGCGATAATTTGCTTTAATTGCTTTTTGATAACAATCAAGAGTAAATTTTTCGCTTCCAATAAAAGCGCTAATCATCATTAACAAAGTTGATTTTGGCAGATGAAAATTAGTTATTAAAGCGTCAATTATTTTGAATTTATATCCCGGAATTATAAATATATTTATATCGCCGGTATATGGACTAAGAGCTGGCAAGCCGGCTGACAATGAAGCTACTCCTTCCAACGTTCTTGCGGTTGTTGTTCCAACCGCAATAACTCTTCTGCCATCTTTTTTTGCCTGATTGATAAGATCGGCGTTAGATGACGTAAGTGAAACCCATTCACTATGCATTTTGTGATCATCTGTATTGTCGGTTTTAATTGGCTGAAAAGTTCCCAACCCGACATGCAAAGTTATTTCAGCAAATTCAACGCCTTTTACTTTTAATTGCTCAACCAATTTTGGCGTAAAATGAAATCCAGCGGTTGGAGCGGCAACAGATCCTTCTTCGCGCGCGTAAATAGTTTGGTAATCGTCTTCTAAACAGCTTCCAATGCCTGCGATGGGCTTTTTAATATATGGAGGAGTTGGCACTTCTCCATATTTGTTTGCTTTGGCGCGTATACTCATATCATCTTCAGTAAATTCAACAAGTAAAGTTCCATCATCCTGTTTCAACAAAACGCTACAAAAAAAATCATGCGCAAACACTATTTTCATTCCCAAACGCAGTTTTTTTGCCGGCTTGGCCAACACGCTCCAAACTCCGAAATTTTCAGCCGGGCGGAGCAAAAAGATTTCAACTTCTGGAGCGTTCAAAATCATGTCTGAAAGCTTCATCCGTTGTTCACGCTTATCTGATATGTCATCGCTGGATTCATCAAGCATTATTGTTCCTTTCAGGCGAGCTTTAAAGACCTTTGAATTGTTCCATACCACAAGATCATTGTTTGATATGTATTTTGTAATGTCTTGAAAATGCTTGTGGCTGATTTTTTTTTGCATCTTGTCAACCACCATCAAGCGCGAACAATCCCGCGGGCTTGCCGGAGTTTGAGCGATCAATTCAGCGGGTAAATTGTAGTCAAAATCAGATGTGAGCATAATTACGAAAGTGTCAGGGCTTTATTTTAAATATTTATATACATTTGAATTGTGTTGGTCAAGCTTGCTTGCATACCGCATTATGCCGTCATTGCCGGTCATAAAATACCAATAATTATTTTTTGATGGATAAATCGCGGCTTTTATGGCTGAAAGTCCGGGATTTCCAATCGGGCCGAGAGGCAATCCGGGATATTTGTAAGTATTGTAAGGGCTGTCAATTTCAGTATCTTGCGCGGAAACATACGGCACATTCTTGCCTGTAATATAATTAACTGAAGCGCAGGACTGCAAAGCCCAATTCCTGTTCAATCTCCTCCAAAAAATATCTGATATTATTTCCATCTCCTCTTGAGAACGCGCTTCCCTTTCAATAAGAGATGCCATTGTAAGTATTTGAAATAAATTTTTTCCCTGCTTATTGATTTCCAATCGCATTTCTGCTGTTATTTTTTTCTCAAGATTGGAAAAAATCTTTTTAAGAACTTCGTGAAGCTCGGCATCTTTGTATATTCTATAAGTATCCGGAAACAAATATCCTTCGTACGACACATAATCCGGACGAGTCAAAAGCAAAGGAAACAAATCTTTTCGGTTTTCTTGAAAATTAAGAACCGGAGCTTTTTTATTAAATGCTGAATAATTGTATGTTGGAATTCCCAATCTTTGATATAATTCATTTTCATCTTTAATAATCCCGTTTGAGATCCAATCCGCAACAATTTGCTTTAAATTCCAGCCCGGAATAATTGTTATATCAATTTCCTCTCTTGGAACAATAGGCGCCGGAATCGGCCTGTTTTTGATTTTAATATATAAAGAAATTCCGGCTATACTTGCACCGAGCACTGCAACAAGTAAAACTATTTTAATTATTTTTTTCATTGGGGAAAATGCTTATTTGCCAACTCATATTTTTCAATGGTATCAGTTGGAAACCACTGACCTTTATGCATAAATGCCCGAACCATGCCTTGCAACGCAAGTAGCTCAAAACACTGCTTTTCAATTGATGAAACTCCTTCAGGTAGAATATCAAGAGCTTTTTTGTTAATTATGAAAGCGCCGGCATTTATCAGATTGTCTGGCGCTATCTCTTTTTTTGGCTTTTCAATAAAACTGATAATTTTGTCTCCTTGTATATTTGCAACACCGAAATTTTCAATATCAGGACGCGGAGTAAGAGCCATTGTAATAAGCGCGCCTGTGTTTTCGTGTTCTACAATCATTTTCGCAATATCAACATCCATTAAATTGTCGCCCCATATTAAAATAAACTGGCTACCAACATTTTCAGCGGCTTTCTTAACTGCTCCGCCGGTTCCAAGCGGCGTATCTTCTATTGAATAAGATAAATTTACTTTCATCTTTGAGCCATTTCCGAAATATTCCATTATTTCTTCTGCTTTGTAGCCAACTGACAAAATAATATCTTTGATACCGTGCTTCACAAGATTTTCAATTGCGAACTGCATTATGGGCTTGCCTTTGATTGGCAAAAGCGGTTTTGGCGTGTTGTGGGTTAGTGGACGCAAGCGGGTTCCAAGTCCGCCAGCTAAAATTATTGCTTTCATAATGTGTTCGGTTCAAGATAATAATAATTTGGCGCAAAGTCAATTACAGCAAAAAAAGTGTCCCTATCATCAATCCAGCCAAAATAAATCCTCCTGCAATATCCAATGGATAATGAACACCGCAGTAAACTCTTCCCCATCCAACCCATAATGCCAATGGCAAAAAAATCCAATAAAATGGAACACTGAAAATCATTGCTGAAAAGAAAAAAAGAAAAGCAGTAAAAGCATGATCAGAAGGAAATGATTTCCAGCTAAACCAAGCACTAAATTTCTTTTTTACTTTATCCGAGTATGTTATGTATGGACGAGGCCTGCGCGCCATCTTTCCTATTAACAAGCTGATAAGCAGGCCAACAAGCCATGAAAGTATAAAGGCATTGAGTGGATAAATAACAGGATACACAACGCGTCCATACATTGGGAAAAATATCAAACATAGAAAAACATACAATATTGTCATAAAAAATATGACATATTTTGCCCCAATATATGAAAAAACATCCAAAAATCGGCTTTTGCCGGATAAATTATGTATATTAAAAAATAGCTTTGTATTTGTATTCATGAGGTAATTTTATCAGTTTAACAGCTTTTTTGCAATTTTTTAAAATCAGCTTTTTTGGATATTTGGCAAACTCTTGAAAAAAAAGCCAAAATAGTATATTATGAAGATAAAATGGCATAATGCGCCCATAGCTCAGTGGTTAGAGCACTGGCCTTATAAGCCAGGGGTCGATGGTTCAAGTCCATCTGGGCGCACTGAACGGGCCTACCACCAAATACCATTTCTACTGCAATTCATAAATTTAGACCAAAATCATTTCAAAATTTCTTGGCTTATCTTACAGATAGGCCTCAAAATTTTTTATCAAGCGAAGCGAGAGAAAAGAAAAATTATAATTTTTCTTTTCCGAGCGAGCGAAGATAACTATGGAATTATCAACGATTTTGTCTCATAATT
>JBDRCM010000033.1:0-2495 GCA_043821725.1 bacterium | reverse complement strand
AAAAACTTGAACATTGATGGCAACGAAAGTAAAAAAAGCAGCAAAGAGAGCTAAAGCTTCAATGTTTCTTATTTGATTGTTCGCAATATTAGTTGTAATATTCGTGGCTTTGCTTTCTAAGTCCTTTTTATATTCTTCTTTGAGTTTGTTTAATTCTTTTTCTAGTTTTTGAATCCGTGCGGGAAGCCCTGTAAGGACACCAGCAAAATACTTTTTATATGCCTCTGGTGCAGTTTCGGATGTTGTCCCTGTAGTTTTCTTTTCTGTTTCTGTTGTAGTTTTCTTTTCTGTTTCTGTTTCTGTTTTAAAAATTTGGTCAAGCATAATACTAATTTTTAAGTCGTTAGGATTATAAAGTTTTGATCATCTAAAAGCTCATTGTTCACCGAGATTTTAATTTGATATTTTCCCTCAATGGGGAACAAAGTATTAATAAAATTAGCGACGAAATTTCCTTTTTGCCCTTCTTTGTAAATTTGAACCTTGCCTTCCAGCCTAGCTACAGTTTGCCCTTCCGGTGATACTATCTCTATAACCTCTTTATAACTACCAGGAGGAGCACTTATGCTAGTTATGATAGAAAATTTAGGATACAGCACTGGCAATTTTAAACTTGTGATTTTATTAAAAATACCTATTATGCTTATATTTCTATTAACAGCTTCAATAACAGATTCGCAAATATGTATAAAATTTAATTTGATCATATTGGGTTCTAAATTAATTAATAATTTATTCTACCCCATCTCCTCCAATTTTTCAAGCCGAGCTTGACAAGCTCTGATTTTTATATTAGTCTATAAGCAACAGGGGGATTGGTTCATTGACAATAATCTTTCTGATTTTTTTATTTGGAGGTAAAAAAATGTTTCAGAAGTTGTTGGCAGGATTGACGATGTTAATTTGCGTTGCCAGCGCAAATTCAGCAACGCTGTATGTTCCAGCGCAATATTCTACGATTCAAGCTGGCATTGATGCGGCTTCAAACAACGATACTGTGTTAGTTGCTGACGGAATTTATACTGGTTCTGGCAATAAAAATCTTGATTTCAATGGCAAGGCCATTACTGTTAAATCAGAAAATGGACCTGAAAATTGCGTTATTGATTGCGAAAACAACGGCCGCGGCTTTTACTTTCACAATTACGAATCTAATACTTCTGTGCTTGATGGATTTACGATTCAAAATGGCAAGGTCGCAAACGACACTGGTGGAGGCATCAAAGTAAAAGAATCTGGTCCAGTAATTCGCAATAATATTATTCAAAACAATAAAGTCATTGAAAATATTGGCGGAGGCGGAGGAATTTTTTGTGGCTCAACTTGGGAACGCCCACTAGTTATTAAGAGTAATATTATTAGAAATAACGAGAGTGATCAGGGCGGAGGAATTTCTCTGTCAAGTTCATCGCCAACTATTGTTAATAACTTAATTATAGACAATGTTGCTAATAGTGGTGGTGGAGTTTCCTGTAAGGTCACATCTACGCCGCAAATAATCAACAATACGATTGTTGGCAATTTAGCTGGTGATTATGGCGGAGGAATTTATATTGCTCAAGGATCTTCGCATCCAGTTATTGCAAATACTATCCTTTGGGGAAACATATCAGCTCATGGCGGCGACGAAATATATTTGCATCCAGGAGATGATGTTCCATGTTTTGTTACGCTTTCTTATACTGACATTGAAGGTGGATTGGCTGGTATTGGTTGCGGCAATATTCACAGAAAAAATATAATCTGGCTCGAAGGCAATATTGATGCTGATCCGCTTTTCGGGAATCCGTCCAGTGAATTAGAATATGATTTGTCGCCAGGGAGCCCCTGTATAAATGCCGGAACATTAGAAAACGCGTCAACAACAGATATTGTTGGTAGAATTAGGCCGCAAGGATCTGGAATTGACATGGGCGCTTATGAGCAAAATGACGATGCCTCGCTCAACGTTGAACTCTCATTGTTCACAGCATCAGCAAGCTCTGATTTAGTTATGCTTAAATGGCGCACAGAATCCGAAGTCAATAATATTGGATTTAATGTTTATCGCGATGGGCAAAAGATTGGTTTTGTGCCTGGCGCTGGAAATTCAGGCATGCCGACAGATTATCAATTTCAAGATAATAAAATTGAACCGGGCAAAACTCATTTTTATTACCTTGAATCAATTGATATTTTTGGTCAGCGAGATAAGTCCAAAATTATTAAGATAAATTTGCCTAAAGCCGAGCCATTGCCAAAAAAGTTTTTGCTCTTGCAGAATTACCCCAATCCATTTAACCCAGAAACATGGATTCCATATCAGTTGGCAAAAGACAGCGAAGTTAAAATTTCAATTCGCAATGTTCTCGGTCAAATTGTCTGGGGAATGTCTGAAGATAAAAAAACTGGCTATCACGAAGAACATTTAAGTTCTCGAAACTTAGCCAGTGGCGTTTATTTTTACACTCTGCAAGCAGGAGAATTCACAGCTACGCGCAAGATGGTAATTTTAA
>JBDRCM010000032.1:0-28599 GCA_043821725.1 bacterium | reverse complement strand
GGCGCTCAAATTATTCAACGAAACACAAATACAATTTTCAAAATCAACAAAACAAAAATCTCAAAATTAAAAGAACTGGGCTTGGACTCAATCCGATACAAAAACACCAAGCACAATACTGACCTGCTTAGAATTCAAAGTAAAAATGGTCTAATGGCAGGTCATGAAAAAATGAATGATTTGGGAAAAAAAATATCTAAAATAATAAAATCTTAAAAAATGCTACCACTAAAAGCTGAAAAAATCATAAACAATTACTTTAATCTTCCTTTTAAAAATGTTGACGGCGTTTGCGCACCATATTTTATTGCAAAAAAAACCAACCAACGAGCGCAATTAAGAGCGCTTTGTGGCAAAGGAACTCCGCTGGAAATTGTTGAGGAAGCCAAAATAATATCAATTCAATACGGCGATAATTTATTTAATTGCCATGGTGCTTGTTGCGCGCAAACTAAAGACAGTGCTGATCTGATTCGCAAATATCTGATTGATCATAATATTGGAGTTGACTGCTCCGGATTTGCCGGACATGTTTTAAGAGAACACTTTATTGAGCAGGCAGGGCTTGACATTTTTAAGAAAATGTGCATTGCCAAACATAAAAATATATTCAGACGAATAATAGCCCGTTTAAGACCGGCTGAAAACATAGGTGTGAAAACTTTTGCGGATGACAAAAATAGCGTGCCAATAAAAAAAATCAAAAATATCAAGCCGGCAGACATAATAATTATGCTGGAAACAGGCCCTAACAAAAAAAGAGACCACATTTTGATTATTACGGGCTTTGATGGAAAAATAATTGAATACGTGCACTCGCGCGCATGGTCAAGCGATGGAAAATACGGGCATGGCGTATCGCGCGGAATAATAAAAATCATTGATGCCAATCAAAATCTTGTAAATCAAAAATGGATTGAAAAGGAAAAAGTAAATCAAGAAAATGAGACGTTTTTATTGGCGCGCGAAGCAAACATTTTGGAAATCAGAAGATTAAACATTTAATTTCTCATAAAAAATGGCATAGGCGCAAACATATGATGAACCCCTCCCTGTGCCAAGACAATCGCTGGGTTGCATTAATTAAATTATTAAATATCTATGAAAGTAAAAATTTTCACTGATGGCGGAGCAAGAGGAAATCCCGGGCCTGCGGCGATTGGCGTTGTAATTAAGGATGAATATGACAATAACATCATCAAATACAGCAAATACCTGGGAGATCAGACAAATAATTTTGCTGAATATTCTGCCATCATTTCAGGCCTTGAAAAAGCAAAAGAACTTGGTGCTACTCATGCGCAGTGCTTTTTGGACAGCGAGCTTGTCGTAAAACAGCTGACCGGAAAATGGAAAATCAAAGAGCCAACATTGCAAAAATTGTTTGTTTTAGCGTATAATGCGGCCGCTGAAATAGAAAAAGTAAGCTATTCCCATATTTACAGGGAAAAAAATAAAGAAGCTGACGCTTTGGTTAATAAAGAATTGGACAAAAAAACAAGTGAATAATTAAATGGCCTTAAATGGGTCTGTCGCCAAATACCATTTTCTCACGAAAACGCATTTGGCGATAGAACCTAAAAAGAAGAACTATCCGGATGGATAGTTTTTTAATCAATCAAAACCACCGGCATTGAGCCGATGGTTTGTATTTTGCGTACTTTGCGATTTTTTCAAGATTTTCGCTGTTATTAACAAGCATTCTTATTCAATATCTGCTGATAATGTTGGCTGAAGCTTCATTACCTTTATCAGTCGTGCTTTAAGAATTTTTAAACGTGAATTCATTACTCCTCTGGCTAAAGCACGCTGGCCGACTTTTAAATCCTTAAATGTTGGATTCTTAATTCCGGAGACAACATATTTAGTGTTGTTATCGGCTAGAACCGTGAGCTTCTTATTTCCCCTCTTAAGCGTTAACAACATCTTGTCATAATCAATATCCACTATCTCGCCCTTTACTGCCTTCCAAAAAATTGAGTTGTCCTTTACAAGAAGGGCGCGATAATTATCATTTCCATAGTCCAATACTACAAGGAACAACTTGTCCCCGACTGTAAGTTCTTGCAGAGAGCTTTTACCCCAATATCTCCTTGCGAAAATCGTATCATCATCAACTTTAATCGTGTACTTTTTTTGTGCTACAAGCAGTTTGGCGCTGTTTGTGTTCGCCGTAAGCTTTGCGTCAACTTTTTCAAGCATTGGTTTTTTATCTGCCATAACCACTATTTCAGTGGGCAGTGTATCCCCTTTTATTTCAACCAGTTCTGCTCTGCCCCATCTCACTTTTGGGTTGTTCCTTATTTCATCTAAAATCTTGGCACGAGCCTCTAATCCCTGTTTATTGTTTATTGCTTGGCTTTGCGCTTCAAACCGTCCGTTTTCAGCGGCCATAGCAGGCGCAAAAGCTGACAAAGAAAACAGCGCAACCATAGCGACTAGTAATGTTTTTTTCATATTTTTTAATTAAATAATAACCTTTATTTTGCAACCAAGCCCGCCTATTGCGCCATGGACGCTTGACCGTCACCTGTTAAAAGAAGTATTGGAACTTCCTTGGCTGTCGGGCCCTGTGACTGCCGCGGTAGTACCACTACTTGATTTTAACGTGTTGCTGTCTGATGAATCGGCCGATTCATTAACAGCCGGTGTTTTAGACGAGCTGGTTGTATAGGAATTTGTAATGGGATATTGCTTTGATGGAGTGGTCGTATTTATTACCTGTGCAAAGGAATTTAATCCGGGTTGCGCTGATTTTTGCGCTGTTGTTGACTGTGATAAGTTCTCTGTGTTCAGCGTCTTGTTTATCATTTTATATCCTGATGTGGTAGTATTGGTTAAATTTGGCCTTAAAATAGCGGGAATTTGAATTTTTGGCTCGCGTTGCTGAATTTGTTGACGCTCCTGAATTTCCAATATTTTGTCTTTAATATTTTCCAGTTTGTTCTGTTTTTGCTCAATCAAAATCCTGCTTTTTTCCAATCTTTTAATCCTATTTTTCAATGCCTGTTCTATTCTCTGCTTTAATACAGGATTTTTAATTTGCTTTTTCTCAATTGTATCAGCTGTTTTTGACAAATTATCTTGCAAAATTTCAATCCTCCTTAAAGTTGTCGTGGATGTGAGTTTTAATTTTACAATTGCTTTAAGCTCTGCTTCTCGCCTTTCAATCTGCTTTAAATAAAAATTTGCTTTTCCTTGCGGAGTTATTTTAATCTTTTCCTCTATCTTTTCAATGCTTTTCTTGATTGGATAAAAAATAGTGCCGTCCGTAACATTGGGACTGGAATAAGCGTATGCTCCGGTTCCGCAGGCCCCAACCGCAACCAGCACAATGGCAAATCCCATGGCGTATTTGAAAAAAATCGGCTTAGAATTAAACATCGCTATGTTTTGCGATTCAAATTCGCTTTGCAGCTTTTGCAAAAGTTCTTTTTTGAACTTTTTGGTTGGATTTAGATTTTTTTGTATTTTTTTAAAATTCATATATTAATTATTTTGCACTTCCATTTACGCTTTTTTTGAGTGGCGCTGTGTCAATGCTCATTATTTCCCGCATTTTTTTTATTGCTCGGTGCGAAGCAACTTTTATTGCCGTGGCATTCATATTTTTCATACCTGCTATTTCTGAATATTTATACCCGCTTATGTAGTGCAAAGTTACAATTTCTTTTTCATCTTCTTTCAAACTTTCCAAAAAATCACTCAGCTCATACAAATTTTGTTGCCTTAGAAAAACACTTTTTGCTTTGGCAAACAGTGTTTTATCTTGGCGCGAAAATGAATCGCCTCCGGACTCAGATCCATTCATTGAATCCAGTGAAATTTCTTGCTTTGCATCCCTCCAATAATTTGCCAGATGATTCTTGCAAATCGTAATTATCCAAGCGCTTTTGCTTTTTTCCTCTTTGTAGGAATCAAAATTTTTAAGCGCTTTTAAAAAAATCTCTGACACTAAATCTTCAGCCAAATCCCTGTTCAAACCTACTCTAAAAAACACATAGCGGAACACTTTGTCCATGTGCTTATTGTAAAATTTTTCAAACTCTCGCTTTAACATAACTTAAAAAACAGTGGTTTTTTCCACTGTTTATTATACACTAATTTATTGTAAAAGTTACACATCCGGTCATTGCGTTAAATATTGAGATCAAAGCTCATTCTTAAGCTCCTGCAAAAGATTTTTTGCTTTTCTATTAACTTTTTTCGGAACCTTAATCTTTATTCTGACAAAATGATCGCCTCTGGCGCTTCTCCCTAAAAAATACATGCCCCTACCTCGCAATCGTATTAATTGGCCTGATTCAGTGCCTGCCGGCACAACAACTTTGACTTCACCCTCAAGGGTTTGCACTTCAATCTTATCTCCTAAAACGGCTTGCGTAAAATTTATTTCACTTGTTGTAAAGACATCTGCATGATCTCGATCAAAACCTTTTAGTGGCTTAACATGAATTCTAGTAAATAAATCGCCATTTACTCCATTGTACCTAGCTGCTTCACCCATGCCGTTCAGCCGTATTGCTTGACCGTCTGCTATGCCGGCCGGGATTTTAATCTTATGCGAACCGCTCTTGGCCAAAATTCCGTCTCCATTGCAGTGCTTGCATTTTTTCCCGGGAATTTGCCCGCGTCCTTGGCAATGAGGACACGCGCTTACAGTTTGCATGGCGCCTAAAAAAGTGCGCTGGGTTTGCAAAATCTGGCCTTGTCCATTGCATGTCCCGCAGTTTTTCATTCCGCTGGTCGGCTCTCCGCCGCTTCCTGAACATACATCACACTTTGACTGCTTGCGCAAATTTATTTCCCTTTCAATTCCAAAAGCGGCTTCCTTAAAATCAATTTCAATATCCACTTGTATATCACGGCCACGTTCTTGTGACCTATGGTTGGCTGATGATCTATTACCAAATCCGAAAATATCGCCAAATATATCGCCAAGATCAATATTCCCGCCACTAAAACCCTGAAATCCTCCAAAATTTCCCTGACGCGCAGCATTCATAATATCATCCCAATTCATTCCGCTTCCAAAACCGCCCTGCTGTTCAAAATCAGATCCAAACTGATCATACCTCTGCCTCTTATCCTTATCGCCCAAAATCTGAAAGGCCTCGTTTATTTCCTTAAACTTTGCTTCATCTCCGCCCTGACGGTCCGGATGATGCTTCATTGCCATTTTTCTAAATGCTTTTTTAATTTCATCTTGAGTTGCTTCTTTACTAACGTCCAAAATTTTATAGTAATCCTTTGACATATTTATTATTTTTTACTCGTTTCTCTACCTGACTCGCCATCTCGCTCTGATTCAATTTTTTGCATGGCAACCCTCTCTATTTCATCAAAACGCGCGACCAACTCAGGATCATATTTTTGCGTATCATTTGGAAAATCGCCAATCCATGGACTTTCTTCTTTTAAATGCTTTTCTATTTTGTTTCTAATCTGTTCTTCATCAAAATATTCCTGCGTTTTATCGCCATACAAATTAGTGGAACAATATCTGCATTTTGAACAAATACCTGTAGAACTATTTTTTGGAGCTTCTCCTTCATCTTGATGATCTACTTGCCGTGTTCTTTGACAATGCATGTATGTTATAAAATATTTCATAAAAAATATTTACTAAAAAATGGGAACTACTAGACAATAGGCTATAATCTGTGCCTATATTGTCTTATTCTAATTCATTCAATTGTTAATTGCTCTTTTTTTCTTCGTCTCCATCAACAACTTCACCTTCAATGGGTCCTTTATCTTGATTATCAGCGCCAGCATCTTTATTATTACTTGAATTTGGGTCGGTTTGATCTGCGCTATTTTCGCCTACCCCGCCTGAACTTTCTTTTTTAGCGTTATCCTGCTTTGCCTGCTCTGCCTGGTAAAGCTTCATGCCAACGGTTTGCGCGGCTCCAGACAAATCTTCAGATGCTTTTTTAATTGCTTCAATATCATCTTTTTCTTTTAATTCTTTTAACTTGGCAAGCGCGTCATTGACTTTTTTCTTGTCATCATCACTAACTTCTATTTTCTTGTCTTCGACATCTTTCATCATTTTTTCAGTGGTATAAACCATTGTGTCGGCTGTATTTTTTACTTCTATTTGTTCCTGCTTTTTCTTGTCATCAGCGGCATTTGCTTCAGCGTCTTGCTTCATTTTTTCTACTTCATCATCAGACAGACCTGAAGACGCCTCTATCCGTATTGACTGTTCTTTTTTTGTTGCTTTGTCAGCGGCTTTCACATTTAAAATGCCGTTTGCATCAATATCAAATTTAACTTCAACCTGCGGAACGCCACGGGGCGCAGGAGGAATACCATCCAAAATAAAACGCCCCAGTGTTTTATTATCAGAAGCCATTGGACGTTCACCTTGAAGAACGTGTATTTCCACTGATGGCTGGCTGTCAGCCGCTGTTGAAAAAACTTGCGATTTTGAAGACGGAATTGTTGTATTTTTATCAATCAGTTTTGTCATTATTCCGCCAAGCGTTTCAATGCCAAGCGATAACGGGGTAACATCCAAAAGAAGAACATCCTTTACATCTCCTTTAAGGACTCCTCCTTGCACTGCCGCACCCATTGCCACCACTTCATCCGGATTCACGCCCACATGCGGCTTTTTCTTAAAGAAATCCTCCACTTTTTTCAATACCATTGGCATTCTGGTCATTCCTCCGACCATTATTACTTCATCCAAATCTTCCACTGACAGTTTGGCATCTTCAATTGCCTTTTTAACGGGCTCCAGTGTTCTGTCAACTAAGCTACCAACTAATTCATCTAATTTTGATCGACTCAAGGCAATAACAAGATGCTTAGGTCCGTCCTGATCTGAGGTGATAAACGGCTGGTTAACTTCCGTTTCCTGCGTTGTTGAAAGTTCTATTTTGGCTTTTTCAGCGGCCTCTCTAATTCTTTGTAAAGAAAGCGGGTCTTTTGATAAATCAATTCCTTGATCTTTTTTGAATTCCTCAATTATCCATTTGATTATTACTTGATCAAAATCATCGCCTCCAAGATGAGTATCGCCGTTTGTTGACAATACTTGTACGGTGTCCTCATTCACTTCCAAAATTGAAATATCAAATGTTCCGCCACCAAGATCATAAACCGCTATTTTTTGATCTTTTTTCTTGTCAAATCCATAAGCCAAAGCCGCGGCAGTCGGTTCATTGATTATGCGAAGAACATTTAATCCGGCGATTTCACCAGCCGCTTTTGTGGCCGAGCGCTGTGAGTCGTCAAAATACGCCGGCACAGTGATTACGGCGTCAGTTATTTTTTCTCCAAGCTTTTCTTCAGCGTCTGTTTTTAATTTCTGCAATACCATGGCTGAAATTTCCTGCGCTGTATAATCCTTGTCGCCCATTTTTACTTTAATACGATCTCCATCCGCAATAATTTCAAATGGAAGATGCTCTTTCATCTCTTGAACTTCTTTGTCGTTAAAACGCCGTCCAATCATGCGCTTTATTGAATAAAGAGTATTTTTTGGGTTGGTTACGGCCTGCCTTTTAGCCAGTTGGCCGGCTAACCGCTCATTATTTTTTGAAATAGCAACCATTGAAGGCGTTGTTCTGTTGCCTTCCTTATTTTCCAATACTTTTGGCTGTCCTCCTTCTATGATAGCCATGCAGGAATTAGTTGTCCCCAAATCTATGCCTAATACTTTACTCATATATATGTACTTATTAATATTAAATTATTAAATTTACGCAATTCTTAGGCGCGCCCCGACACTTGCCCGCAATGAGCGAAAGTGTCAGAGCGCAGTATGAATTGCCTAAAAAAAATTTTAAACAATTATTTTGCCTTGCTCTTCTTAATTATATTGATGTTCACTTTTTTTGCTTTTGCCGGCTGTGCCTTTGGACAGGTGATTTTTAATACGCCATCTTCAAATTCAGCTTTTACCTTTTCTTCCACAACTGCCGTAGGCAGAGCCATCTGGCGAAAAAATGACCCGCTTCGGATTTCTTTGCGATAATAATTTTTTTCATCAACTTCATGCTCTTTTTTACTGTCTCCTTTTACGGTTAACACGCCTTTCTCAACGCTTACTTCAACATCTTCGGGCTTAACACCAGCCAATGGCGTTTCAACGATTATTGCATTTTTATTCTCATAAATATCCATTGCCGGCACAAACGCCTTTATGGATTGGCCGGAAATAGACGGCAGATTGGATGCCATATCATCCATTATGTCGTCCAGCAAGCCCCAGCCCGGCTGTAAATGAACTAAACGCATATATTATTCCTCTACAAGTATCGAACGCACGGTTCGGTGCTTGTATTAATTATTTTGTTATTATTACTTTTGACGCTTTTAAGACCTTGTCTTTAATTTTATATCCTCCGCTTATTTCCTTTATTATGATCCCGCTTTCGCTTCCCTTGGCTTCTTCTTCAGCCATCACTTCATGAAATTTCGGATCAAATTTTTCTCCCAATGTCTTTAATTCTTCAATTCCATAACTGTTTAAAATATCCAAAAACTGCTTTTTAATATATTCAATCCCCTGCTTCCAGTTCTTCCATTTGGATTCATTGGCGTTAATTTCTTCAAGTCCAACGTCAGTTGCAAAAGCTGTTTTAAAATTGTCATAAACAGGCAAAAAATCTTCCAATATTCCGGCTTCGCTCATTTTTATCCAGTTCTGCCTGTTGCTTTCAATCTCATTTTGGAGATTTTTGTAGTCAGCCAGCGCTCTTTGCCATCCACTTTTGTATTCCTTGCATTTTTCCTTTTCTCGCTCGCAAAACTTGCATTTTCTTGAAAATAATTTTTTCTTTTTAGCTGAATTATCAGGCGCGCCAATCTGTTCTTGATTTTCTTGATCCTCATTTTTTTGATTCTCGCCCTTTAAATCCGGTATTAAATCCGAATTTGATTCCAGCGCGATATCCTCTTTGTTATTTTCATTTTCATCAATCATAAAAAAAATTATATTAATTCGTTGGCTTTGACAACCAGTGCCATATTCCGACAATAATCCATTCTCATGGGCCCAAGCAACGCCATTAGCCCGTCTTCTTTGGAATCGCTTTTAAACCTGCTGACAACGATTGAAAGCATGCTTCCAAATGGATGCTCATTGCCGATGAATACTGAAATGCCTTCCTCGGTAGTTTCAATTATTTCCTCTATGCATGATTCGCAATGGTCAAATACTTTAGATACATTTTCCGCAAAACGCATTTGAGAAAATTCAGGATGAGAGAAAAAATTTGAAAGTCCGGTGTAATAAATATAGTCCTTTGAAAAAGCAAGAATAGCTGTTTGGTTGGAAAGCTCAACAAGTGTTTTGGCCAATTTTTTTCCGCGCGCTTGAAAACTGTCATTGAACACGACTGATGCTTCAAGCATGTTGCTTTCCTTTTTTGTGGCATTAATATTTTGCGTCTTAAGATTATCCAAATAGTACCTGTATCCCAGTTGTGTTGGAACTCGTCCGGCTGAAGTATGCGGATGGGTTAAATATCCCATTTCTTCAAGAGTCCTCATTTCATTTCTTATGGTTGCTTGCCCACAATCAAGCTGTCCGCTGGCAAGCAAAAAAAGCGACCCAACCGGTTCTGCCGTTTTTATGTAGTTTTCAGTAATCAGCTTTAAAAGCCGATTTTTCCGACTATCCATAAATTATCACTCTGATGTTATGAGTGATAATATACCATACTGGCTGATAACGTCAAGTTTTTTACCATATAAGTTATGCACAGATAATCCCTACGGCGAACAATAAGGCAACGCAGATTTCCAACGCAGAGTTATCCACAACTCATACCCTTTTAGTATAAATTAAGGTTGATAGCTGATTTTAATTGTGCTAAACTATGAAAATATATAAAGTGGCAATGAATTTTGTAAACTTGCCAAATTTGCGCTTTCAACAGTATGATTCTAAATTAATAATCACAAACTATGAAGGTTTTAAAAATCGGCGCTGTATGGTGTCTAGAATGCAGGATAATGAAGCCACGCTGGCATGAAATTGAAGCTGAAAATCCTAATTTAAAAACTGAATTTTTAGATTATGATGAAAATCCCGATATTATTAAAAAATACAACATAACTGAAATGCCGTCATTTATTTTTCTTGATTCAATTGGAAATGAGATTGAGCGTGTTGGCGGAGACGTTCCAAAGCAAAAGTTAATTGATATTATAAAAAGAAATATTGATAAATAGTATGAAAAAAATACTGCTGGTTTTTTTTACAATTGTTATTTTGCTGACCGCCGGCCTGCCTGCGCAGGCGCAAGAAATTGCAACGCCCGTTCAAAAAACCATTGAAATTAATTTTTTTTACAGCCCAACCTGCCCGCATTGCAAAGATGAAATGACTTTTTTATCTTCATTAAATAATAAGTATTCTCAATTGCTGATTAAGCAATATAATGTGTTTGAGGCGTACAGCCAACAGCTTTTAAAAACAAATTTTGAGGGATATAAAGTGCCAACCATCCATCAGGGAGCCGTGCCTGTAACATTTATTGAAAATGAATATTATATTGGATTTTCCGCGGAAACTGCAATGGATATTGAAGATCAGATTCAAAAAATAATTAAAAAAGATAATAGCCAAACTAACACAAGCTCTTCAACACAATCCTCAACTACAACTGCAAGCGGGATTGATATACCGTTTCTTGATGATTCAAAACTTGCGTCCTATTCTCCATTATTTTTGAGCGCCTTTATTGGAGCGCTTGACGGTTTTAACGCTTGCGCCATGATTACGCTGGGGTTTTTGTTGTCAGTCCTTATTGCTACAGGTAGAAGAAAAAAAATCTTTATAATCGGGGGCACTTTCATTTTAGTGTCCGGTTTGGTGTATTTTATTTTTATTTCAGCATGGCTTAATCTGTTCATGTTTTTGACTCACATAAAGCTGATTACAATCATAGTGGGGCTTGTGGCAATTGCTTTTGCACTTTTCACTCTAAGGGAATACGCCATGGGCATTGTATGCAAAATATGCAAAATCAATCCAAAAAAAGAAAGCTCTTTCACAAAATGGCAAAGGGCTTTGTATGCTAAAATGGAACATTTTACCAACTCTGAAATGCCTCTGTATATTACCTTGCTTGGCGTTTCATTAGTAGCGGCCGGAATAAATACCGTGGAGCTGTTTTGCTCGTTTGGATTTCCACTGGCTTTTACCAAGCTTCTAACCTCTATGGGCCTTTCAACCGCTTCCTATTATTTCTATCTAATCATTTATGTCATCTTCTATATGATAGATGACTTTCTTATTTTTATGATTGCCATTGCAACATTGAGAATAACAAAAATGTCGGATAAATACTTACAGTCAATTAAACTGATAAGCGGAATCGTTCTTCTACTTCTTGGCCTTTTGATAATATTTAAGCCGGAATTTTTAACTTTTGCGATGTGAAGCTTTTAGAGCATTGCGCGCAATTCACCAACTGAAGCAATGCCGGAATTCGGATCAATTGTTATTTTTATGGCTTCTTCAATATTATAATCCCCTATTTTTGTTCGACGAAGATCTTTTAGCGTAGCCGGAACATCTAAACGTCTGCCAAGTTCTTCAATCAAAGTGCGTATATACGTGCCGCTTCCCACAAAAAAATTTATACCGATGGAAACACAACTGTGACCGTTGATTATTTCTTTTTTAAATGATTTATCAATGATACTCGCGCTTATCAAATTCATTTCTTTTTTTGGAGGAATAACATGCTCACCGCGTTGAGCTTTTTTATACAATGCCTCTCCGCCTGACTTAATTGCCGAATAAATCGGAACTCTTAACATTGATTTTCCAATCATACCCGATAGAATTTCTTTAAATTTTTCCATGTCAATGCTTTCCAAGTATTGCTCTTGGATTATTCGGCCTTCCATGTCGCCTGTATCTGTTTGTAATCCAAAAAGAGCGTTAGCAATATATTGCTTGTCAAGCTTAAGAAAATTATTAAGTTTTTTTGTGTCCTGCTCTGTTGCTACAATAAGCAGCCCGCTCGCCAAAGGATCAAGCGTGCCTGCATGACCCATCTTTTTTATTTTTGCCTTTCTTCTTAAAATGCGAATAACATCAAATGATGTGATGTGTTTTGGCTTGTCTATTAAGATTATCATTGTTGTTTTCCTTTATAAAGATTGATGAAGCTTAACTGTATGTTCCTTATATAATTTCATCAATTCAAAAGTTTTTTTGCCAACACCCGGCCCAATAACTATATCGTCAATCTGCGCGACCGGCATTATGTTCATTGTGGATGCGCTTATAAAAAATTCATCATACGCACTTATTTCCATAAGCGGTATTGGCTGTTCTTTTACGTCCATAATTTTGTTGGCGATTTCAATAATAATTTTTTTTGTAATTCCTTCAAGCACCATTTCCTTTGGAGGAATAATCAATGAATCGCCTTTAATGGCGTAAAAACTGCAACGCGTGCCTTCTCTGATGTTATTGTCCCTGTCAATCAGCAAAGCGTCAATCGCGCCCTTGCTTGAGGCATGATTGTAAGCCACATAGCTCATTAAAAGATTTTTTGTTTTTGCAGTTGGAAAAAATCTTTCGCCATTATATGTGGCAAGCTTTACTCCGTGCTTGTAAAACTTATTTGGATAAAAAGTAAGTCCGACTGCAAATAAATATATTTCGGCCGGACTGTCTTTTTGCTGACCAATAAGCAAAATTCTAATCAATGCGTCTCTTAAGTCATTTTTTAAAATCAACAGGCGCGCCATTTCAATAATTTCCAAAAGGTCATAAGGGCAATCAATGCCGATCGCCTTTGCAGATTCAATCAACTTTTCAATTTCAAGATCAGGTAAAAACATCTTGCCTTGCACAACCTTGATGTTTGAATAAACGCAAAAATCAAAAAAAAGCGCCTTATTAAACACGGAAATTCCGGCGCTGTCATTTGATTCAAGTATTTTATTTTTAATTATATATTTATTTTGCATATGTGTGTTTACTCCCTTCTCAATGCCTCAATTGGATTAAGGTTTGCGGCTTTTTTTGCCGGATATAGGCCAAAAAACAAGCCGACTGCCACTGAAAAAAGCACTGCCAGCACAATTGATGAAATTGGAACAATATATACCCACTCCAAATCATAATAGCGGGCCGCCACGCAAACCAAAAAAGACAAACTAGCTCCCAGTAAAATGCCAAATACTCCGCCTCCAAGAGTTAGCATTACGGCTTCAGATAAAAACTGCCTAGAAATATCTTTTTTTCTTGCTCCTAATGATTTGCGCAAACCAATTTCAAAAGTTCGTTCTGTTACTGACACATACATTATATTCATTATTCCAACTCCGCCGACTACAAGAGATATACAAACCAATGCCACAAGCAAAAAAGTTACTCCATCAACTATGCTAGCAAGCATATCACGCGCTTCTTCCATTGTGCTTACCGCAAAATCATCCTTGTCAGGATCTGTAATTCCATGATTCTGGCGTATTTGATATTCAATGTCCTTAACCGTAGAAACCATTTTTTTGCTGTCTATGATTTTGGCTCCAATAGCTGAAACATAATCGGTTCCAAGCAAAATTTTCTGAACCGTTTTAGCAGGAACTGTGATTATGTCGTCCATATCCATGAAAAAAGCCGAGCCGCGCTCTTTTGCAACTCCAATGACTTTAAATGGCTTATGCTTTATATAAATCGTCTTTCCGATTGCGCTGTCATCTCCAAACAATTTTTGCTTGCCTGTTGATCCGAGCACTGCGACTTGCGACAAAGAACTCTCTTCATCTTCAGTAAAAAATCTTCCTTCATCTATTTCATATTTCTCAACAAGCGGCATCTGAAAGCCATTACCCATAATCAGCATTCGCCTGCTTTGACCCTGATAATTTACCGACTCTTGACCCATCACCCATCCGTATGCCGCCGAAATATTAGAATGTTGCCTTATTGTGTCAATGTCTTTATTTTTCATCGTGGTTATGGTAATGCCGGTTGCTTGTCCCATGGCATTTTCATTTGAAGTTTTTTTAACGCTTGGCACTTTCACTTCAGTCCAAACAGTGTCTGATCCAAAAATTTCCATCTGGCTTAATAAAAATTTATCCAACCCTTTGCCGGCGGACATTATTGTTATAACTATGGCAATGCCTATGCTGATTCCAAGAATGGTTAAAACAGTCCGTGTTTTCTGGGACTTTAACGCTTTAAATGAATTTTTAAGTATGTCAAAAAGTTTCATGCTTGTAATTTTTTACTCATATCTTAACGCGCTAATCGGATCAAGCTTGCTTGCTCTGCTTGCCGGCAAAAGGCCAAAAATAATGCCGACTCCAATTGAAACAACTGTTGCCAATAAAATGCTGAACGGCGATATAACCAAATTCCAATCATACTGCAAGTACTGCGCTATTTTCGCAATGATAATTGAAATAAATACGCCAAAAATTATACCCAGCAATCCTCCAATCAGGGTAATGGTCATGGTCTCAATTAAAAACTGCGACATTATATTGATTTTCCTGGCTCCAATCGCCTTTCGCAATCCAATTTCTCTTGTCCGCTCTTGAACAACGGCAAGCATTATATTCATTATTCCTATCCCTCCTACTATTAGAGCTATCGCTGCAACAGAAGTCAAAAAAACGCGCAATGCGTCTGTCACGGAAGTAAAGGTCTCAATGCCTTGTGCCATTGATCTCACTGAAAAATCATCATCCGTTGGATTATCTATATTGTGAAGTTCGCGCAAACGTGATTTTACAAACTGTATGCTTTTGTCAACATTATCCGCACTATCAACTTTCAACCGCGCAAAACTTGCATAATTTATTCCAAGCAAAAGTTTTTGCGCTGTTGTAATGGGCACGAATATCTTGTTATCCTGACTTTCAAAACCGCTTACTCCACGCTGACGCATTACTCCGATTACAGTAAAATTTGTCTTTAATATTTTTATCTTTTGTCCAATCGGGTCGGAATTGTTGAACAGTTCTTTTACCACGTCGCTTCCCACCACAGCCACTCGCGCATTTGAATTCTCGTCTGAAGTGGTAAAAAAGCGCCCTTTTTCGACATTAGTATCTTCAACAATAACATACTCACTATTTGTACCAACAAAATTGATATCCATTTTATTATATGACCAAGTGACTGTGTCAGCTCCTTTGACATAAGAAGCGCCCGCAATAATATGGGGATACTCTTTAACCAATTTTTTTATTTGATCGTCTTTCAAGCTGGTAATTAAAATACCCATAACTGAAGCGGGTGGTCCTTCTTCATCTGCCTGCCCAGGCAAAATTCCGATTAAATTGGAGCCCATGCCGGTAATTTGATTCAATATCAAGCTCTGGGCTCCAGCTCCAACTGAAATTATTATAATAACGGACATCACGCCGATTATTATTCCAAGCATAGTCAAAAAAGACCGCACTTTATTACGGCCGATAATTTGCCATGAATTTTTTACATTTTCTATGAACATAATTACTTTACCAATTTGCCGTTCTTTTCAGCGAATTGCCTATGATTAACAAGAACATCTTCAATAATAAGACCATCTTTTAAATTTATGATTCTTTTTGCATGCTCAGCTGTGTATTTTTCGTGAGTTACTAAAATTATTGTTCTCCCCTGCTCATTAAGATTTTGGAGTATTTTCATCACCTGCAATCCTGATTTTGAATCAAGATTTCCAGTCGGCTCATCCGCAAATACCACATCCGGATCATTAACAAGCGCTCTTGCAATGGCAACGCGCTGTTTTTCTCCTCCGGAAAGCTTGTTTGGCGTATGATTCAACCTATGCCCGAGATCAACCTGTTCTAGCATTTCTTTTGCTCTTTGCATGCGCTTTGAAACCGGTATTTTGCTGTAAAAAAGAGGTAAAGCAACATTTTCAAGCGCGCTTGAACGATTAAGAAGATTAAACGCCTGAAACACAAATCCTACGCTTTTGCTGCGCATTAGCGCCAACTCATCATCATTTAACTTTCCAACATCTCGGCCGTCAAAATGATATGAACCTTCTGTAAGGGTATCAAGAAACCCCAATATATGCATTAGTGTTGACTTGCCTGATCCACTGGGCCCCATTATGGATACAAACTCTCCTTTTTCTATGTTAAAATTAAGACCATTAAGAACCTTTGTCACAACATCATCATTACTAAACTCTTTTTTTAATTTTTTCACTTGTATCAATGGCATAATCACTGTTTAACACTCAATACAATTTCATCGCCACTGCTTACTCCGCTTTCTATAACAACAAACCCATTGTCAACCTGACTACCCAACTTAACAGTCGCGTTGCTTACCTTGTTGTCTTTTAACACTCTCACATATCTGCCTGAACCGTTTTCAGATAAAATCGCGCGCAGTGGCAAGTACAAAACATTTTTCAGTTCATTGTCTCCAGCAGTATCAATTGAAACATTTGCAGTCATACCCGGCTTTATTTCCTTGTTTGCCTTATTGCTCTTAACATCACTTTGGGAAATTGAAATTTTGACTTTGTAATACACTACATCTTGAATTTCAGTTGATTGCGGATCAATTGTAATTACTTTTCCAACAAATTTATAGCTGTCACCAAGCGCGTCAACTGTGTAGCTAACTTTGTCATTGATTTTTATCTTTGCAACATCTGTTTCAGGCACATCCACTTCAATTTCATAGTCAGGCGAAACCATTTCTACTATAATATCTGTTGCTGAAATATATTCGCCTTTTTTTCTATTTATTTTTGTGACCACGCCGTTCATAGGCGACTTAAGTATTGCCTTGTTACGATTTACAATTGCCTGTTGTAATGCGGCGCGATAATACGCAACATCAACTTCTCGCGCAGGATTCAAGCTGTTTTTGTAATTTGCCTCGGCCTGGGCAACAGAGGCCTGAAGCTGGTTATTATAGCTTTTTACACTGTCCTTTGTTGACTGCAAATCCTTTATTGCCTTTTCATACGCTATTTTGTATGTTGAATAGCTGTTTATTGCGTTGAAAATATCTTGCTTTTGACCAACCACTGAAGTATATTGTGTGGTTATGGAAGATCGGCTTGTAGAAATGCTGGTTTTTTTTGTATCCAAAGAAGTTTGCGTTAGACTGCCAACAGCTCGCGTTGCATTAAGCATATCGCCCACATATGCCAATAATTGATTTGTTTTTGCCAATGCAAGCTCGGTTATATCAAGAACGGCATCCACTTCATTATTATTGCTTAAAGTTGTAAGTGGGAGGATTACTGCGACCGCCTGATTTTTGGCGTTTCTCGCGGTTGGATAATAATTTTTAGCCACATTAAGGCGCGATGTATCTTGCACAGACAAATACTTTTCAAAATCATCATTGGCCAGTGTATTATCAATGCCAAGTATATTGTCTGATTGAGTTATTGCGTCATCAAGAATTGAAGCTGTCTTTTGCAAAAGCACAACCGCGTTGTCATATTCACTGCTTACTATCTGACTGTCCTTTCCCCCTTCAGCCAGTTTCAAATTATTTTCTGCAGTTTCCAAAGCTGATTCAGCGGAAGCCACTGAAGCGCTTCCATCAGCTTTTGCTTTTTCCAACGCAGATTTTGCGCTATCCACCGTAGCATTTAAACTCTTTAATTGTTCAGCAGTTGAGCCAGCCAGCTGTTGATTGAGATTAGCGCTGGCTTGCGCAACAGAAGAGTCAAGGGATTTTAAATTCAAAGACACCAATACATCGCCTTCTTTCACTATATCGCCTTCTTTAATTGTTACTGTGGCAACAGTGCCGGCGGTTTCAAAACGCAATGATAAATCACTCTCTGATTTTACCTTACCTGTGGCATCAACTGTGCGCGTTACATCTCCTTTATTTACTTTGACCGTTTCATATTCAATCGGCTTATTGTCCTTTTTATATTTGCTGTAGGCAACACCTGCCACTGTTAATAAAATAATCAGCAGAATAATATAAAAACTCTTTTTCTTAAATATAGACATATCTTTTTAGTAATATTAATAATAATGGCTTATTTACCGCATAATTCAGCTCCTATTAACATTTATCATACTATAATAAGCCAATTTGGTCAATTGTTGCTGTTATTTATAAAAATATCGAAATAATCGGAAAAATTTAAGTGATATACCAAATAAACAGGTATGCCTTGACTATTGCGGATTAAAACAGCGCTTGCAAAGTCCAATTCAGAAGGCAAGTGCGTGGATTGTGCCTGTGTTGGATCGACGCGCGAAAAAGGAGATACTGCGAACACATAATACACATTAAAATGATTAAAAATTTGAGGATCTATGAACTTTTGAATTATATTTTTTTTAAATTCTATGTCTGAAAAAACCGGAATATTCTGATAAATTTTGCGCTTCATAAA
Organism: bacterium; assembly: GCA_043821725.1. Classification (GTDB taxonomy): domain Bacteria; phylum Patescibacteriota; class Patescibacteriia; order Magasanikbacterales; family GWA2-37-8; genus CAYHSR01. Next base: position 10,258 of record JBDRCM010000032.1, on the reverse strand, counting down.
AACCCATGCGTAAGTTTGATATTTAATCCGGGAATCATAAACTATAATCGGCTTTGAATCATTTTTTGCAAAAGAATCCTTAACAATATCAATGCTGTTTATCGGCTTCCACTCATAAAACCATGGCCTGACGTCAATCTTTTGGCTTTGTCCATCCACATTATTCTTAAAAAACGCCTCTATTTGCCTATCTCCTTGATCAAAATGAGATGATTCGCCATACACCATTGCGTATGTTAAAAACTCTTGGCCCCACGGCTTTGACCATAACGGCACAAAAATGCTGTTTAAGCAGAACAATAACTCAAAACAAAGAAGCGCGCCGACTGCTATTTTCCATGGCTTTTGATTTGTGGCCAAAAATCCATTATTGTAAATATAGTATGAAGACAACAAAATAACTGAAGGCACGCTGTAATAAAGAATGCGCGCGTGAGAGTCAATCAAAATAACCAGAAAAATTTGCGTAATTGTAAAAAAAAGTAGCGTCAATAAATTAACACCGCAAGCTTTCTTTATCTTGAAAGCAAAAAGGATAAGGCCAGAAAAGAAAAAACAGACCATAACCGGCGAAATCAGATATGATAGCGACAATAGTCCTTGAATGCGATCAAAAATGGATCCTCTGATTTGCGCGTTATATATTTTACCCCACATTGGAGTATCTTGATTTAATAATGAGGAAATCTGAAAATCAAAATGTCCAAAATTCTCAAATAAGTAATAATTATATATGATTAACGGCGAAATAACTATTAAAAACAATAAAGCGGAAAAATAAAATTTTTTTCCGACTAAATAATTTCTTCTGTATATAATAATAATTGGAATGTATGCCAGCATTGAAATAACGGCCGTATATTTACACATAACGCTGATGCCGAAAAACAATCCAAACCATGGCAAATATTTTTGATTTTCCAATGAAAGCAAGAAAAAATACAGCGACAAAAGAATAAAGAACATTACAGTGGATTCCATCATACTCACGCGCGCATAAGCCACCATAAAACAATTTACAGCACCCAACCCCGCTACCAATAGCGCTGTTTTTTCATCAAAAATTTTACGCGCTATATAAAATAGTATGATCACTGTTGCAATTCCAAAAAAAACGGACGGCAGGCGCGCGCCAAACAATCCGCTTTTGAATATTTTAATGGATATGTGATTAATTAAAAAAAACAGTGGCGGATGGTCATGAAATGACAGCTTTACCCACCAATTCTCATACCCAAGCAAATCAACCGGCGTGGGCTGATTTTTGCTTGTCAAAGTATCTATCATTCCAATGCTTCTTAACGAATATGCGGGCTCGTCGTGGTATAAAGGCGTAAGAGATAAAAAAGACAACCGCAGAATGGTTGCCAAAACAATCAAAGCAACAAAAATTTTAATATTTTTGAAATTTCCATTTTTTTCCATAATTTCCCATGAATTCCGTTTTTAAGGGTCTGTCGCCAAATGCCACATCAACCACAATGCGCTCAAATAATTTCCCACTTCCCAGCTGATTCCAAATATTTGCCCTTTATTTTCTCAAAATAGATTTTTGCCGGTTCATATTCATTTGGAATAATGCCGTCCAAAATCGCTTCTTCTATGTCTTTTTTAATTTTACCAACAGTCGGACCGGGCTTGAGATTACATTGCTTCATAATTTCCTCTCCCCTGATTGGCGACTGAAAAGCGCGCAATTTGTCTTTTTCCATTACTTCATCAATGCGCTTGCGCAATCGCTCATAATTATCCTGCCTTTTCTTAAGCTTATATGGATTGCCTGTGGTAATGTCGCTTATCCCCAAAATCAAAAGATCATCTAAATCATCTTCCAAATTAACAATTAACCTGCGTACAGCCGAATCGGTTATACCATCATCCATTAAACTTATGGGCTGTTGATGCCAGCGAACCATCTTTGCCAAATAATCCGTGTCTTTTTTTGATAATCGCAATCTTTTTGAAATTCTATAAACTAATTTTTTTCCAACATGTTCATGCTGATAAAATGTCCAGCCGGTTTTGGCTATAAAATGTTTGGTTGCAAATTTGCCAATGTCATGCAGTAATCCGGCCAAGCGCAGAATCGCTTTGTCAGTGCGCAATGATATATTATCCACCACCTTAAATGTGTGAACCATATTATTTTTATGCTGGTGGCCGTAAATCTCTTCAACTCCGTCAAGCTGTGCCACTTCAGGCAAAATCAAATCCAGCAAATGGGTCTGAAACATTAAATTAAGAGCGACGGATGGCATGTCACATGATAATATTTTTAAAAGTTCCTCTTGGATTCGCTCGGCTGAAACTATTTTTATCCGCTCCCTATTTTTGTAAATCGCTTCAAGTGTTTGCGGTTCAATTGAAAAATTCAACTGCGCGGAAAATCGCATAGCTCTTATCATGCGAAGCGGATCATCAATAAATGTTTCATTCGGATCCAAAGGAGTACGGATAATCTTATCTTCTAAATCTTGCTTGCCGTTAAAACGATCAATAATATGCTTTTTAAAAAAATTTTCATTGATTTTTTCAATCGGCAAAGCCATGGCATTGATTGTAAAATCTCTTCTCAATAAATCCTGCTCCAAATCAGTAGCCAGCACTTTGGGTTTTCTTGAACTTTTTTTATACTGTTCTTTTCTTGCGCCGGCAAACTCCAGCTCCAAAAATATTTTGTCCTGTTCATCAAAAAATAGATAGCGCGCAGTATCAAAGTCGGGAAAAATAACTAATCTCCCCTGTTCTTTCATTGCCTTGTCAAATTTCTCGGCAAAATCAATTCCACTTCCTTCTACTACAAAATCAATATCCTTAAATTCTTGCTTATCCATCAGCAAATCGCGCACAAAACCGCCGACTGCATAAATCGGCGTTTTGTTTTTTTCCGCTATTGCGCTTATTTTTTTGTAAATTTTTTTTAAATCCACACAATTAAACTTTTTTCATTCTTCCCATCCTTCGTTGAGCAATATCTTCATCTATCCAACCGTCACTCAATAATTGCTTGATTGAATTTTCCATGGTTATCATGCCATCCTTTGCACCGGTTTGAATTGCCGACTTTATCTGGCTCACTGAATTTTCCCTTATTAAATTGGCAACAGCTGGAGTATTTATTAAAACTTCGCGAGCTGCAATACGGCCTTTGTCCTTTGAGGGAATAAGTTGCTGGGACACTACAGCCCTTAAAACCGCAGACAGTTGAATAAGCACCTGCTTTTGCTTGGCTCCTTCAAATACATCAACAATCCGTTCAACTGCTTCAGCCGCACTTGGCGTATGCAAAGTTGAAAACACCAGATGGCCTGTTTCTGCGGCAGTTAAAACGGTTGCAATTGTTTCAGGATCACGCATTTCACCTACTAAAATAACATTTGGATCTTGCCTTAAAACATGCTTTAAAGCAGATGCGAACGATTTTGTGTCAGTTCCCACCTCCCGCTGTTCTATGAGGCACTGCTTGTCTTCAAAAAGAAACTCAACTGGATCTTCAATTGTTATGATATGAGCTTTGCGCTTTTTGTTGATTTCTTCAATCAAAGAAGCAATCGTGGTTGATTTGCCACAGCCGGTCGGACCTGTAACTAAAATCAGACCGTCTAGATTGTCAGTCATTTCGGTTATTGAATCATAAAAGCCAAGCTCTTCAGGAGTTGGAATTCTTTTTGGTATTAATCGCGCGCTTAAACCAATTTTTTCCTCTTGCTGGTGTAAATTAACGCGAAAACGCGCATTATAAACTTCATAACTGAAATCAAGCTCTTTTTCCGCCTTATATTTTTCCTGCTGTTCTTTGGACAAAACAGACATGATTGCCATATTAAGCTCCTTATTATCCAGTTTGGTATCACTGATGGTCTTTAATTCTCCTTCCACGCGTAAAACAGGTAATTCTCCGCCCACAAGATGCAAGTCTGAAGCGTCGTCTTTGACTGCTTGTTTAAAATATTTCTTTATGTCCATAAAATATTATTAATTTGAATTTATTGTAGCATATATTAGGCAAACTGCAAAGCCAGAAAAAAATAAGGTCATTTTTTTGGTCGCGTGCGATATATGCTTAATAATCCATTATTTTAAACTAACATACTGATTTCTTGCTTGCAATTTATGCTTGTGAGTATATAATATATGATAACAAAAACGTTATCGGAGGAAGATGACATGGACATACCTGCTGACTGCCAGAAAAAAGCCCAAAAAAAAGGGCTTGAATTAAAAGATCCCGACCATGATGCCAAATTATTCGCTTACCCACAGCAAATGCAAAGTTGTGAAGTATCTGAATATATGGGCGACCCTGTTATATTTGACGGAGATCCGGCCTGGATATTTTATTTGGATGTTGATCCTGACGCGATGTACGGACATAAGGGCTATATACTTGTGATAAGAGAGGGAATGATTATAACGATAATGAAAATACAAATGGTACCGCATCATCAGAGCATAGTATATAAATTTGTGGAGACATTGTCATAATTTGAAAATATCCGCCTGAAAAAATATAAATCTCCAACCCACATCCCCTCCAAAAATGAAGCGCCATCCGCTTCCCTGCATATACATAACTTGCTTGTGTGTACGCAGAGGAGGTATTGCGGATAGCGCCATCGGGCTGTAGCGCAGTTGGCTAGCGCGCGTCGTTCGGGACGACGAGGTCGGAGGTTCAAGTCCTCTCAGCCCGACACAGCAAAACAGACTCCTTAATTTGAAGTCTGTTTTAATACAATTTTTATGATTATCACTTAGAATTTACATTATTTATATATTCTTCTATTGATTCTTTAGTTATTAGCCAGTTTCTATTTCTTTTTATTGCATGTATTTTTCCTCTTCGAGCAAGTAAACTTAAATATTCTTGTGAGTAATTACAAATTTTACTTGCATCCATCAAAGATATATATTCAGTTAAATCAACTTGTTTTTTATTTATTTTTGGTTCTATTGCCTCTAAATATAATCCCAAGGAACGCTCAATTGACTGGGCTACAAACAAAACAAATGGTTTAAATCGCCCCATGTTGGCTTCGTTCAAGGTTGAATAATATTTTTTTCTATCATTTTTTAATATTACAGCTGGTGGGTATCCTTTTTGCATTAATAATAAATTCATGATTAATCTGGAAGTACGACCATTACCATCAATAAAAGGATGAATTTTTACCAGTTTATAATGAGCCAAAGCCACTTGTTCTATGATATGAAGTTTGTCTGAATTATTATTAAGCCATTTAAAAAATTCATCCATTAGTCTTTGGATTTTTAATGGATTTGGTGGTATTACCCTAGCACCAAGTATGCGCACATTTTGATTTCTGTATATACCAGCGTATTCGTCATCTATATCTGATAAAACTATCCCATGAATATCTAATAATATTTTTTCTGTGAGACCACTTTTCTTGACTACAAAATTTTCTACAAATTCTATTGCTTTTTTATGATTAGTTGCCTCCGTATGTTCCTTTAATGTTTTACCTCTTACAGTAATTCCTTCACGTAATACTAAGGCAGTTTCTCGCAAAGTAAGCGTATTGCCCTCAATACCATTTGAATTATATGTCCATTCAATCACAAATTGTTCTCGTAAACGATTTAAAACGGATTTAGAGAATGGACGAAAAGAATCCAATTTCTTCTTTTTTTGTCTTAATCTATCTAAAACTTCTTTTAATAAGTACATATGTTTATATTAATATCGGATAACTATATTATACCACCTATCCGATACTATGTCAAGGGTTAATATTAGTCCACTCACCTAATTCAAATTTATTATAGATATGAATCTTATTCTTAGCCAAATAGGTTCCCACTTCGTCCCACAACCCCGACATAACAAATCAAAATCAACTTAATAAAGCAGTTGATTTTGATTTGTTATGTCGCAATTACTGAACGAAGCTCGAACCTATTTTGAGCGAAAATCGCTCTAATGATTTTGAACCCCGACCCAGCGTTTCCGCCCGCCGAAACTCGGCGAGCAAAGCAAAACAATTTTCAAATCCTTTTAAAAGAAAAAAGGTTGCGCGAAAAATTAAATTGAAAAAAGAAAATTTTTTTGCTTTGATGTTTAGCTTAACGCCAAACGGCGGAAACGCTTTCCACCCCACTGCGCCTACGGCGCAGAACAGGCGGTCAAAAATTCCTTCCCCCCCAACCCCCTTCCTTTTTGCCTGCCTGCTGGAAACCCCCAGCGATTTTTTCGGGCGGCGGCGGGGCATATTGAAAAAGAGAAGAAGTCGCCCTTGCCCCACTCCACCCGTGCGCGGGCGACAAAAAGGAACTCCCTTTATGATTTTTTAGTAATTTGTGGTTCATATCTTTTCATTAAAAGAGCGTTTGAAACAACGCTAACCGACGAGAAAGCCATAGCGGCGGCAGCAATTGCCGGATTTAAAAGCCAGCCAGTGAAAGGATATAAAATACCAGCGGCAACAGGAATACCGACAATATTATAAAAGAAGGCCCAGAAAAGATTTTGCTTAATTTTATTTAAAGTGTATTTACTCAAATCAATTGCTGTTATCACATCTCTTAAATCATCTTTAATTAAAACTATTTCCCCAGTTTCCATCGCCACATCTGTGCCAGAACCCAAAGCAATGCCTAAATCAGATTGGGCCAAAGCCGGAGCATCATTTATACCATCACCAACCATCGCCACTATATTTCCTTTGCTTTGTAATTTTTTAATTTCGGCTGATTTTTCTTGCGGCAATACCTCGGCCAAAACCCTGTCTATGCCGACTTGCTTGGCAATAGCTTGTCCAACTCTTTTATTGTCCCCCGTAATTATCGCAACCTTCTTTCCCATTTTATGAAGCATCTTAACTGCTTCTTTTGAGAAATCTTTAAGAGTATCGGCCACCGCAATAATGCCAATAATATCTTTGTCTTGCGCTAAAATCATTGCTGTTTTGCCTTGATCTTCTAAAACAATCATTTTTTCTTCTATTAAACTCGGGTTAATTTGATTGTTAGTCATTAGTTTTCTTGTCCCGAAAAGAATTTTTTTATTTTCTAATTCAGCTGAAACGCCATAACCGGGAATAGCTTGAAAGCTTTTTACTTCTGAAAAATTAGCTTTTTCCTCCTTCGCTTTATTGATAATCGCTTGAGCCAAAGGATGCTCGGAATTTTTTTCCACTGACGCGGCAATTTGTAAAATCAAATTCTCGCTAACATCGTTTTTGATCTTCACCACATCAGTAACACTTGGTTCACCCTTGGTTAGAGTTCCTGTTTTATCAAAAATGACCATATTCAAATCGCGGGCAATCTCCAACGCTTTACCACTTTTGATTAAAATGCCATTTTTTGCCGCCAGACCAGTGCCCATCATCACAGCGGTTGGAGTTGCCAAACCTAAAGCGCAAGGGCAAGCGATGATTAAAACAGCGACAAAAACTGTTAAGGCAAAAGCAAGGGATTGGCCCAACAAAAGCCAAATAACAAAAGACAAAATAGCAATGCCAATCACTGACGGAACAAAGTAAAAAGAAACTTTATCAGCCAAAAGCTGAATTGGTGCTTTAGATCCCATCGCTTCCTCAACTATTTTTATAATCTCGGCTAACATCGTATCTTTGCCAACTCGGGTTGCCCTGAATTTCAAAACCCCCGTTTTGTTAATGGTCGCGCCAATTACTTCATCGTCTTTTTTCTTTTCCACTGGAATACTTTCGCCAGTGATTGCTTTTTCATCAACGCCGGAATAACCATCAATAACAATTCCATCCACTGGGATTTTTTCACCAGGCTTTACCAAAATAATATCCCCGACTTTTACTTCGGCAATAGGAATTTTTATTTCCTCGTCATCTTTTATAATCGTCGCTTCTTTTGGTTGGAGCCCAATTAATTTTTTAATCGCTTCACTTGTCTTTCCCTTAGTTATCGCTTCCAAATATTTTCCCAAAGAAATAAAGACCAAAATCAGAGCCACGCTCTCATAGTAAAGAGGTGCGTCAACTTTTGTCCCTAAAAACATCAAGACAGCTATGGTTAAACTATAAAAATAAGCAACGGCTGTGCCAATAAAAATTAGAGTATCCATATTGGGAGACAGACGCAGCAATTTTTTAAAGCCAGATGTCCAGATATTAAAACAGGAAACAATAACAACCGTCGCTAAAGCGAACTGGATAATAGTCCCATAATTTTCAAAAATTGTTGGCACTGGCAATCCAATCATTTCGCCCATCACCATATAAATAATAGGCAAGCTGAAAATTAAAGCGAAAATAAGCCGTTTTTTCAATTTGCTGACTTCTTGTATTTTTGCCTCTTTGTGGTGGTCATGCATTTCTTCCTCGGCAGTTTCTTCCGTTGCTTTATATCCCAACTTTTCGATATTTTTTTGAATTCGGGCAATGCTTATCTCAATTGAGTCAAACTCTAAATAAGCTTTTTCTGTAGCAAAATTGACATTAATCGATTTTATACCTTCCTCATTTTTTAGTGCATTCTCAATAATAGCCGAGCATGAAGAGCAATGCATGCCAGATATTTTTAAGATTGTTTTTTGATTCATATTCATAAAATTAAATTTTATATTTTTACCTTCCACCGCAACCACACCTTCCGTTTATGCCACAGCTTCCCCCCGAACTCTCTGCGCCCGACGGAGTAAACAAATTCCCATTGCCATTTAAGACATTGCTTTGAGGTGTGGCGTCGCCTTGATCAACAACTTCTATAATTCCAGAAATCATTCCCATCCAGCAACTAAACTTATATTTCCCAGATTTTTCGGGTGTAAATTCCTTTATACTGGTTTGTCCTGGTGTTAAAGGGATTTCTCCCTCAAATAAATTTTTTGAAATAATGGCATTGGTGCAACCGCTTGTTCCTTTGTCGGTAATTTCCCACCTCACCGGTATTCCAACTTTTACTTTAAAATAGTTTGGTGAATAGCCACGAGAAGAAGCATCCATTTTTAAGATTTGTTTGCCATTAACAATTGGAGGCAATCCTTCTTCGTTTTGAAGCGAGTTATTTTTTACATTATTGGAAGATTGGCCAGAATTAATACCTAAATCACTAAGACTGGAAATTCCCAGAACATTTAGCTGGAAATTTATATTATAGAGAGCGAAAAATAAAACCAAAATTCCAGCTACTTTCAAGAATCTGGCGGATAAGTGTGTTTTTTGAGAAAATTTAACACTAGACAAACCAATAGTTAAAAGCATCGGCAGGGTTCCTATCGCAAATAAAATCATGATTAAACCCCCTTGAATTGCGCTACCAGATATTAAAGCGAGTCCTTGGGCCGTTATAGTAAAACCGCAGGGCAGGAAAAAAGTAAATGCGCCCATTAAAAACGGCATATAGCGGCCTTTGAAGTTAGATTCATTGGCAATAAATCTTGTAATAAATCTCGGCATTGTAAATTGAAATTTCCTAAACGCTTTAAAGCCAAACATCTGAAAAGCCAAAAAAATCATCATTACAGAAACAGTGATGACTAAAAACGGTCCAAAATTTAAGGAAAAATTTAGTTTGCTGCCGACTACTCCTAATACTGCCCCCAAAACGCCGTAAGAAATAAGTCTGCCAGCATTAAAAATTAAGTGAGGTTGAATTTTTTTCCACGTAGAGTCAGTATCCGAATATAATTCGCCCCATTGTTTTGACATAGAAAGAATTATTCCACCGACCAAGGCCGCGCAACTAGAAATGCCGGCTATAAGCCCGAACACAAAAAACATCGGTAAAGACGATTTTGAACTAACATTTATTAACCCCGATAATCCCAATTTATTTAATCCGATAAAACCGATAATAATTAATAAGCCGATAACAAGGGTAATAAAAAATTCCTTCGGCTTAAAACCGTTTATCGCTTCTTGTGGTCTGTCGGAAAAAGTATAGCCCTCTCTTTTAAAAATTTCATTCAATCTTTCGAGCTTTGGTCTTTCGCCGTCGTATTCGATCAGTGCCTCACCTTTGGCCGTTGAGGCTTCAACTGATTTTATGTTCCCCAATTCTAATAATTTCTTCTCAATTAAAATCTCGCAAGAAGCGCAATGCATTCCTCTGACGTAATAAGTATGTTCTTTTATATTTTTAGTCATGCGATTTAAATTATTTATTAAATAGTTTCGTGACTTTTAAAATCTCTTGAGTCATTTCCCGTTTTCTTTTTTCGTTTTTTATTCCCATCGCTGTCTTAAAACAAGTGTTAAGGTGATTCTCCATCAACATTTGATGGGCAGATTTTAAAAGACCTATCACTGCCGAATTT
>JBDRCM010000031.1:0-45888 GCA_043821725.1 bacterium | reverse complement strand
AACTGTTAATTCTCCAATTATCTTTTTTAGTTCGTCTGGCGATTGGCTGGGATCATAATTTTGTTTTTTCTTATTTAAACTCACCCCTCTTTTATCAGCAAATATCTCCGGCGCTCTTGTTTTAAACTCTTCGCGCCAGCGATGAATTACTGAGCCAATTAAACCATGTCTCCTTTTTACTGATTCGATGGTTGTATCTTTTTGAAAAGATTCTAACACGATGGCCAATTTTTGTTCTGGACTAAAATGTCGTCTGTTTGTTTTTGTCATAGGACAATATATGGTTATTGCCCCACTATATCATACTACCTTATTGATGTGTATAGTTTATCGGGTACCGTACATCTGATAATTTACAGTTTCTAATCTTTTTCATCTTTTTGTGTATTAGTTCTAAATTAGAATAATACGACCAAAATTCTTTTGAAAAGATAGCTTCACCTCGCACATCTAAAAACTCGTCCTCGTCAAAACACTCGGCTTGTTGTTCGCCAATTATATCTGCGGTTTCGTCAAAAATCCGCTGTAAAATATCTTTTGCCAGAGGGTCTTTGTTTAGAAGCCTAATATATTTATAAATTATGACCAATTTTTGAAACAAACTTCTCTCAATACAAAAAAGCTTTGTCAGTTCCAACATTTTTTCTTTGAGTTTTTGAGGAGTTTGATTCATGAGTTTGGGCTTGATTTATTGTAATTATATTAAATTACTACTGTGAAAAAAATAAAATAAAGTTAAAATTTTTCTAAAATGACGTCATTAAGTTGTAAAAAAGCGCTTGCAGTGATAAAATATATCTAAATTAAAGATAAAATAAAAATAAAATTTATGTCTACGAGCAGACCTATAGAAATTACCAAAGATGAATTGAGAAAGATAATATATTTCATTCTTATGAAATTTCGTTCTGATTCTCTTCATATGCAAGGTACATCGGCCAAGAGGGATTTAATCGGAGGATACATTGAACGGTGGTTTAACAAAATTGCTGAAACTGTTATTTTTGACTATTTACTTAAAGATGAAAATTACAATGTCGTATCTGATTATTTTCTATATGCAAACGATTCTGATAAAAATGCTCCTGATATACTTGGTTTAGAAAAAAAGGACGGTTCTAATATGCCTTTTGTAAAATATAACAATGGTACATGGTCTACCTGTAAAGGAATGCCCAGAATCGAGGTTAAGGTCGTCAGAAAAGATCAGTATCTTGCAGGAGTCAGAGAACCTCAAATGATAGACGACTATTATGTATTTATTGAATCGGAACTCGAGGGTGATTATTTAAGTGCAATATTTGAAGACGAAGTTTTTGATAACAAATATTTACATGAGCTTGATGTTAGCTCGGACTTTATCGAAAGCGACAAGGACAGTCAGTTAATAAAACATGAGGAAATGAGCAAGGCCGACCGAGTAGGAACCATGAGGCTTATCGGAATATATACAAAAGATGAATTACGCAAGCTTTCTGTAAAATGCGGGAAAGGCGTAAAGCCTTGGTATTTTGCCAATGCGGTTAATAAAAGCATAAGAGGAGTAGGCGAAGAAAGCGAGCTTAATGTTGTAGACGGTATATGTAATTATTCTTTTGAGGGAGAAATTTATTTACCTTTTCATGCAGATGGCTTAAAATCTAATCCTAAAATAGTTAAAAGAAACAAAGGGTCTGTATATTTAGATGTAATGAGCAAAGCGTCGTTCGGTGGGATTGAGGTAGAGCCAGGCAGAGTCAAAATAGAATTTAAGAAATTCGATCGCAGTTCTAGCTGGGATGAAAATATGGTATTGAAGTCTTATCTTGAAGAAAAAGGAAAAGATTCGACCGATGAATTATTGACTTTATTCGGCAAATTGATCAATAACTAGGCTTCGATTGCTTTTCTAATTTGTTTAGCAACTGCTTCCACAACTGGTACACTTACTGAATTTCCAAACTGTTTATAAAGTGCAGAATCAGCTAAGTCTGGAAGCTTATAGTCCATGGGGAAGCCTTGAAGCCTTGCACATTCAAGCGGAGTAAGCTTTCTAATTCCTTTCTTATCTTTTATTATAGGTACGTTGTGGCCACCCATGCCCATGTTGGCAGTGAGAGTCGGACAGACTCCTTTTTTATTTTCTCTGACATATTTTCTACGCCACTGATATACAGTTTTATCACTTTTAATGTCATCCTTAATTTTTTCATACAACGGTTTACCGTTGTAGTAATATTTTTTATCAACCTTATTCTCAAGATAATCTTTTACTTTAGTCGTTAGGGCTACTGGATGTGGAAAACTGAATCGCTCATAATGCTTTTTATTTCTAAATCCCGCTATATATATCCTTTCTCTATTTTGTGGAATATTACCATATTCCATGCTGTTTAAAACCTTGCTTTTAACGTGGTATCCAAGAGATTCAAGCGTATCCATTATTATTTTAAATGTTTTTCCTTTGTCGTGTCCTTTAAGATTTTTTACATTTTCTAATAAAAATCCCATGGGCTTTTTTTCTTTTATTATCCTTGCTATATCCAAAAATAGATTGCCTCTACCTTTTTTATCTTTAAAACCCTCCCTATATCCTGCTATTGAGAAAGCCTGACAAGGAAAACCACCTAAAAGAAAATCAAAGTCTGGAAGTTTTTTTTCGTTTATTTTTTTAATATCTTCTACAAATAGCTCGGTTCCGTCAAAGTTTAAATCATAAGTATTCTTACACTGTTTTTCAAAATCATTTGCAAATACTGTCTCAAATCCCGCTCGCTCAAATCCAAGTCTTATACCGCCAACTCCTGCGAACAGATCGGCTGTTTTGTATTTTTTTGTAGTAGTTTCCGGTGAATTATCAAAGTTGCGGATGATTTTAATAACTATTCCTCTTATTTCTAGCTGTGTCGGGTAAAAGGGCATCATTTTTTGATTAGCGGGTTGAAGTTTTACCTTATTACCTTTTTCATAAAATATTTTTTTCAGTGTAGCTTCATTATCATCTACTATTGCTACGACAGTTTGGCCGTTGTCAGCTGCACTTTGCCTTTTTACCACTATCGTATCGCCATCGTAAATACCGTCTTCGATCATACTATCCCCAGAAACTTTCAAGGCATATAGGTCGCTTGGATTGAAATATGTGTCGCGGGCTACGGTTATTGTTTCACCTCTTGTTTCTATTGCTTCAATTGGTCGGCCAGCAGCTATCACTCCTACCAGGGGAATATCCATGACATTATTTATTCCCGGCTTTTTTATACTTAATCCACGAGTTGCATTCTCGTCTCTTATGATATATCCTTTATTTATAAGGGAATTAATATGCTGATATACGCCAGACAGGGCATTAACTCTTAAATGCTTGCGAATTTCTTCAAAAGTAGGAGAATATCCCTTTTTATCAATAAAAGATTTGATAAAATCCAGTATCTTTTTTTGTTTTTTGGTTAGTGTGGACATATTGTGCTTGACAGTTAATATTATTAAGCGCTATACTTTATATAGTATACTGAAAATTTACTGAATTTGAAACCTTAGTTATCCACAGTTTATGACAGACTACTTTACGCAAGACTAAAATCTTGCTAGTGTGATAAAGTAACATAATTAAAATAAAATAATATGAATCATAAATGTTTTATCTCATTTAAAACGGATGACATGGTGTATAAAGAAAAAATACAAAATATGGGTATAGATATGATAGATAAATCTCTTAATGAAGCGATAGATTCATACAATGAAGATTATATAATGCAGAAGATTCGTGAAGATTATCTTTCGGACTCAACAGTAACAATACATCTTATTGGTCATAAAAGTTCCGAAAATCATGGTTATGAAGAGCAAAAATATATTAAACGCGAAATCCAAGCATCTTTATATAATGGTCAAAATAATTCAAGGAGCGGAATACTTGGAGTTGTTTTACCTAGCGTTCATAGTAATATTTTTAGGGGTTCTATAGCTTGTAGTATTTGTAGGGGGACTCATAATTATGTAAGCATAGGCGATCATACTGTTGTAAAAGAGTTTTCCTATAATTATTATATTCCACACGGTAAATGTGCGCATACTGAAGATGACAGATATTGTATATTGACAACTTGGGAAGACTTTGTAAATTACCCAAATAATTATATTGAGAAAGCATTTTTAAAGAGAGATCATCCTATTTCAAAAAAAGTTAAAGTACGCCCTTAAATTTGATAACTGATTATGAAACTATTTAAAAAAAATATCGAACCAGAACAAGAATCCGGATACAGAAGATTGGATCAACAAATTCAATGGTATGATAATAAATCTACTTCATCCAAGCGTAAATTTAAAATAGCAAAAATAATTGAAATTTGTCTTGCTGCTTTAATACCATTCTTAGCCAGTATAAATGTATCCGTGACTGCGATGTTAGGAGTTGCTATAACGATATTAGAAGGCATACAACAATTATGCCAATGGTCAAAAAATTGGATTACCTACCGTTCTACTTGCGAAGCTTTAAGGCATGAAAAATATCTATATCTTGGCAAATCTGGTGTGTATGAAGATAAAGATGAAAATGAATTAAAAATTATTCTTACTCAACGAGTAGAATCTCTTGTTTCTACCGAGCATTCCAAATGGAATTCACGTCAGGAATATGAAATTAAGAAGAAAATCATGAATTAGTTGAATGATTTGGATCCTATTTTAATTAATAAACTAAAAATAAATATATGTCAGAATATAAAAATAAAATTAGATTATGGGAATGTTACAAAGGTCAATATCCTATATCCCAAAAATTCGGAGAACATTTTTATAACCAACAAAATCAATGCGTTTACAAAAATATGGGTCTTGAAGGTCATAATGGAATTGATTTTGCCTTACCTATTGGTACAAATTTATGGGCGGTCAATGATGGGTTAGTTTATATCGCCGTTGAAGGAAAAGATGGTTACGGCAACTATGTCCGACTGCATTGTCGGGAAAATGATGTGTATTATGAGGTTACCTATGGTCATTGTAGCAAGCTCTCGGTCAAACAAGGAGAAAAAGTAAAGAAAGGACAGATTATAGCACAAAGTGGAAATTCTGGTTTTAGTTCAGGCCCTCATCTTCATTTTGGTCTACGTGTATTAGATGATGGAGGCAAGGTTTTAAATTATGATAATGGGTACAAAGGATCCATTGATTCCTTGCCATTATTTGATTTATCAGCAGAAAACGCACCTAAAAATGAAGAAAATAAATTGCTATTTGAGGAAACGCCTAGGGTAGAGAGTAACGAATATTGGGAGTGGTTTTGTCGCCAAAAATTTATAGATAATATTGATAAAACTCAAAATATTCAGGCAGATACATTAGCTAAGATATTATTTAAACTAAAGGGATAATATATTTTCTTAATCTCGGTGCGAACATAATCTCCCCCGAGTAGTCTATTTCTGTGAAATCGATCCGACTCCGTCGGTATACGAATTTTGGCTAATTTTAGTCAAGATTTTATATTTAAGGACTTTACTTTATTTACTCATGAGTGTAAGATTAAAATATCTGACTTAATAATATTATATTATATTTATGTTAAAAAAGTTTAATTTATGGGGTTACAAGGATAAAAAAATTAAAAATCAACTTAACCCTGATTTAGGACACAGGGACTGGAATGATTTAGACGAATCACAAAAGAGAAAAATTTGGAAATATTTAAATGGTTCGTTTTCTAGATTAAGAATGTTTGAGGCCATTGACTGTTTGAATGAATTTCACAAGTATAATTCATATGCAATGTTATATTTAGAAAATGGTGACGAGCAATCCGCTGTTTCTGATTTTGAGAGGATTTTTATACACGAAGAACAAAATGTGGTTTTGCGTTTATTATCGTATTATGCCTCTGTATTAAGTGTGTCTAAAAAAGATAAACATTATAGACCGAAAATGGAGGAAGAAACAGAAGATGAATTTATAAAGAGGAAATCAAACTGGCTTTATGAATATTTTGATAAGTTTAGCAATCGATTAAACGATATTTTCGAACACTTCGGAATAAACGTGATTTTAACCAGAGCAGGTTTCATCCCTAGACAAGATGATAAAATTACTAAGGATATTTATATACCAGTTTTAAATTTTTTATCTGATGATAAATGGAATGATGTTAGTAGGGAGCTAACAGATGCTTTTAGTGATTATAGATTGAAATCTAAAGAAGGGTACAGTAGTTGTATAACTCATGTCGTAGCTTCATTGCAGGCTTTTCTTCAAATCCTAGTAAATGGTAAAACTGGGAAAGGAGAAATAAATATATTAATACAACAAGCTCAAACCAAAATGTTAATCCCAAATGATAATTTTTCAAATAATATTTTCAAAAATATAGAATCTACTATAATGAAAGAAAGGCAGGTTAGTGGTGATCCACATCCTAAAAAGAGGTACTCTAACGAGCAAAGTTGTAGGTTTGTATTAAATTTGATTATGGTATTTTTACAACACTCAATACAAACATTAGAGTCGACCAAGTAAATTTAGCTGTATTGAGCCAAAAAAAGTTCTGATAACATCCCGATACGCGAGCCCGTTGGGAAACCGAGGCCATTCGCGACACAGAGCGAATGGATTTTTAGCTTCAATTAGCAACTTCTTGTCCTTCAGTTTGAGGTTCCAAGTAAGCCTCTGGACCAGTTCTCTCTTTTGTTCAGAATTGACTTTCTCAAATACAGATTTGGCTTTGTTGACGAACAAAAACGCGTTCCGGTAGGGTTCCAAGTAATCTGCACTTCCAGCAGGATTGGAGAGGTTTTCTTCTAGTCTGGCCTTCTCATCAAGCAGCCTGTTCCTTTCAACTCGGTACTCTTCCTCGGTGAAGTTATCATCCAGGAAAACGGTACGTAGTCGCTGTAAGCGGGTTTCCAGTTTTCTCAAATGCTCCTCGGTGAGAACAGCACTCTTTGCAGACGCCTTCTCAACTTTATTCCTCAGACGGTCCAGCTTGCTGACCACGGTAGCTGCCCAGGCTGGCGGTATCACCAGCTCATCAAGAAATGCCAAGAATTGCCTTTCTATTTCCCTCTCCTGCACCGCCCCTTCCGGACAGTAGAGGTGTTTGTGGTTCTTCTTCCAGCAGTAATAATGGACGTACTTGCTCCCGTGGCGGTTAGTGGTGTTCTTGGCCGTCACCATGCCCCCGCACGAGACACAGGAGATCAAGCCCCGGTAGGTGAAGAACAGCTTTCCAGGGACATCTGGCTCTCGCCAGAGACACCGTCGAGCTAGGATCTCCTGGGCACGGTCGAACTCGGCCAACGAGACCATCGGAGGATGGCTTCCTTGGTAGACCGCTCCGTTGCGGACCATCTGGCCGGCATAGAAGGGATCGCCGAACAGCCGGTAGATCATGGAGCGGGACAGGGGCTTGTTCCCTTGGCTTCCGAACGTAGGAGTCCGTAGGCCACGGCGGTCATTGGCCAGGTGCAGGATATCCAGCACGGGCTTGTCCGCCAGCAGCAGCCGCCACATCTCGTGGACGATGGTGAACCGCTCAGGATCGGCAACCAAGCGGTTGGTCCTTGGGTCCCGCACATACCCCAGCTTGGGCCGGCCGGGCCACAGGCCCCGCTCCAGAGCCTCTCGGTTGCCCCTCCGGACGTTGTCCGACAGATCATCGCTGTACTTGGTGGCCATGCCGAACATGATGGCCATGAGCATCTTGTCGGCGCCAGTGGCCGTGTAGGTGAACTCCGGGGTAATGATCTCCTGGATTCGTCGCTCTCCCAGAGCCTGCATGATCCGCCCGCCGTCCAGGGGATTGCGAGCCAAGCGGTCCAGCTTCCAGCAGACGATCCCGGTGGCCTTCCCGCGATCGATCGCGTCCATCATGTTCTTGAACAGGGGTCGTCCTGGGACCATGGCCGAGCAGGCTTCCTCCAGTGGCTCACCCACGATCTTGAGTCCCTTTCGCTTGACCAAGGCCAGCATCTCTCTCTTCTGCGCGGGGATGGAGAGCTCTTGCCGGTCCTCGGATTCGCTGGATTTGCGAAGGTAAATAAAGTATGAAATGGCTTTCATATGATTTAGAATTAGTTGTCTGAAAGAGATGCAGACTCGGCTCCATTTTCAGAAGCCTCAATCTGCATTATCAAAGCAAAAAGATGGATGGAGTTATAGGCCATTTGACGGATTTCATCATCAGTCCAGTCATTCTTCTCTGGATAGTCAGTCAGCAAAGCTTTGCGGAAATCTGCGATGTCCTGGTCATCCAACTTGAAGTCACCCCACCAGACAATGGTGGGTGAGTTTGTGTTGCCCTGTCTTGAAGGACCCCTCGCTTCATCATCATTTGGATCTACGGGCAGGTTGTCTGGTGGAGGTGCTGTCTTACTCATAGTCAGCTTTCATCATAGGTGAAAGATGACTACTTAGGGAGTTAAACGAACGGCAAAGAACAACAAAAAGCCTCCAACTAACGTGGGGCTTTTTGTCATGCCTGTCTCTTCCGTCTTCACTTATCCACAACTCTTACATAATCTTGCCTTTTCTTTATAGAGATTTAAGAGTTGGCCCCAACAGATTTTCATTTGGGAGCCAACCTTTTATTGGCAAAGAATGGGACCCGACCAACCCGAAGAAACTTGAATATGAACAACGATGTTCCAATATATTGACAACCGCACGACAAGTTATCGATGATGTTTTCGCTGATGTTTTTACATTGGCATATTCATGCAATTGGCATATGGACGCCTATGATGGTGCCATGAATTGGTATTTGCATTTCTTGGAAGGGGAGGAGTTGAACAATAAATACTATACAATGTGGATCCTAAGGAGGATTGTTCTTACGCGTATCTTTGAAACATTTGAAAAGTGCCATGCCTTTCTAAGCGAGATGGAGGATGCCGTATGGAAGAAGTGTGAAGAATTGAGGGAAACCCATAAGAAAACTCCGGATACCATAAGTGAAGAAGAACTAAATAAATTAGAAAAAAATCCGTTTATGCTTTTGCAAGGAAGTCATGTCAGGTTGTTTCACATGTGGTTTTTAAACCTTTTGGGACCTTCGAGAATTCCACCAAGCAAAGGATACTGCAAAGAAGGTGATCGTGAAAAAAATGAATCAATGTGGTCGAAGAATGCAGGCATAGACAAAGAAAAGTTCGAAGAGATCGACGACATTGTTCATAAGAATGAAAATGATGCAATCAGGAGAAGTGTTTCTTGCGTACTAGATCGAATTGACAACAATGAAAGCCTAAAATCAATTATGAAGGCCGACCTCGATTGCGATATTGGATATAAATATATTGGCCAGTTTATTGAGAATATCATGAAAACTCTTGGGTATATGGCTCTAGATATGACCCCGGAGCATCAATTGCATTTTGCGATTACTCTATTAAGATCTTGGGTTCAAATGAAATCGCATCATTTTGTTGAGGAAGAGAAAAGAACAGAAATGTGTGAAGCACTTATGCGCGCAGCAGATTATCTAGATGAGGGAAGACTTCCATTGTACCTAGCCCCGAATCTCGTTGTCAGTGCGTTATTTGCGCACCGACAACACGAGAATGTCGATGGAGATAACGGTGAGGGTCAGAAGAAAAAGGATTATATTTGTAACAACGCAGCAATATTACTGTTGTGGCATAAAGCGACTACATGGAAATGTGATCAAAACGAGCTAGAGGTTGAGTTGTTTGAGGCTGGATTGATCAATCCGAAATGAGAATAATTGACATTTGTTTTATAGATACCGGGTGTCATTGCCAAGGGATTCCTAGAATTCCTTGGCAATGACCTTACCTCCTTATAACCGGTTCGAGTTTTATCCTTGCAGCACCGAGAGCTTGTTCCGAGCCACCATCGTCAACAAACTCTCTGGTCCGCTCAGGAGCGGCAGGCAGAGGACGCGATTTTTCCAAGGCTTTGAGGCTGGAAAAACCGCAGCCACTCAGGAATTGGTCCCGCTTCAGCAACTCTGCATCTGTCTGTTCTTGCATGTGAACCTCCATATTATTACCGCCGTATTTTATTGTAACATAGATTACACAAAAGTCAATGCTTCTTATTCTTGGTTACCATACGTAAATTCTAGCAACTGTTCTTCCGTCGTCCAACAATTGCACTTTTCCTTGTAATTACGCATAAATATACAGGAGTTTCGTCGATAAGATCGCCTGAGATCCAAAAGTAGATCAAAATCGATCTGTTACGTGCCCACCGGGCGTAAGATCCCCTGGCCGTCCACCTTGTAGCCGAGCGTCCTTAGGGCTTCAGCCTGGGTCTTCGTGGGCGTCTCCAGCCGCCGCTCCGGTTTCTTCTTCCCCTGGCGGACTCCCTCGCCTGCTCGTGCTCGACCCCTTCGTCAGGCTGCACCGCGGCGACGAGAACAGCGCCCAGGACGTCGCCGCCATCCTTTGCACCCTGCGCGAGCTGCAGCGCCGCTTCGCCCTCGCCGTGGCCGTGGTCCACCACACCCGCAAGACCCAGGGCTCCCGCCAGCCGGGACAGGCCCTGCGCGGCTCCGGCGACTTCCACGCCTGGGCCGACTCCGCCCTGTACCTCTCCCATGAGCCCGACGGCCTGCGCCTGACCATCGAGCAGCGCGCCGCCCCCGCCCCCGAGCCCTGCTTCATCCGCCTGGCCCAAAACCCGCCCCACCCCGTGCTGACCCGCCCCGCTGCCACGGACAAACTCACCCTGGCTGACCGCCTCCTCGAAACCCTCCGGCGCAGCGCCACCCCGATCCCCCGCACCGAGCTGCGCCGCCTGCTGGCCGTGCAAAACAACCGCCTCGGCGATGCCCTCCAGCAGCTCGAGGCCATGGGCCGCATCAAGAGAACCACCCAGGGCTGGTCCTGCTGAACCGCCAGGACTGTACCGTTCCCGTGAGCCCTTAGGCGAATTGGGAACGGTACGGCTTCCCCAGCCCTGGCCAGCCCGTCCCCCTCACATCGTGCTGCCAGAATTCATGCAACCGTCGCTGTCATTGGGACTGCAACGCAACAGGCGGTGGCTATCCGTTACGCGGATGACATCGTGGTGGTGGCACAGAAGGAGCGGGATGCCCGGCGCATCATGGGGATGCTGCCGAGAAGCGGTTCGGCAGGTTTGGCCTTCGTCTACACCCAGAGAAGACGCGGATGGTGCAGTTCCGCCAACCCTGGGTCGGGTCGAGGGGGCCCAAGGGCGGTGGTGGAGGTGGCGGGCGCGGCTTTGACTTCCTGGGCTTCACGCACTACTGGGATCAATCCCGAAAAGGGACCTGGATAGTGAAGCGTCGGACGGCCAAGGCGCGGTTTGCCCAGGCCGTTCGTCGCGTGTGGCTATGGTGCCGGGAGCATCGGCACGCCCCTGTGAGGGAGCAACATGCCCACCTGTGCTGGAAGCTGCAAGGGCACTACAGGTACTACGGGATTACCGGGAACCAGGAGGCCCTTGCTCGCTTCTGGGAGCAGGTGAAGCGGGCGTGGCGGCGGTGGCTGAACAGACGCTCTCAACGGGCGGGCATGCACTGGCCCAAGTTCAACCGGCTACTGATAAGCTATCCTCTACCCCCACCTCGGGTAGTGCACTCGATCTACCGGCTCGCAGTGAACCCATGACCCGAGGAGCCGGATGCGGGAAATCCGCACGCCCGGATCTGTGGGAGCCCCGGGTGGGTGACCACCCGGGGCCACCCGACCCCGGTGGCACCCACAGGCAGATAGATCCCAGTTTAGCTGGTCACAGGCTGCGGGAGCTACGGATTACCCTTCTCAGCCAACTCGCCCATGTACTTCTCCCCCTTGGCCGTCATGGCGTAAGTAGCTTTTGTCTTCGCTCCTTCTTTCTTCAGGTAGCCGTCCTTAGCCAGCTCGCTCCAGACCGGGGAGTTGATGAACTGTCCGTACTTCTCCTTGATCTCCTTGGCAGTGTGCGCCCCCTCGCTCACAGCCAGCAAAGCATAGTGCATTTGGGTATCACGCGGGATTCTCTTCCCCTTCATGGCCTTCTCCTTCGCCTTCTTCGCAGTTTCCCCCAAGATTTCCATCATGTCGTTCAACGTCAGCCCCATGAAGTAGTTGTACCAGTCAGTACCAGCACCCTCCGCCATGATTTCCCGGAAAGAACTTCCTGTCATTTCACGGATTTTGTCACCGTAGATGTCCACCGGATCAACATGCTGCCTAAGGAGTTCGTTTTCCTTTTCCAGTGCTTCCAGCCTCTTCAGCAGCCCTTCCATGTCGAGTTGCTCTTTGGTCGTAGTACCGATGATTTTCTTGGCCATAACAGGAATCTCCTTGGGTTTACGTATCTGGCTACCAAGAAATAGGACAAAGTGTCAAGAGTTTTTTCAGCAGCTTTTTTGAATACTCAATAAGGTCATTATTGCCATCATTTACATCAATTGAAACAATCAGCATAGTACCAAGGCTGGAATGATCGGTAATATCCGCTGCCCATATCCAGTGTTCCATATTGACAAATACCGATAGAAACTGTATTATTGAATCAATCTGTCAAACATAATGGCAATAAATTCATGTTTTATGAAGGCAAAATTAACCAAGATCTCTGTCGCGATCACAATTGTATCTTTAATAGCAATTGGTGGTGGAGTAAGCTACACTCTGTATGTATCAGTAGGCGATAGAAATAGCAACAAATCTCAAGGAGATATCATCGATAGCCAAGGCGTCAAAGTTGAGCATAGCCAAGTGACGGTTGATAATAGTGGGTCTATTAATAATTCTGTTGTCGCGGGTAGTTTGACGGTAAACACAGGAAGCCTTCACCGCTCTCTAGTCTCAGATGATAAATATAAGAAGCAAATAGACGAGAATTTACCGGCAAACAAAGAGATCTATATCCCAATTCTTTACCTCTCGGGCGATATGGAGTCAAAGGAATTCGCTCGAGAGATAGATGATTATATTAGAAGTAAAGGCTATCTGAATACTCAACGAAAAGCTATTATGGGGATTTGGGAAAATCCAAAAGTAGATCTGCAATTTAATACTTCAAGCGGTTCTCTAGGCATCAAAATTAGATCTAACGGTTGATCCTAATACATGTAGTGCTTTAGTTTTCTTACGATCTAATGGCGTAAGTAGTGCGGCTGTTCTCATTCATGAAATCTTCTCATTCATGAAACTTTTTTTTGCATTTGGTAATCTTTAAACACCGATTTTCGCGGACGGACCAGCATATAAGAGTCACGATGCCCTCAGCACAGACACATGATCGCAACTGATCCATTGGACCAGGTTTTTCCGGATCCCCGTCGATGCGGTACGTTTGCAGTCGTGACGGTGATGTTTTTTGAGATGCCCGGACAAAGCACAGCCACGACTCGAACAGTGGGCGATTCTGGGCGAACCGGCGATGTTGTGTGTCCCGCCGAGGCCGTTCGAAAGCGCCACGATAGATGACGGTCATACGCAAGATCCCGTGATAAAGTCCCGCGATGGCGGAAGGTTAGGATGATCCGATGTTATATTCATGTGACGGTTGTCCGCTACGCGAAAATCGGTGTTAAATAGATAGTATCCAGTTCTGAAAAGACGTACATCGGCGAGCACGGTAATAAAACGGCAAAATCATTCCGGTTGTTCAATCCTATCGAGTATCCGGGTTCTAAGGAAGTCCCAGAAGGCGAGCAAAAAATTTCAAGAAAAATTTGCCTTAACAAAGGCATTTTTTTCTTTAAAAGATGTGGAAGGAACAGGAATTCGAACCTGTTTTGCTAAAATAAGGGAAAAGTGTTAAAATATCATCGTATGAAAGAATATCTCAAAACTTGGAAAGGTAGGCTCGTTCTATTGCTTATATTTTATATTCCGTTCCTTAGTGCGGTCTTTTTCAATTTTTTTGAAGGTAAAACATACGAATCGCCAATCGGCGGTGGATTTATACCAATGGAAGGGGTAATTATTGCCGGATACGGCTTATTTACGATTTGGATACTGGCGCCAATAGTTTTGATTTATCTTGCCTATAAACTCTACAAGAAATCTAAGCTATGGAGAGTACTGTTCCCAATCATTGCCATAGTCTTGGGAGTTTTTATGATTGTGTATGGTGGGTATGATGATAGCCCTGGAGGACAACTTCTCGGAGTGTTAATAGTCGTTGGAGGTATTGTAGTCCTCGTAAATAATAGAAAAAAGAAATTTTTATTATGATCCTATACAAACACACACAAATCGGCTACCTAATGATCGTTATTACGCTAGCGATGTTGGCATTTTTCACATGGCTTCAAATTACAGCCAGATCCGAGCCTCCCTCGGTTGATTCCGGTGCAAACTTTGCCATTATCGCCATAATGGTGTTCATTCTGTTTATCCTCGCGTCATTTTCGACACTTACCGTCGTCATTGACGGACAGCTCTTGAAAATCAGTTTTGGCTGGGGTATTTTCCGTAAGAAATTTTCGTTAACTGAAATAGTCGCAGTTAAAAAAGTAAAAAATCATTGGTTTTATGGTTGGGGTATCCGGTTGTGGTTTTGGCCGAAGATGTGGATTTTTAATGTATCCGGATTTGACGCCGTTGAACTAACCATGAAAAATGGAAAAATCTACCGTGTCGGAACGAATGAACCGGAAAAACTTGAGGTGTCTATTCGACAGGCGACACATTTATAATTAAACGATGGTTCAAAATTCCATTCGGATTTTTGCCAAAAAAGTTCTGAAGCCGTCCCGGTATGCGAGCTATCTCAATAATTTGGCTTAAGATAGCGAAATTCTTTGATTAGACATGAATGGGATTAGAATTTTTTTTTAAATCTTTTACATTTCATATATAATAGGGTGCACTTCATATTTAGCATAGGGTGCACTTCATATTTAGCCACTTTGATTAATTATAATAAAAAAATGAACAAAAATCTTCCAATTATTAAACAAGTTGTTCTGGGTATGGGTGGCACCATTGAAGAGTTTGTTCCAGAACGTAATTGTCTTTATATCAATGTTCTTGGCAAGCACATTTTAATTGAACATGACATATCCATCACTCGACAATCTTTTATTAGTGCGAAATTAACAAAATGTAAAGAAATTACGCACAAACTTCTTCGAGTCAACAACCTGCCTTCTCCTAAAACGATTTGCCTCTATTATAGGAGTTATAATAGAGTAGAGGCGATAAAAAAATTGGATAAATTAAGATATCCAATTATTTTGAAAAAAGCAACCGGATCCAATAGCAGAGAGATTTTTCTAAATATTGGAGACAGTAAAGAAGCTATTAAAATTTTTGAAAAAAATTTATCACGGTACAAAAGCATGATTGCACAAGAAATGGTTTTCGGAAAGGAGTACCGAGTTTTAGTTTTAGGTGAAAGAGTTATTGGCGCCTTGGAAATGATTCATCCGCACGTTGTTGGTGATGGCATATCTACAATAAAAAAAATCATAAGACAAAATCAACTTGTAACAAAGAAACAAACCGAATTTGATAAAAAATTAAAACAGATTCTTAAAAGTCAAAACGTTTCTTTAAAAACAATTTTACCAAAGAAAAAAATTATTTATTTTAAAAATAATTCATGTTTGGCAGAAGGTGGAGAAACTCGAGATGTTACTGACACTGTTCACAAGGATGTAAAAAATATTTGTGTATCCGCCTCAAAAGCCGTAGGAAAATATTTGGTTGGCGTTGATGTTATTTGTAACGATATTTCAAAACAACAAACTAAAAAATCTTTTAATATACTTGAGATAAATGGTAAGCCGGATCTATATATTCACTACAATCCCACTTATGGTAAAACCAGAAATGTATTAAAAGTCGTTCTAAAATTTTTAGCTAAAGTATCTGTTCCATTACCATCCGGTGGTAAAATGTAGTTAGAAATCATCCAATTCTCAATCAGCATTAATTTTTTTGCCACACTTCTTCACAGATTAAATGAATTTTGATTGAATAGGACTTGGTTACTCGGCATTAGGTAGTTGTAAGGAGGTTCTCATGAAGAGCAAGAAGGTAAACACCATCCACTAATTCAAAATTTCATATCCGCATTTGCAGGATTTTTCTTTTTTTAAATGATTTTTTATTGAATATCCTATGCGTTCAATAACAACAGCATTGCATTTCGGACAGACAGTATTTTCCAAGCCAATAATCGTAGTGTTCCCAACATAAACATAATGCAAGCCCGCACCAATTCCAATTTTATGGGCTTTTTTTAATTTATTAATAGGGGTTTGCTTGATATTTTTCAGTTTCCATGAAATATCTCCTGAAAACGCGCTTATATGCCACGGCACTTCAGAGCCAAGCTTTTGCTTAATAAATTCTGCTATATCTGAAATCATTTTTTCATCGTCAGACAGCGTTGGAATGATTAGCGTGGTTATTTCAAGATGTATTTTCTTTTTAACAACCGTTATGCAATTTTCCAATATTGGCTTAAGGCGAGCTTGGCAATTACGCAAATAAAAATCATCTGAAAATGATTTAATGTCAATATTGATGGCGTCAAGAAACGGCGAAATTGCGTTAATTGTATGCTCTGTCATAAATCCGTTTGAAACCCACACATTGCAAAGACCTTCTTTTTTTGCAAGCTTCATTATTTCAAGCGCATATTCAACCCATACAGTCGGCTCATTATATGTATATGCAATTGAATTGCAGCCGGACATTTTTGCGGCTTGAACGGCTTTTTCAGGCGTAAGTTGCACTCCCCAATTGATTTTATTATAAAATTCCAAATCGCCCTTGCGGTTCAGAATTTGAGCTATATCATGGTTTTGACAATTAAGACAATGAAAATTGCATCCAAACGTACCGATTGAAAAAGCAGTGCTTCCGGGCAAAAAGTGAAAAAACGGCTTTTTTTCAATGGGATCAATATTAATTGCCGCTGATTTTTCAAATACCAAAAGTTTTAATTTGCCATTTATATTTTGTCTTACACCGCAAACTCCGAGTTTGCCTTCTGCAATTTTGCATCTATGCGAACAAGCCAAACAAGAAATGACATTGTTTTCCAGTTGCGTATAAAATAAGTTTATTTTCATAGCGTTGTTTATATTTTTATATTTTGATGGTTATCTGTCATCCTGAATCCTTTGCGGAGTTTACCCTTGAGCCCTTCGCTACGCTCAAGGGTAAACTCCGCAAAGGGCTCAAGGGTAAACTCCGCAAAGGGTTTAAGGGTAAACTCCACAAATTCTGCCTGCCAGCGTAGAGAATATACATATGTATAATAGCACAATTTAAAGGAAAAACAGACCTTTATTGAATGTTTATTTTTTAAATGAAAATCCTTTAAAAAATGTTGGCTTTTAATTTGAAAAAGACATACCTGCCCTCAACTATTGACAAATTGCCAATTTTAGTGTATAATAATCCCAAAGGGTAACTAGGTATAAAAAGACCGATGGTCATAATATTAGCTATAGTTCCCAATTAGGTCGAATTAATTAATCCTAAACAACATTTTGGGGATATCAAGCTTAGAAAATTATGAGTTACGGAGATGACAGGCAGATGTTTGACGTTGATGTTGATTGCGCTAAATGCGGAACTCACATCACTCAACTGCCGTTCCAACCATCGGGCGATCGTCCAGTTTACTGTTCTGAATGTAATCGTGCCTTTCGACAAAATCGAAGGGGCAACGATACCGGAAGACAACGACAGATGTATCAAGTAAACCTTACATGCGCCGGATGCGGAGCCGCTATAACGCAGCTTCCTTTCCAGCCATCAGGCGACAGTCCTGTACATTGTAGAGAGTGTTACCTGAAGAACAAGGACAGCTAATCTTCAAAACCCCCTTGCTTGTTGCAAGGGGGTTTTTATTAGGAGCCCGAACCTGTGGCTTGTGGCGGGGCCGGGCTTATTTAGAAACCATTCAACATTTTTGTTCAAATGCAAAAGAAGCAAAAAATTCTGGTTGCAGTTTCAGGAGGTGTTGATTCCGCTGTGTCAGCGGCTATTTTGGTTCGCCAAGGATTTGACGTATCAGGCGCTTACATGATCAACTATGATGACAAAAGCGAATGCTGGCGAAATGAATACAGGGACGCATTAAGGGTGTGCGCGAAAATTAATATACCTCTGCTTAAACTTGACTTTTGTTCGCAGTATGAAAAGGAAGTGCTGAACAGAATGTTCAAAAGTTACAGGCAATACAAAACCCCGAATCCTGATATTCTTTGCAATAAATATATCAAGTTCAGCGCTTGGCAAAAAAAAGCACTGGATTTGGGTTTTGATAAGTTGGCTACCGGTCATTACGCGTGCGTAAAAAAAATCAAAAATGAATATCAATTGAGAATTCCAAAAGACAAAATTAAAGATCAAACATATTTTCTTTGCCAGCTAAATCAAAAACAGCTGAAAAACGCGATTTTTCCTTTGTGTGGCTACACAAAAAAACAGGTAAGAGCCATAGCGCGACAGTATGAATTGCCAAATGCTGACAAAAAAGAAAGTATGGGCATTTGTTTTGTCGGCAAAGTTGACATGAGGTCTTTTTTACAAAAAAAAATAAAATCAAAAGTAGGAAGAATCAAAATGTCAAAAACAGGCGAAGTTATTGGAGAACATCAAGGATTGCCTTTTTACACAATCGGGCAAAGGCATATTGGTAGCAGTTTATTGAAAAAAAATAATTCCGAACCCCTGTATATTATTAAAAAAGATAAGATTAAAAATGAAATAATAGTTGGCTTTGGCTCTGACAAATTATTGTTTAAGAAATCAGCAAATTTAATAAACATCAATTGGATTTCAGGCGAAGTTCCGTCAATGCCAATGCACTGTAAATGTCGTTTAAGACATGGACAGGATTTACAGGCAACAACAGTGGATGATGAAAACGGAAAATTTACAGCAAACTTTGAAATTCCTCAATCATCAGTTGCCTGCGGACAATATATTGTTTTTTATAAAAATGGTGTATGTATTGGTGGCGCTGAAATGACGTATTGATTTTTGTGCATTCGTTTGTTATTATTTATAGTGCTGATAATTATAGACACCACATAATAGGCGCGATAACGAATTAATATTAGAAAGTACGCAAAATTGAATTTATGATGACTTCGCAACAAATCAGAAAAATGTATTTGGATTTTTTCAAAAGCAAGAGCCACGCCATTATTCCGTCGGCCTCGCTCATTCCGGAAAACGATCCTACGGTTTTATTTACAACAGCTGGCATGCATCCTTTGGTGCCTTTTTTAATGGGCGAAGCTCATCCTGCCGGCACCAGGTTGACTAATGTGCAAAAATGCGTGCGAACAGGCGACATAGATGAAGTCGGAGATTTAAGCCACTTAACTTTTTTTGAAATGCTCGGCAACTGGTCTTTAGGCGATTATTTTAAAAAAGAAGCCATTGAATGGGCGTGGGAGTTTGTCAGTTCAAAAAAATATTTGGGATTGGACGCAAATAAAATGTCAGTTACAGTATTTGGTGGTGATGAAAGATATAAGAATCTGAAGCCCGATTTGGAATCAATTGAAATTTGGAAGCAACTTGGCGTGCCTGAAGAGAAAATCGCTCAAATTGGCGCGGGAGTTTTGGAAAGAGAGGATAACTGGTGGGGGCCGGCCGGTGCTACAGGTCCATGCGGTCCAAGCACTGAAATTTATTACTGGAGAGGATATTCAAACCTTCCTCCAAAAGAAAGTAACGTTGCAAATGATTCAAATAATTGGCTTGAAATATGGAATATTGTATTGATGGAATTCAATAAAACGATTGAAAACGCTTATGAGCCGTTAAGTCAAAAAAATATAGATACAGGAATGGGGCTGGAGCGCACTTTAAAAGTTTTGAATAATTTTGGCGATGTGTATCAAATTGATACCCTATGGCCATTGATCAAAAAGATAGAAGAGATAAGCGGAAAAGAATATATTGAAAATTTTGCTACAACAAAAGCCATGCGGATTATTGTTGATCATATTCGCTCTGTTGCTTTCATCATTGGCGACAATCAAGGAATTAGTCCTGGCAATGTTGACCAGGGGTATATTGTGAGGCGTTTAATAAGAAGAGCAATCAGATCAGCTCACAGCATAGGTATAAAAGAGGACTTTTGCTCTGAAATTGCCAAAAAAGTGATTGAAATATTCAAAGATGTTTACTTTGAAATGTCAAAAAATTCAGATAGGATCATCAATGAGATCGCAATTGAAGAAAATAAATTTCGCAATACAATTGAAAAAGGAATAAAACAACTTCAATCCGAACTGGAGCTTGTTCAGGATAAAAAAGAATTGAGTGGCTTAAAGGCGTTTGATTTATACCAATCATATGGATTTCCGCTTGAGATGACAGTTGAAATGGCCAATGAAAAAGGAATAAAAGTCAATAAAAAAGAATTTGAGGAAGAGATGGAAAAGCATCAAAATCTTTCTCGGCTCGGTGCCAATGAAAAGTTTAAAGGCGGGTTGGCTGATGAAAGCGAAATATCAAAGAAATATCACACAGCCACCCATTTACTGCACGCCACATTAAGAAAAGTGCTTGGAAATCATGTTGAACAAAGAGGGAGTAATATTAACGCGCAACGTTTACGTTTTGACTTTTCGCATCCTGAAAAAATGACAGAAGATCAGAAAAAAGAAGTTGAAGATCTTGTAAACGCAGTAATTAAACACGATTATGTTGTTTCTCAAAAAGAAATGACCATAGAGGAAGCAAAGGATAAAAATGCCATTGGCTTGTTTGATGAAAAGTATTCAAACAGAGTTAAAGTTTATTCAATTGGAAACGAAGACGCAGATCCTGTCGCTGAAGTCGGATCGTTGGCCTTTAGCAGGGAGATATGCGGAGGTCCGCATGTTAAAAAAACCGGATTGCTTGGAAAATTTGAAATTGTAAAGGAAAAAGCATCAAGCGCAGGTGTTAGAAGAATAAAAGCCATACTCAAATAATAATAAAATGAATATAATTAGCTTAATACTGAAAAAAATTAAGATTTTTGTACGTAATCATCATCGCGAATTTGTTAAATATTCCGTAGTTGGCAGCACCGGAGTTTTGCTGGATTTAAGCACCTTGTTCGCGCTTAATGAATATTTGCGAGTTAATGCCGTATATGCTGTAGCTGTAAATCAGATTGTAGTGATCGGCTATGTGTTTTTTCTAAATAAGTATTGGACTTTCAAATCAGACGGCATGACCGTCCAACAGCTCGGCAGATTTCTTATTTTAATGCTCTGCAACTATCTGCTTGCAATAACATGGATGTGGTTTTTTACTGAATCTCTATCCATGCATTTTCTATTGGCGCGAATTTTCAATATTGCACTTGGCGTAAGCTGGAATTTTCTACTATATAAATACTGGGTTTATAAAACTGTGCATAAGTGATGAGTCATCAGTATTGACTAAAATTCGTATTTGGGTTATAATATAGCAGGTTGCTAATTAAGCTAAAAAATGGCTAAAGAAAAAGACGTTATAGAAGTAAAAGGAAAAGTTGAGGAACTACTTCCCGCTACTTCTTTTAGAGTAATTTTGGAAAGCGGACAAGAAATCATAGCTCACTTATCCGGAAAAATGAGGATGAACAGGATTCGGCTCGGAGTGGGTGATCATGTAAAGATAGAAATGACGCCTTACGATCTTTCCAAAGGCAGGATTACATTTCGGTTTTAAATTAGCGCAATTAAACCGGTAAATCCTGAGAAATTTGATATTAAACAGTTAAATGAATCCAATCATTGCGGTGTAGTTCGCCCAGAGCGAATGAAGATATCGCACGGTAATGATTTGGATTTTTTATATTATGAAAGTCAGAGCTTCAGTAAAAAAAATTTGTAAGGACTGCAAAGTTGTCAGAAGAAAACGAAGGGTTGTTGTAATTTGCAAAAATCCAAAACATAAACAGCGTCAAGGTTAAAATAACAAATATGAGATTAGCGGGAGTAAACATTCCAAAAAATAAAAGAGTTGTCATCGCTTTAACATACGTTTACGGAATTGGGCCAAAAATCAGCGCCAATATTTTAAAAGTAGCTGGTATTGACGAAAATACGCGCACCAAGGATTTAAGCGTTGAACAGCAGGATAAACTCAGAGCAATTGTGGAAAAACAGCACACAACCGAGGGAGATTTGCGTAGAGAAGTAATGAGTAATATAAAGCGGCTGAAAGATATAAAAGCATACAGAGGCGTTAGACACTCAAAACATCTTCCGGCAAGAGGCCAAAAATCAAGAGTTAATTCTAGGACCGCTCGCGGAAATGTAAGAAGAACAATGGGAAGTGGACGCAAGCCATCTGCTCAAAAAACATAATTTTATGGTTGCAAAAAAAGAAAATAAGAAAAAAGTGACGAAAAAAGTAGTTGCCAAGAAGCAAATCAAGAAAAAAAAGAAAATAATTCGTCAGGTTACTCATGGTAATGCATATATTCAGGCAACATATAATAATACGATTGTTGCACTAGCCGATACAAATGGGAATGTTTTATCATGGTCTTCTGCCGGGTCAGTCGGATTTAAGGGTCCAAAAAAAGCAACGCCATATGCCGCTTCTCAAGTGGTAAAAACAGTTGTTGAAAAGGTTCAACCATACGGATTGAAGGAAGTTCACGTTTATGTAAAAGGAATTGGTGGAGGGCGTGAAGGCGCAATACGCGCTTTGAATGCAAACGGATTAAATGTTTCTTCAGTAAGCGATGTTACGCCAATACCGCATAATGGTTGTAGGCCTCCGAAAAAACGTAGGGTATAATGAAACAGTCAAATAGAATTGAATAAATATATTTTGTATGGATAGTAAGATGAAAAAACAATGTTCACAATGCAGAAGAGCCGGCATAAAGCTATTCTTAAAAGGTGAAAAATGTTATGGTACGAAATGCGCCCTTATTAAGAGGAATTTCCCTTCAGGCGAGCACGGATTGAACAGAAGAAAAGCAAAAAAGTCAGTTTATGGAAAACAGCTCGCGGAAAAACAGCGCGCCAAAGAAATATACGGTCTAAGAGAGAGGCAGTTTTCAAATTATTTAAAGAAAGCAAACGAGAAGAAAGGCGACACCGGAGAGCATTTATTGAATTTTTTGGAATCTCGCTTGGATAACATAGTTTTTAGAATGGGACTTGTAAGCTCTCGTTCAGCCGCAAGGCAACTTGTTAATCATGGACATGTGGTTGTAAATTCAAAAAAGGTTGACATTCCATCATTTAGGGCTAAAGTTGGCGATGTAGTTTCAATAAAAGAAAATTCAAAAAAGAAAAGGATATTTGAAAAGATTCAGGAAAAGCTTGCGAAAAACGATCATATTCCGTCTTGGCTTGCTGTTAACCCGGATAATATGTCCGGCAAGATGCTTAATGCGCCCACGGTTGAAAATCCGGGATTTGACATGAAGTCAATTATTGAGTTTTATTCGCGTAAGATTTAATCTAAAAAGTTTTTTAATAAAGTTCATATGCAAGATTTATTATTGCCGTCAGAGGTCAGATTCACACAGGGCGAATCAGATACATCAGCTGATTTAGAAATCTGGCCATGTTACTTTGGCTATGGAACAACATTGGGCAACGCCCTTAGGCGTGTTCTTTTATCTTCATTGCCGGGTTCTGCGGTTGAAGCATTCAAAATTAAGGGGGTGCAACATGAATTTTCTGCAGTTCAAGGCATAAAAGAGGATGTTGTGCAGATAATTTTAAACCTAAAACAGTTGGCAGTTAAAATCCATGGAAACGAGCAGGTATCGCTTAAAATAAAGAAAAAGGGTATTGGCGAGATCAAAGGATCCGATATAGAGCCAAACGCCAATGCTGAAATTATGAATAAGGATTTGTTATTAGCAACATCAACTTCGGAGAAAGAATTTGAAATGGACATTATTGTCGGCAAGGGAAGGGGATTTCTGCCTGTAGAGGAAAAAGACAAAGGGGACTATGATTTGGGCACTATTGTTATAGATTCAATATATAATCCTGTGAAAGACGTTGGATATAATGTTGAATACACGCGTCTGGGAGATGTTACAAATTATGAAAAACTTTTACTTCATATTGAAACCAATGGCGCTCTAACTCCGCGAGACGCAATAAAACAGACAACAGAATTGATTAAGGACCATTTTAATATTATTTCAAATGCATTAAGCGATGGCACAGAAATTGATCAGGAAGAATTTGTTGGCGTTGAGGAAACTCCGGAAGTTTTGGAAGAAAAACCGGTTAAGAAGAAGAGAAAATCAAAAAAAGATAAAGAGAAAGAGAAAGAGAGTAATTTGGTGTAAAATGAGAAAAGCAAAGGAAAAATCATTATATGAGGCACAGAAAAAATAAAATCACACTGGACAGGCCGAGTGCGCAACGCCGTTCATTAATGGCAAATTTGGCTGAGAGTTTGATTTTGTATGAAAAAATTAAGACAACAGAGGCAAAAGCAAAAGCTCTCAGGCCGTTTTTTGAAAAGTTAATAACCAAAGCAAAGAAAAATACTCTTGCAAGCAGAAGGGACTTAATAGCCGTTCTATATACTGAAAATGCCGTAAAAAAATTGATTGATGAAGTAGCTCCGAAATATTTGGAAAGGCAGGGCGGTTATACCAGAATAACAAAATTGGCAAAAAGGCAAGGCGACGGCGCAAGTGAAGCTATAATCTCTTTGGTCTAATCTCTTATATGAATAAACAAAAAAATAATAAATACAGTTTTGACGCCTCACAAGAACCGCTTGGAAGATTTGCCACCAAAGTTGCGAGTATTTTAATTGGTAAAAACAGCCCTGATTACATCCCGCATCGCGATAATGACAATAGAGTTGTAATTACGAATTATGATAAGCTCATAATAACCGGGAAAAAAATAGAGCAAAAAGTATATACTAGCTATAGTGGATATCCCGGTGGTCTTAAAAAAGCAAAAATGAAAGTCCTAATGAAAGATAACCCAAAAAAGATTATATATAACGCTATATCGAGAATGTTGCCTAAGAATAAATTAAGGCAAGAGAGATTAAACAGAATTAGTTTTAAACAGAATTAGTTTTAAACAGAGCAATCGGTTTATGAATGAACAAACAGGCGCAAAAGAAAACGCCAAAAATTTTGTAGGAAGGAGAAAGAAATCTTCAGCTAGGGTTAGAATTATGCCTGGTTCCGGAAAGATAATTGTGAATGCAAGAGAATTAAATGACTATTTTAAGCATTTTGAATTGCAATACATAGTTAAAACACCGCTTGAAATAACCGGCAAAATTGAAAAATTAGACGTTTTAGCCAAGGTATCAGGGGGCGGAAACAGAGGCCAGGCCGAGGCGGTTCGTCTTGGGATCGCAAGAGCTTTATGCAGGTATGATGAGGATTTGCGTAAAATTTTGAAATCAAATGGTTTATTATCCAGGGATTCACGAATAAAAGAGCGCAAGAAATTTGGTTTACGCGGTGCGCGTCGAGGACAGCAATGGAAAAAACGATAGATTAAAACAACAACCACGCGCAGTGGTTGTTTCTTTTGCGGAGATAGCGCATCTTTTCACTCGGGAGAATTAAATACATGTATTCTGTTGCGAAAAACACATCTTTTTTTACAGTCGCTTCGGTATTACAGAGGATGATTTCTTTTGTCTACTTCGCAATAATTGCCAGAATTATAGGGGTAGAAAATACAGGAATGTATTTTTTTGCAATCGCTTTTACGGCAATTTTTACTGTTGTGGCCGATTTTGGATTAGGAGCGGTTTTAACAAGAGAGATATCTCGAGATCAGGACAATGCCGTCGATTATGTAAGCACGGTTTTATCAACAAAAATTTTCTTTTGTACTTGCACTTATCTGGCTATCATAATAATAGCCAATCTTTTGGGATATAATCAATTGCTTAAGACCCTGATTTATCTTTCCGGCATAACAATGCTTTTTGACAACCTGCATAATGTATTTTACGCGGTCTTCAGAGCGAATAAAAATTTAAAATACGAATCATTCGGCTTGGTGGTGTCCCAAAGCTTGACCTTATTGATCGGCACTGTAGCCCTTCTGAAAAATATGCCACTGTATTACTTGATTCTCGCATACACTATTCCAAGCGCCATAAATGCTGTATATTCATGCTTAATGGTAAGAATTAAACTTAGATTAAGAATATCGTTGAAGCTTAATTATAATATCTTAAAAAAGTTTTTGATTATCGCTCTGCCATTTGCAATAGCCGGAATCGTAGCGCGTCTATACTCTTATAGCGACTCATTGATTATGTCTAAAATGCTTGATGAAAAGGATCTTGGATTATGGGGTTTGTCCTATAAATTTGCAACAGCACTTCATTTTATTCCAATTGCGCTGTCAACAAGCGTTTTTCCCGTATTCAGTTCATTATATATTAATGAAAAAGGCAAAATTTCCGAGCTTTTTGAAAAATCATATAAATATATATTTATAGTGGCTTTTCCGGCCATTGGAGGCATTTTTGTTTTGGCAAATCCGGTTATTCAAGCTTTGTATGGCGACAACTACACTGGATCAATTTTGCCTTTGCAAATATTGACTTTGGGCCTTGTGTTTATTTTTCTTACTTTTATCAATGGCGCCCTGCTTAATGCAGTGGGCAAACAACGAATTCAAACCACCATTTTGACCTTTTCACTGGCTTTGAGCGTTTTTCTTAATCTTATTTTAATACCGCGGCTGGGCATAGTTGGTGCTTCGCTGTCATCATTGATATCAAGTATTTTTTTCGTCAAGTGCGGTACATATTTTTGCGGAAAATTCATCAAAATCAACTATTTCCGTTTATTTAAATATCTTAATCAAACGATTTGGCCGGCCATAGTGATGGCTGTAATGATATCCTATCTTGCGGAGTACAAAATTCATTTTGTATTTCTTATACCAATTGGCGCTGTAATTTATTTCAGCGGAGTAATATTGCTAAAGGCAATAGATATAAAAAATATAAAGCAGGCGCTCAGTACCTTATTTAAGAAAGAAAATTAATTTGAGACCAATATAATATGATAAGTATAATTATTCCTGTTTACAATCACGCAAAATGCTTGGAAAAGTGCATAATTTCTTTTTTAAATCAAACATATAAAGAGATTGAGTTTGTGGTTGTAAATGACGGAAGCACTGATTGCTTTGAAGACGTGTATAATGACATCAAAGAAAAAATTTCAAATCAAATAAAAGTTACGCTGATTAAGCAACAAAATCAGGGAGCATCAAGCGCCAGAAACAGGGGATTTGAAGCCAGCACCGGAGAATTTGTGCTGTTTGCAGATGCTGATACCATAGCCCGGCCAAAAATGCTTGAAAATATGCTTAAAGGTCTTAATGACAGTCCAAAATGCAGTTTTGCGTTCAGCAAATATAAATTTGGTTGTAAGACAATGAAGTCATCAGTGTTTGATGTTAAAAAATTGCAAATGATAAACTACATTGATACAACATCCTTGATTCGCAGACAAGATTTCGTAGGTTTTGACAAGAATTTAAAAAGATTTCAGGATTGGGATATGTTTTTAACAATGACTGAACAAGGTAAGACAGGCATATTTATCAATGAAATATTATATAAAAAAATAGTCAGAGGAAGGGTCGGAATTAGCAGCTGGACGCCGTCTTTCATTTACAATCTTCTGGCAAAAACAAAAAAAATTCAACAATATAAAAAAAGCAAAGAAATAGTACTTAAGAAGCACGGACTGATTTGAAGATTCTCTTATGTTTCTGTTGCTAAATGCGCTTTCCCAACAGACAGGTTATGTTTTTTGAGCGGATGTTATGTTAGAAAGAAGAATAATTAAAAGCACCACGCCAAATACATGAAAAATGGCCGGCTGAGTAAGATTTATTGTTAAAATAGATGCCAAGATGGAGAGATCCATTCTTTTTTTCAAAGAAATAATTTGGAAGCAAAGATAGGTAAGCAGAATTATCCATGCCAAAGATCCTATTATTCCCATTTCAGCAACAATTTCCAAAAAACCCCAGTCAAAATGCCTTGTTTTAACCTCGGCATTTACCACTGGATTAAACACGGTCAATTCTGTGCCAAATCCGCTCCCAATTAGAGGATTGTTTTTAATATTTTTTAGAATTTTCGGAAGCAGTGCCATTCTGCTCATTGAACTTTCTTCAATGGATGGATAGGCAATGCTATTTATTCTAAGACCTATCAAGTCAAAGCCGAAACTTTGGGCGCGTGAAGCAGATATATGGATAGCGCTGAATGAAATAATGATTATTCCAAATAAAACAATTATATATTTTATTGCAAGCTTGAAATTTTTTGGGATAAAAAATACCAATATTCCGGCCATTAGCGCCAAAAAATATGATCTGGAAATATTGATTGACATTAAAACCAATAAACAAGCTGCAATTGTTATAGGTTTTATGACAGGATCCTTTTCAAAACAACCGAATTTGAATTTTTTAAATGAATAATAAAGAAGAAGAGGAATCAACAAAAGTTGCTCATTTAAAACTATGCGGAAAAAGTGATTGCCCATGTCTGTGATTTTTCCGCCCGCAATATCTCTAAACCAGTTATAGTATAAGTCATGAAGTTCAAAATAATGTATAGAAAAAAGAGCGAACGTAGCCAAAACCAAAAACAACGTGCAAGTTATTGTAACGCAGATCACAATAAAGCAACTTTTAACAAATAACGGATTTTTGGTCAGTTTTTTAAGCGGATAGTAATACAGAAAAAACAGGTATGGAATGGCGTCAGAAATAACAAAGTTTGTGTTGTTTCCCAGCACTATACCGCGGGCGCAGGAAATAGCAACGCCAATATACAATAGCAAAAAAATTAAGCTAATGGTTTTGTTTTCTCTGATACATGATTTTAAATCGCCATAATAAAGTTTCTTTATAAAAAAAATGAGTATTGTTGTCATCAACAGATAAGTTCGCAAACTAACAGACCCAATAGATAAATAAGAGCCACTACCGCCTAAAATGAATTCAGTTGCTATAAAAATCCATCCTGTAGTTTCGCACTTAAGAAGAAGGTATATTACACTTGTAAGCAGGAATAAAGATATAACCGAATTAACCAAGCCACCCGGCTGATAAAAAAATGAAAAAACCCGCAATAAAAAAAATAGCCCTGCAAACAAAACAAATTGAGCTTTTTTCGCGTTTATACCAGAAAACAGATTAACTATTAGCTTGTTTATTGAGAAAATCATAATTATTATAGCGCAAATAGCCGTTAATAAATTCTTTTGACATCATTTCTTTGCCACCGGCCAGTTGTATTTTTATTATCTCAATACTCCCACTTGAACAGCCGATAAAAATCTTGTTTTCCGTGAAAATCATTTTACCCTGCAGAATATTTTTGTCTGATTTTTTAATTTCTTTAAATATAATTCTCTTTCCATCTATCAAGGACCACAATCCGGGCCAAGGAATTGTTGCTCTGTATTGATTAAAAATTCGGTCAGCATTGTCGTTGAAATCAATTTTTCCACTTTCACGGTTGAATAATTTACAAAATATTGCATAGTCATGCATTTGTTCAACGGGCTTGATGACTCCTGCGATATACTGCTTTATTACTTTAGGCAAAAAATTAGCAGCTTTAATTGCCACTTTATTATTCAACATGGAATAATTGTCATTATCAGATATTCTGATTTTTGTTTGCGCCAAAATAGGTCCGTGATCCATTTTTTCGTCAATAAGCATAATGCTAATTCCGGTTTCAGAATCGCCGTTCAGTATTGCGGTTTGAAGAGGAGAAGGACCTCTGTACTTAGGCAGAAGGGAAGGGTGGATATTTATTGACCCAAATTTAGGTAAATCAATAATGCTATTTGGTATTTTAATGCCATAATCAACAATTATATTTAAATCTTGTTTTTTAGTCAGCTCATCAATACTATCAAGGTCAGCAGGTTGAAGGACTTTAATTTTTTTTTCATCGCAGACATTCTTAACCGGATATCCCTGCTTTATTTGTTTTCGTCCAACAGGTCTGCTGGGTTGTGTAGCAACTAAAACAATCTTAAAATATTCTGAATTTAATAAATGCTCTAAAATAACGGAAGCAAATATTCCAGTCCCGAAGAATACCACGCTTACAGGTTCATTTGATTGAGCCATAATTTATTCTGTATATATTTCGCGAATGTTTTTGGCTTTATCAATAAATAAAATGCCGTTCAAATGGTCAATTTCGTGCTGAATAACCCGCGCAAAAAAATTAGTTGCCACAAATTTAATTTGCTTTCCGTTTCTATCCAGTGAAGAGACTGTAATTTTTTTGTATCTTTTTACAGCGCCGTATTTTTTTGGCACTGACAGGCATCCTTCATCGGCAATTTCGGTGCGGAATCCTTTTCTTTTCCAGACCGGATTTATTAACACTAAGTCATCCTCTTGTTTTTCAGTATGATTTTTTGATACTACGCAGATGCGGGTGAGTAATCCGATTTGAGGAGCCGCAATTCCGGCTCCTTCATTAATATACATGCTATCGATCATGTCCTTAATTATTTTTTTGATTTGAGGATTTGAAATTTTTTTAATTTCAAATTCCGGACATTTTTGTCGTAGTATTGGGTCTTCATATTTAATAATTTCCAATGTCATAGCTATTTTATTGTTAACAGATTATTTGGATTTGGGTCAATCTTCCAGTCGTTTGACAGATTTGAAGAAATCATTTTCGCCATGCTTTTGTATTTTTTGTAGTCAATTTTAATCAGGATAAAATGCCAGTATTTATTTTTCATAAAAAAAGGTGAGCATGGCAGATAATCTGTTATATTAATAAAATTATTTCCTTTTGTCAAATTAATCAAGCGGGAATGCACATTTTTTGCTTCTTTTTCAGATGATATCTTATCACTAAAACCGCCGAATATGCGGATTAAATATTTGTACGGGGGGTATCCGAAAGCTCGCCTGTCTGTAAGTTCTGAGTGATAAAATTTTTTAGGATCCGATATGCCTTTAAAAACCGGGTTATCAGGATGTGATGTTTGAATTATCAATGAGGATGTGCTGGTAAGGCGGAATTGAGCGTCACGGATTCGATAAAAAAGATTTTCCGATACTTTATATTCAGGTATAAATAGGGAAGAGTCAGCATCAAGAAATACAACCAGACTTATTTTTTTCCAATCAATAAATCGCCAGGCCATTTGAGTGCCAATGATTATTTTACGACCATCATTGTCAAGGTTATTAATTTCCTTTTTGTCGTCGCTGTCAATTCTTAGAATTTCAGGTTTTTTTGATTGCTTAAATATTTTTTTTATTTCGTTTTGAACTTGCTGGGTACCAATACCGCGCATCGCCAAATTTACTCCTCCACAATTTTCGCATCGCCGTTGTATTTTTAATTCTTTTGAGCAGTAGTGACAGATCAAGCAATTTGTGGGTTCATGAAATGTGAGCGGTTTTTTGCACTGTTCGCACTTCAGAATAAAACCACAATCTCTACACCCAACGCATGACGCAAATCCGCGCTTGTTCAGCATTACAAAAATATCGCCTACGGTTGCATTTTTTTGAATGGCATCTATTATATCCTCACTCATGAATCCGTAATTTCTTTTTTTGCGCTCTTCCAGCATGTTTATAATTTTTATTTTAGCGGGCAATGCAGGAAGCTTTTTTATATCACGAGTGTTTGAATTGTATAATCCGGCCATAGAAAAATAATAGGTTTCAACTGACGGCGTATGTGATAATAAGTGAACACTTGCCGAGTGGCTCTTGGCTAAGAAAAATATTGCGTCTCGCGTGTGATAAAGAGGGGATTGATCCCAGCTCTTGTAGCTCGGGTTTGATTCATCTACCATGAATATTTCCCGCAGGTTTGTAAATGGCAAAAAAAGAGCCGACCTCGTGCCAATGATGATGTTCTTTTTTTTATTCCTGATGTCAAGCCATAACTGAAAGAAATCCTTTTCTTTGATTTCGCTGGATATGCGAGCTGTTATTTTTTCGCACTCTTTATTTATTGCAATTCCGTCGATCATTTTCGTTTCAGGAACAATAACTAAAATTTGTTTTTTATAAGGGCTATTTTTTTTTAAATAATTGTAAAGATCTTGCTCTGTTAAATAAGTATAAGCGCTTGGTCTTTTCATCAGGCCGACGCTTGATGTATCTTTGCTTTTTTCTATCTCCACTTTAGCCAGCTTTGTCTTTTTTAGAGGTAAAAGATTCATTTTTACCAGAATTCCAGGGCTTACGCCGTAAAAATCGGACATTTCCAACAAAAAAGCCAGCTGTTCTTTACTGATTGCCGGCTCATTAAAAATTATTTTATTTACCGCCTTTATATTTTTTGCTTTATCAATCAGTTTATCGCCAATTTCACTGATTAAGCCGAAAATCGCATGTTTTTGTAGCGGTATTTCAACCAATTGGCCTACTTTTGCTTGAGTTTGAAGATTTTTTGGCAGTGCATATATCAAGTAATCCAGTTGCCTTGGCATTCTTCGTACTGGGATTACTTTACAAAACATATGCAATATTCTAAATTATGAAATTTGAAACCAAATAACCGACGCCGTATGGGCCTTCATAGCTGTATTCTTGATAGCGTGAATTAATGTTTCGCAAAATACCCATTAAAATCAAAATTGAACGAAATCCACATTCAGCCGCGTCTTCAACAAATTTTTTATTAAGATTTAACATCCCGACTGTGTTATTTGATTGAAGAAGCTCGCGAATAGCCGTATCAAATTCTTCCCCGGCAGCATTATATCCCGCGGGCGCTTCGGTTTTTAGCGCATGTGAAAGGTCGCCGGAAGCGATTACTGCTACGCGTTTGTTTATTTGAGAAATAGCATCCTTAATTAAATAGCCGAATTCAACGTGGGTTTTCCAATCAAGGGAGCAGAATCCTATGGGTAGGATTGATGTGCCAATAAGGTGTTGTGCTAAATAGTAAAGAGGCACTGAGCTTCCATGATCAAGTTTTGGCTCGCTTATCATTGTGATTGGGATATTTTCATCCTTTCCACATTCCCGTAGTCGCGACGACAAATTCATTTCGCCTTTAAATTCAATCTTTGTTTCCAGATCCCCGAATTGAGTTAAATCCGTATGAAAATTAGGGCTCACATTTATGGTAAAAGCGTCACTGAAATAACTTCCGTGTGGAGATATCAGAACTATGATGTCAGGTCTTGCCAAATACATTGCCTCTTCCAATTTAAGAAGCGATTTTTTTGTTTTTTCAACCTCCTTTATGTTTTCTTTGCCGATTGAAGGAATCAGCAAAGGCGGGTGCGGACTAATAGCGGCGAATACAAGCGACATAGATTTATTTAATTAATTATTTCCAAGTTATTCACTTGATGAAATCGTTAAATTACTATTTGTTGATATCCAATTGGCGATTTTCTTTGGTTCATCAAATCTGTTTGCATAATCTGAATTACCCATGGTTATTATAATATATTTTTTGCTGTTACTCTTTGATTTAATTAGAAGAAATAAGACGGATTTTGCTTCGTCGGTATAACCGGTTTTGCTCGCTAAAATCGTGAAATTTTTATCGTCAAAATCCATTTTGTTGCTGTTTTCAATTGAGAAGAAATATTTGTTGTCATTAGTCCAAAAATCATGCTTTTTTTTCATTAATATTATATTCATATCGCGATTTTTCAGTATTTTGCCGTAAATATTTAATAAGTCCCTTGGGGTTGAAAGATTTTTTTCGCTAAGCCCTGATAAATCGTCAACATTAGTGTTTTTTGCACCCCATTCAACAAGACGATTATTGACTTTTGTTAGGAATTCTTTTTTAGTCAATCCGGTGGCAGCAGCAGTAACATTTGC
Organism: bacterium; assembly: GCA_043821725.1. Taxonomy (GTDB): domain Bacteria; phylum Patescibacteriota; class Patescibacteriia; order Magasanikbacterales; family GWA2-37-8; genus CAYHSR01. The sequence continues at coordinate 12,164 of JBDRCM010000031.1, read as the reverse complement.
CATATTATTATATGAACCAATCAATAATGAGTTTAAAACGTCTTTGTGCGAGAAAATAGATCCGTTTGCAACTTTTAGCGCATATCCGCTTTCATTGAATAATTTATCTGAATAAATAATGCTTTTGTTAAAATCAAGTCCTTGATTTAGCGCTTCATAAGCTACCATGACTTTGACAAAAGATGCGATTGGCCTTTGTTTATCAATATTTTTTCCTGCAATTATTTTTCCACTTGGATATTCAGCAATAAGATAGGCGGGAATGGAGGTTTTGTATTTATACTCAATGACAGCCGTTAAATTTTGTGGCGGATTACTAACGGCGATGCCATCATTCAATTCACTGATATTACTGTCTGAATCATAAAAAATTGTTTCACCGGTTATGATATTCATTGCAACCAATGGCGAAACTTCCGTTATATTACTTTTGTTGTATCCCATTTTTGTGAAAGTTGTTTCATCTGCAAATTTTCTTTTTTTACCTTTTTCTATCACGTAAATATTACTGCTTCCGCCAATCTGTAATAGAGTTCCGTCTTTGTGTCCCATTAGCGTATCAGCAACTTCAATTTTTTTCAGATCAGCGAGAGTTTTTATTTCAACATTTAAGTTTGAATAATTGGCCTTAACCACTGATTCGTCCAAAAGGGGATATGCCTTGTTGTCTTTCACAAAATAATACTTGCCATTGTTATCTATGATTTTGTAAATTACACCATGCGGGTAAGCAGTAGCAAGAGTAATTGTTGATCCAATATCCAGTCCAATCAGATCTGCCTGGCTCACTTCAATAATTTCCTGCGGGTTGTAACCAAGCTTGTTTAAAACATCTCTTGATGCAAAAGGACGAAGAGTATCGGAATCAAGTAGATAATATTTAGATCCTGCTTGCAGAAGGGAATAATTAGGGAAATTTAGTTCAGTGCCTTCAATATATTTTGAAAGTTCAGATTCAGGTACTTTGATTATTAAATTTGGATTTTCCCTGCTGATTAAAACCGATTTATTTTTGAACTTTCTTTTGTTTTCGCCTTGTATCAGCCAGACGTCGCCATTTTCAGCTGATTCAAGTATTGTGCCGTTTGGATAGTATTGCTTGAACCATTTTTGAGTTAAGTTCCAAAAATTTTTATTTCCGTGTATATGAGGCGTGTAATTATATAAAAATGCGGTAGCCCATGTCTCAGGTATAACGGTCTGGCCATCAATGTTTAAGATCTGATCTTTTTTCTTTAAATAAGTAACATCTTTATTATCATAATACCAGCGAATTAAACCTGCGGCATTGTCAACTTGATTTCCAAAACCCTTATATTTTTGTATTTTTGGATCAGTTGTTTTACAACTATCACATACTGCGTAGCCCGTAGCCCAATCAAGTTGTTTTTCACTTGGGTTTGTTGAACTAATCAAGCTTTGTTCTTTTTGCAAAGTGACAAGCAAGAATTTTGGGCTGATTACATATTGCTTTGCCGCATCATAAATTATTTCAGCGGCGCTTTTAAGAAACCCGTTTGTATTTGCAGTGTAGTAGTCCTTGATATAGCCACCCTTGCTGTCTAAAAATTTCTGAATATCGCGTATTGACCATCCGGACACCGATTGCATTTCTTCATCGCTGATTATATTATTTGGATTAAAATTATCTGCCGCAGATATGGCGCTTAACGGAATGATTGACAATGCCAACATTCCAAATATAGATATGAGATATTTGGTGAATTTATTCATAATATTGATTTTACTTTATTCCATTATACCACAAAAGCAATGGAAATGAATAGCTATTGAATCTTATTGCCAAATTAACGCATATTTGGTAAGATAGGGCATTATGACTGACTTAATCATACATCCTGACGAAATATTCCTCAAAGGCACTAACAGAGATTTTTTTTATAATGCTCTGATAAAGAATCTGAGGTTGATATTTAAAAATATTTCAGTTAAACGAATTGAATCAGGATTATTTGCAACCTGTTTTGATGAAAAAAAGATGGATCACCTCGCCATAATACCTGGTATATCCAATTTCGCGCCGGTATATAAGGGCAAAAATACCATTGTTGGAATTAAAAAAAGTGTTGACGCTTTAATAGCTGACTATCAAAAGAATATTAAATTTCAGCTGAAATTTCGGATAAGCTGTAAAAGATCATTCAAAGGATTTCAATACAGTTCAATGCAAATTTGCGAAAAGATGGGCGCGTATGTAGCGAAACAATATGGATTTAAGGTGGATTTGCGGAATAGCGACATAAATATCCGCATTTCAATTTCCAATAAAGATGCATTTGTATTTGGCGATATCCGCAAAGGGGCAGGTGGCCTTCCGGTTGGCGTGTCAGGCAAAATATTGTGTTTACTCTCTGGAGGAATTGATAGCCCTGTAGCAACATATAACATGATGAAAAGAGGAGCTGAAATTGGACTTGTTCATTTTGAGAACTCTACTTCTGTGAGTGAGGAAGTAAATAAAAAAATTTTTGACCTTGCGCAAACACTTTCAAACATCCAGCCGTCAATAAAACTTTTTATAGTTCCATTTGCAAAACTGCAACGCGAGATAATAATGAAGATACCTTCAAAATATAGGCTTATTGCCACAAGAAGGATATTTATGAAAATTTCATCAATGATTGCTAAATCAGACGGATATAAAGTTCTTTGTACTGGAGACAGTTTAGGACAAGTTGCCTCACAAACCATTGAAAATTTGACATGCACAAGAGAAGCAAGCGAAATACCTGTTTTTTCTCCGTTAATTGGAACAAATAAAAGAGAAATAATTGAGCAGGCAAAACAAATCAATACTTTATTAATATCAAATCGGCCTTATGATGATTGTTGTAGTTTATTTATTGCAAAGCATCCTGAAACCAGAGCGTCATTGCATAAGATAAAAAAAATGGAAGAGGACTTTAACTTATCCACACTTGACAAAATCCCATATAATTCATACTATATTGGTATAAAATAACTCTTTTTGTAAATTTGTAACGATAATAGCATTAAGTTTTATGCATAAAATAGCAATATATTCCACCCCAACTTGTCCATACTGCCATATTACCAAGCAATATTTTACTGATAAAAAAATGGCTTTTGAGGAATTTGATGTTTCATCTGATCAGAAAAAGGCCAAAGAAATGTTCGATAAATCAGGCCAATTGGGAGTGCCTGTAATAACAATTGACGATGAAGTTATTGTTGGTTTTAATAAACAGAGAATTGAAGAGATGCTGTTAATATAATATGAATTATGAATAATGAAATAGTTTTTGATATTGAGACGCAAAATACATTTAATGAGGTTAATAATGACTTTAAAAAATTCCGAATTTCAGTTGTTTCAATTTTCAGTTATAAAGAAAATTCATTTATAAGTTTTGAGGAAAGCGAGATAAACAAACTATGGCCTTATTTTGAAAGGGCTTCAAGAGTAATTGGCTATAACAGCGCTCATTTTGATATTCCTATTCTTAACAACTATTATCCGGGCAACCTTTTGGATCTTCCTCATCTTGATTTAATGAAAGAAGTTCATGATCGAGTTGGCAGGCGGTTGAAGCTCAACGATATAGCGCAGGCAACATTGGATATTGAAAAAATTGCTGATGGAATGCAGGCCATAACATGGTGGAAAGAGGGAAATATAAGCGATATTAAAAAATACTGCGAAATGGATGTTGAAATTACAAAAAAAATATATGAATTTGGAAAAGCAAATAAGCAACTTTTTTATAAGACACTAAAAGGAGAGGTACTACCGTTTGTTGTAAATTTTGACTTTGCGCAAAATAATGAGGATCAATTTGAAGTTTCTCAAAAGAATATCAACTTAACATTGCCTTTTTAATATGCTGTCATTCCGAAAAGAAACATCTTATGCCATTCAATTGGTTCGCTATCTGTCTGAACAGCCCGGCGAATGTTGTAGCTTGAAAAAATTCTCAGATCAAAGTAAAATCTCATTCTTTTTTTTGCAAAAAATAGCGCGCAAATTGGTCAAAAAAAATATTATACAAGCTGAACACGGCGTGTGTGGAGGATACACACTTAGAAAGGAAACGCAGAATTTGTCGCTTTTTGACATTGTTGAAATAATGGAGAATGGCGTTTTGCTCCTACCGTGCGTTAAGGGCATTAAATTTTGCAGAAAAAAATCACCTGAATGCAAGGTGCGTGATATTATTACTGAATTAAATAAAGAGATAATTAAATTAATGAAAAAGATTAAGATTATTTCCAAGTAAAAAAATGAATACACTGCCAAAACCAAAAGAAAAAAGAGAAGTATATCTTGATCATGCGGCTACCACGTACATGAATCCTCTTATTATAAAAGAAATGATGCCGTATTTTACTGAAAAGTACGGTAATCCTTCTTCTTTATACTCTAAAGGCCGACAAAACAGCCAAGTTTTAAATGATTGCAGGCAAATTATAGCGAATTTAATTAAGGCGAGGCCGCTGGATATAATTTTTACCGGAAGTGGCACTGAATCGGATAATATGGCAATTTACGGAGTTGCGCAGCAGCATCAGCACGCCGGTAAGCATATCATATCCACGCCCATAGAGCATCATGCCGTTCTTCATCCATTGGAAGATTTGAAAAAACAGGGCTGGGATATAACTTATCTTAAAGTGGATAACTGTGGGCGAGTTAATCCGGATGAACTTGCAAAAGCCATTAGAACTGATACTGTTCTTATATCAATAATGCATTCTAACAACGAAATAGGAACAATTGAACCCATTGCTAAAATTGGAAGAGAAATTTTAAAGCATAAAAAGAAGACCAATAAGATTTATCCGCTATTTCACACCGATGCATGCCAATCAGCTGGCTATTTGCAATTAGACGTGGAAAAAATGCACGTTGATTTAATGACTATTAATGGAAGTAAATTATATGGGCCAAAAGGCGTTGGAATGTTGTACTTACGCCAAGGGATTAAAATCAAGCCACTAATAAAAGGCGGCTCACAAGAGCGAGGATTGCGGGCAGGCACTGAAAATGTTGCAAGTATAGTGGGATTTACAAAAGCGTTTGAGCTCGCGCAAGAAAATATGGAGGACAGTTGCGCTAAAGTTTCGAAAGTCCGCGATTATTTGTGGAATGAGTTAAATGACAAAATAGATAATATAACATTAAACGGACCTTCAATTGACAGCACAGAACGACTGCCTAATAATCTGAATGTTTTATTTAAAGGAATTGAGGGCGAAGCTCTGCTGTTGTATCTGGATGAATACGGCGTAATGTGTTCAACAGGATCGGCTTGCACGTCCGATTCCCTTGACCCTTCGCACGTATTAACAGCTATTGGAGTTCCAAAAGAGTCAGCTCATGGAAGCATAAGATTTACTTTTGGACAATGCAATAAAGCGGACGATGTTGATTATTTAATGGAGTTTTTACCGCAAATCGTGGCTAAATTGCGTGAAATATCAACAATTAGATGAAAAATAACAATAAAAAAATTAATCCTGCATATAGTGAGAACGTTAAAGGCGGAGTAATTGGAAACAACGGACAAGTTTGGCTTTACAGTGAAGCTGTAAAAAAACATTTTTTTAATCCAATAAAGTTCATGAAAGAGAATGAGGAAAATAAATTTTTTTTTAATGGCATGGGCAAAGTCGGATCAAGGGCATGCGGAGATGAAATGATTATGTGGATCAATGTTGATCCAAAGACAAATATAATAAAGGATTGTAGATGGCGCACTTTCGGGTGCGGAAGCGCGATCGCCGCAACATCGGCGCTTGCTGAAATGATAACTGAAAACAAAGGCAAAACCATTGATGAGGCAATGAGAATCACGCCTCAAGATATTTTAAAGCGACTTAACGGTTTGCCTGCCAGAAAGGTGCACTGTTCTGTTTTAGGAGATCAAGCTTTACAGTCTGCTATTAGTAATTATAAGAAAAATCATTATGAATCTAAAAGTTGATGCGGAAAAATGTATTGGATGCGGAACATGTGTTGCTTTGGCGCCGGATCTTTTTAAAATGAGCGGTGATAAAGCAGAGCCAATAAATGGTAAATGCGAGGACGAAGAATCAGCAAATATGTCAGTTGATGCATGTCCAACACAAGCAATTATATTATCATGAATAGTAAAATATACATTGTTTCAACCCCTATTGGGAATCTTGGGGATATAACTTTAAGGGCAATTGATGTTTTAAAACAGGTTGATTTAGTGTTGTGCGAGGATACAAGGATCGCTAAAAAATTACTAAATCATTATAAAATAACAACACCGACGTTAAGTTATCACCAGTACAGCGATACAAAAAAAATACGGCAGATTGAAAAAATGTTGCAGAATGGTAAAGTGCTGGCGCTGATTACTGATGCAGGAACGCCTGGAATCAGTGATCCAGGAAATTTTTTAATAAGCAATCTGGTTTTAAGATTAAGCCACTCGTTGGATATAATACCAATACCTGGTGCTTCATCTGTGACAGCCGCATTATCAATATCCGGATTTGATTGTGATAAGTTTATTTTTTTGGGATTCCCTCCGCATAAAAAAAGAAGAAAAACTTTTTTTGCTGAGCTTGCTAAAAACAGACACACAACAATTTTTTTTGAGTCAAACCATAGAATACGCAAAGCTATGCAAGAAATGCGCAATAACTTGAATGCAGATACAAAAATCGTTATTTGTCGCGAACTAACAAAAAAATTTGAGTCCGTTTACAGAGGAAAAATAAAAGATTTTGATAAAATGGATATGTCTGAAAGGGGAGAATATGTCATTGTTGTTGACTCAAGCCATCCGTAAATTATATATGCGTATCTTTTTTTCAACCTTGGGTCAATAAATTAACTTTCATCAATAAATAAGTCAATCCGCAATTTAATTAATTTGCCTAAAGAAGAATCTTTGCCAGCGCAAGTATTTGCATCTTCTTTGGTTATTTGGTTAAAAAATTTTATGTTAATCGTCTATTATTCTTATTACACCTTTATTAGCATCAACTTCTACTAAGTCTCCATTTTTAAAAACTTGCGTGCTATAATTAGTGGCGATAATACAAGGAACATCTAACTCTCTGCTCACTATTGAAGCGTGGCAAGTAACACCACCCTCATCAGTAACTATAGCGGAAGCTTTCTTAATTAATGGCATTAAATCAGGGGTCGTCATTCTAGTAATTAATATCTCACCTTGTTTAAATACCTGACCAATTACATGTGGCTCTATTAACCTGACTTGCCCTTTAGCTAAACCTTTGTTAGCAGTAACGCCTACCAATTCCCCGTTAAAATTTATGGCTGATTGTAAAATTTTATTGTGTAAAATTTCTACATCTTTACCATATTGATATAAAATATCATTTTTATTTCCATATACAATTGAAGGAAAATTTATTACAACACTTAATTGATGACCGTCTAATTTTTTAATAATATTTTCCCTTGAGATAAAATTAATTTTTTCACCTAGTCCTGATCTATATTCTAATTCTCTAAAAAATTTATCAGAATATTTATACCAACTATCATCATAAACCATTTTTCTTTGGTCACGATATTCAGTCATTTTTGTTAGGTTTTCTATGTACGGTGTATATTTTTGTTCAAAGTAACTAGTAATATTGTTATATCCTTTTTTATTAGTTGAAAAAAATTCACTTTCTACTCCTGAGCTTACTTCTTTCATCAAAGCGGTTTTGGCTTCAGGTTTGTGGTCATAGTGATCTAATACGATATTTTCACAAGCTTCAGTTAATAACAAAAACACATATAAATTAGGTCCGAAATCCTCCCAAACTAGACAAAAATCGTTAAAAATATCTATGAGTTTTTCACCCGTAAAATTTTTTTGATTTAGAGATAAACTAAATTGCCTTAATTTAGCCGTCTTATCTTTAAAGTCGTTTAATACAACATCAATATAATTAATATCATTCATTATATTTTCTTTAAATTTTTCAACTATTTGTTTTCTCAAATCTACATTTATATAATGATCAGATATTATGCCTTTATCACTAGTTAGTTTAGAAAAATAGATATACAACTTGGAAAAATCATTCTTAAAACCATGATCAGAAAACCATTTTAGAACACCACGAAAAGCCAACTCACCGCGTAAAGGGGGCTGTCTTCTTCCAACATATTTTTCCCATTTATGATCTAATAATTCTTGCATGTAATTGACTACAATTTCTTTATTAGTCCTCTTTCTGCGTCAATCTCAATTGTATTGCCATCTTTTAAGATGCTGGTTGCTGACTTCGTTCCCACAATACATGGTATTTTCAATTCACGGGATACAATAGCTGCATGAGATGTTAAACCTCCCTCGTCGGTGATTATGGCTGATGCTCGGTGCATAGCCGGCACATAATCAGGGTGGGTTGTGATTGCTACAATTATATCTCCTTCATTCACTTTTTTTAAATCTTTGATGCCAAATACAATTTTTACTTTTCCTTTTGCAATGCCGAGTGAAGCTGGCATCCCTTTTAGGACGACAGAATCTGCATTATCCTTTAGTACATTCAAATTAACAAAAGTATTAATTTCTTCTTTATCACTTGTAATGCGGATCTCTTCTGCCTTGGAATATATAAGAAATCCACCTTGTCTTTTGCGCGCTACTTTTGGATCCAATTTTTTAACAGCATTCAGCGCTTCCATTATTTCTGATTGCGTAAAATATGCAAGCTCTTTTCGGTCTATATTTAGCCGGCTGGCTATTTCTGTAAATAACGGTATTGCATAATAAACACCTTTTCTGCGATATACATCTCTCATGTCTTTTACATAAACTAATTCTCTTGCTAAATTTATAAATTCAAGTTCTTCTTTGCTAAGATTAAGAGCATACATAATTTCTTCGAAACTCAACAATTTTTTAGGTATTTTAAGATTTTCAAAAAAATTAATAATTTCTTTTTTAGTCCAAGGGTCATTATGAATATCCAAACAAGACATCCATGCATATTTAGCGAGTAAATTTATTATAACATCATCGTTAAGAATTTTTTGATTTTTTTTAATTGTTGCAAGTTGCTCCTGAAGTTTTAGTATTCCGCTTAATTTGGTCGGTGTTAAAATAGAAGGCAGGATACTGTCTAAATCTTTAATTTTTTTACTATTAACAACTTCTTTTGCTTTGTCTGAATAAATATTGTTTAAAAGAAAGCCAAACCATAAGTAGGTCGTATATACGATAATATCCTTTTGATAATTCACATAATATTGTGCCAAAGATTCGTTATCGACTTCGGACAATTTTGATTTGCCAATTTTTTGAGAAGTATTGATATAGTCTTTTCCGCGTCTATGGAATTCGTTTAAAAAATCTTTTAACTGATCTTTTCTCAAGTATTTTTTTTCCAGCAAAGAAATAAATTCACGCCACTCATCTTTGTCAGCATAGCATCCCTCATTTCCGCCTTGTTCCGGAATGTATGCCTGAGATAAAACTAACGAGGGCGAGTGTACTTTGGCATCAAGACCGAGAGATCTTATTGACACCTCAGCATACTGGACACTGTATTCTCTTGAGAAAATTTTAAATAACCTCATATCTTTGTGATCATTTTAAAGTTATTCCATTGATCATCTTTAGGTAAGCCCAATTCTTTTCTTATTTTTTTTATGCGAGCAAAATATGTCCGTACTATTTTTTCTGATTTTTCATAAAGATAAGCATCGTGTACGCCCACATACATGGAGCAATCTAAAACATCAGCGTCTTTCATAAATTCTACGTATGGATCTTTAGAAATAATATGCTTATCGCTGTGGTTTTTAATCCCTTTTAAAATTACTGCTATTTCTTTTTCTTTAAATTTGTTTGTTTTTTCCAACATTTTTTCAGCGATTGGAACACCTTTGTGAGCATGATCGCTAATGCGACCGGTTAGATTAACATAAATATCGTGCAAAGCCGACATCACTGCCGTCAACTCAATATCTAAACCACGTTTTTCCGCAAGAAGACGGCCGATTTGGATAACACTGGAACTATGCTTTAATTCAAATACTTTACCCCAAGAACGTTTTTCATCAGGTATTTTAGTGTTAATAACAGTTTCAGCGACCAGACGTTCAATTAGTTCAACTCTCGTTATATTATCACCCTTAAAATGGGAATATACTGCATTATAAATGTAGGACATATATTAAAATATTTATTTAAATTTTACTTTATTACTCTTATATTAAACCAATATTATACAAAAAACAAGCATGCGTTGGCAATATTATAGTCCCTGCTTGTAAAAAAGCGGTTATTTTGATATTATTAGGATATCCTTATGAAATATTATATTACAACAACAATTCCTTACGCCAATGCAGAGCCACATATCGGATTTGCGAGTGAGATTCTATATGCCGACATTATGGCGCGATATCAGCGGCTTATTGGAAAAGATGTCTATTTTTTAACTGGAACAGACGAGCATGGGCAAAAAATGTATAAAACTGCAAAAAAACTCGGGCGAGAGGTTTATGATTACGCATCGGAAAAATCTGCGTGCTTCCAAAACTTGGCTGACACTTGGAATATTTCAAATAATGATTTTATACGCACCACTGAAGATAGGCATATTCGTGGAGTAAAAGAATTCTGGAAAAAATCTTTTCAAAACAATGATATATACAAAAAAAAATACGAAGGTTTATACTGCGATGGATGCGAGTGTTTTGTAACCGAGAAAGATTTAGTTGATGGTAAGTGTGTGAATCACGATAGAGAGCCCGAATTGATCAGCGAAGAAAATTATTTTTTTCGTTTATCAAAATATGAAATTCAATTAAAAAAGTTATTTAAAAAAACTCCTGATTTTGTGGTTCCATCGTCCAAGTACAATGAAATAATGAAAGTTTTAGAGCATGGGCTTGAAGATGTGAGCATTTCGCGATCAAAGGAAAAATTACCTTGGGGCATTGAAGTACCTGGTGATCTAAGCCAAGTGATGTATGTTTGGTTTGATGCTTTAAACAACTATATTACAGCTTTAGGGTGGGGGAGTGGAAAATCAACTGAACTGTATAAAAAATATTGGCCGGCAGATGTTCATGTTGTTGGAAAAGATGTAAACAGATTTCATTCCTTGTTATGGCCGGCCATGCTTATGTCAGTTGGACTGCCTTTGCCGAAAAAAATCGCAGTGCATGGATTTATGACCATTGACAATAAAAAAATCAGCAAGTCACTTGGAAATGTAATTGATCCAATTAAACTGCTGGATCAATATTCGCTTGATGCGTCTAGATATTTTTTGGCAAGAGAAATACCGTTCAACTTGGACGGCGATTATTCAGATGAAAAGTTTAGGGAAAGATACAATGCCGATTTGGCAAATGGATTGGGTAATCTTACAAATCGCATTTTGGTTATGATAGAAAAATATTCTGATAATGCGGTTCCGGCTGTTGATCAAGTTTATAATGAAATGATAGATACGCTGGATCAGGATATCTGGAAAAAATACATGGAAAAAATGGAAGATTTTAATTTTTGTCATGCTTTGGAAGATGTTTGGCGCTTTATTTCTTATTGCGACCAGCTGATTTCAGATAAAAAGCCATGGGAGCTTTTCAAGAAGAACAAAAAGAGAGAAGTTAGCGATCTTCTCCATCACCTGGCTGAAGGCCTTAGGCATATTGCCATTATGATTTGGCCCATAATGCCTGAAACAGGCGAAAATATTTTGAAGCAATTAGGTCTTGACGTGTCTGTTGAGCTGTCAAAACCGCTATCTGAGCTAAAAAATTGGGTCCAGTTGACTGTTGGAAATAAAATTGAACGAAAAGACGCTCTTTTCCCAAGATTAGATAATTTAACAAATTAGATTATTTTTTAATAAATTTTTCCTGGCACAACAAGCCCGAGTGTCTCTTTCTCTCTTATGGGTCTGTCGCCAAATGCGCTTTCGTGACGAAATTAATAAATTATGAGACAAAATCGTTGATAATTCCATAGTTATCTTCGCTCGCTCGGAAAAGAAAAATTATCATTTTTCTTTTCTCTCGATTCGCTTGATAAAAAATTTTGATGCCTATCTGTAAGATAAGCCAAGAAATTTTGAAACGATTTTGGTCTAAATTTATGAATTGCAGTAGAAATGGTATTTGGCGACAGACCCCTTATGCTTCTACAAGCAACAAGGTATGA
>JBDRCM010000030.1:0-18812 GCA_043821725.1 bacterium | reverse complement strand
AAGTTAAACGTCTTGAGAATTATTGTGATAGAAAAGGATTTAAAATTATAAAAAAATATAGCTTTGACGAAAGTGCATATAAAAACAAACGAGATGAATTTGATAAAATATTAGAGGATATAAAAAACCAAAAAGAGAAAGTAGCTATCTGTTTTGATAAGGTAGATCGACTATCTCGTAATGTGTTTGACAAACGAGTATCTGCTCTTTATGAAAAAGCTGTGGCTGATGAGATAGAGCTTCACTTTGTATCAGATGGGCAGATTATTGATTCCAACATGTCTGCGGTTGAAAAATTTCAATTTGGTATGAGCCTTGGACTTGCCAAATACTACTCTGACGCTATTAGCGATAATGTGAAGCGAGCAAACGAACAGAAATTGCGAAAAGGAGAATGGATAAATAAAGCTCCTGTAGGTTATTTGAATATTGAAGATGAAGATGGTAAAAAGAATATAATTCCAGATCAACAAAGGAGTCAATACATAGTAAAGATATTTGATTTGTATCTTGCTGGCAATTCAATGCTTAAAATCAAACAGATAATGGAAAAAGAAGGATTTAAAAGTAAAAAAGGAAATATAATATCCAAAAGCAAAGTAAACCATATTCTAAAAAATCATTTTTATTATGGCATAATGGTTATAAACGGCAAGCAATACCCTCACAAATACGAGCCTCTTATATCCAAATACACTTTTGATAAAGCGCAAGAAATGGCACGAAAAAGAAGAAATACACCATATAAGTCATTATCAACGTCTTTTATCTTTTCAGGGCTTATAACATGCGAGAATTGCGGTAGCAGGATAACAGCAGAAAGAAAAAAAGGTAAATACAACTATTACAGCTGTACCAACTCAAAAGGTATATGCAAACGCCATTACATACGAGAAAAAGATTTGCTTGATCCGATATACAAGGTACTGGATAGATTAAAACTTAAAAATGAGCAGATAGACAGAATAACCACAGGAATAAAGGAATCTCACGAGGCACAAAGCAAATACCACAGGCAAGCCATAAACACGCTTAGAAGAGAATATGACGCATTACAAGGCCGTTGTGATAAGCTATTGGACTTGATGATAGACTGTAGTATTACTAAGGACGTGTACGATAAAAAATTTAAAGACATTAAAGAAAAACAGTCTGCTATTGAAATACAACTTGAAGAACATACTAAAGCCGATGAGGACTATTGTTTAAGTGCAACACAGCTATTATCCCTTGCACAAAGGGCTTCTCAAATTTTCCAAAGTTCTGAAATTGAAGAAAAACGCCAATTACTAAGTTTTGTGTTTCAGAACTTTTCTCTTAATCAAAAAAAGCTAGACTTTAAGCTAAGAAAACCGTTTGATGCGGTAGTTTCTTATGCTAAAAGTCCAGCCTTGCTCGGGGACAGGGATTTGAACCCCGATTGCCTGGGCCAGAACCAGGTGTCCTACCATTAGACGATCCCCGAATATTTTCAATTATAATTGTTTATCCAAAAATAGACCGATATTTCAATTGAACCACTATATAATAACAACAATTGTAGTTTAGGTCAACAATAGACCAGCGAGTGTCACAGCAATATGATAATGTCATAGTACAGCAATATAGAAATGTCCTACACAACAGCCCAGCCAATACAAAACTCAAGCCCTCATTTATATCTTCAAACAATCGCCTTTAATCCTGCTTCTATAACTCTCGTGCTTTTGCAATGCTTTTTGAGCCAATATTGAGGCAAGGCCGGTATATTCCGCCGGATTAATAACAGCCAGCAACTCTTGCTTTATCATCTCGTCCGCATTCAGTTCGCTGATAAATTTTTGCATTGCGATGATTGTCGGCTTTTCACCTCTAAACGCATTTTTTAACAAATCATAGGCCTCCCCTATTTTGTGCTTTCTTAAAATTGTCTGAATCGCTTCAGTAACAATTTGCGGGTTGTCATTTAATTCCATTTTCGCGTATTCAACGTCCGGCCGAATCAAATCAAGCGCTATTTGCAAATGGTCAATTGCCACTAAAATGTATCCGATTGCCTCGCCATAAGATCTTTCGTAATCATGATCAGACAAGTCGCGCTGAAGTCGAGAAACATCCATTTCATTGGCAAAACAATTTATCAAATAATTTGCCTTCTTAATGTTCCCCTCGGCAACTTCCGCAAACCATGGATTGATTTTATGAGGCATTACTGACGATCCCACATGGCTCTCAACTTTTGTAAAATATATTGTTTTTAATGCCGTGTACAATGACAGGTCAGTTGAAAGGTCCCTTATCACATTTCCTATTTCCTGAAAAACATGAAATGTTTTTATAACGTCAGCATGCGATCCGCGCTGGTCAGTCCATAAATCCACTGCAAAACCCATGCGCCGAGCCAACACCTCTGAATATGCAATCCAATCAAAATCCGGATACGCGGCTTTGAATGCATTATAATTCCCAACAGCGCCGTTTATTTTCCCCTTTAACTTCATATCATAAAGCTGTTCCACTCCATCCAATAATCTAACAACATAACCGGCAAATATTTTTCCAAAGGTTGTTGGGCTTGCCGGTTGCATATGGGTCCTGCTCATTACAGGGTCTTTAAGATGATTTTGCGCCAGTTCGTGCAGGCGGTTCATTATTTTATCAACTGCCGGCAAAAAAACTTCATTGGTTCCGTCCGCAAGCATTGATTTGTATGCAAGATTATTTATGTCTTCTGAAGTTACAAACATATGAACGCATGGAATTATGTCATCCATTGTTGTTCCATGCAGTTTTTCTCTTATCCAAAGTTCGCAAGATTTTACGTCATGCTCGGTTGGGCCAATTCCATTCCTTTTCAAATGATCATACTGCAAAACTTCAAAAGCGTGATGCTCTGAAAAATTTTCATACAAACAACGCAATAATTTTTTTTCATATTCTGAAAGTTGCCGAATAATTTCTCCATTAAAATGCTCGCTAAGAGCAATGATATGTTCAACTTCGGCTTTTACGCGATACTTGTGAAGCGCGTATTCAGAAAAATAATGGCGAAGCCGCTTGCCAACTATGGAATGCCTTCCGTCCAAAGCGCTTATTTGCTTCAAAGAATTTTTGTACTGGTGACTTCTTACTACGTTATATATTATTCCTTCCACATCTTCCAAATTTTCTGCAATCAGCGATTCATGCAGTCCGACATGCAAAAAATCCTCCTTTGAAGTGTATCCCTGCAGTACTGCAACAAATTTTATATCGTTGTATTTTGAAGCATAATAATCATCAGTATGATCGCCAAAAGAAATAATTTGGTTTGGATAAATTGATATGCTTGCCAGCTTGCTTAATGCGTCGTCCAAAGATCTTGGATGCGGTTTTGCAAATTCAGAAGACGGAGGCGTGCAAATGCAAAAAAATTCATTTGGATCAAAACCTGCCTGTTTCAATCTGTTCTCAATCATTTTTATGCGATTTGTCATAGCCACTATGACAATCCCCAACTCAGATAGCTTGGATATGGCATGTACAGCTCCATCAGTTGCGCCGTAATTCTCATAGGGCGCGAATTCGCGGTAATTAGCAATAACCAACTCCCATTTATCTTGAAACAAATTTTGAAATATCCCTTCAAACAACAGATTATTTGCCAATACCCGAATTATTTGATCATCTTTGGGCTGTGGAATATCACTATTTTCCGATTTTAAGCGGTTGATTGCGTTATTTATGTTCCTTAAAACAAACTCATTTGAGGCCAATAATGTGTTATCAAGGTCAAATAATACGGCTTTTACATCTTTTGTCAACAATTTATCCATATTTTGTTTGTTTAATATTTCAAATGCATTATAATACACGGCATCTAAAAAGACAAATGACGTGCTGGCTACTGTTATGAAAGCGACAGCATATTATCAACTTATTAAATATATGTGCGGAATTTTAGGAATATATTCACATGGGTCTGTTGCCACAGAAATTTATGATGGATTGATTCACTTGCAACATCGTGGGCAGGATGCAACAGGAATCTGCACTTATGATACCAAGTATCATGTCAAAAAAGGATCGGGCTATGTACGGGATGTTTTTCATAAGGGCCATATAAGCCGACTAACCGGCAACTGGGGCATAGGCCACACCCGCTATTCAACAGTTGGATCAAGGTTTGATGTTGAAGACGCCCAGCCCTTCAAACTTCATTCGCCTTATGGAATTGCCATGGCTCACAACGGTGATCTGACAAACTACAAAGAACTCAAAGAAGAGCTGATGTTAAAAGACAAGCGCCATTGCAATTCAGGATGCGATGTTGAAATTATTTTAAATGTTTTTGCCTCAAGCATGCAGGAATCAAACGGTTGCAATGATATTTTTGATCAAATCTGCGTTTCAGTTAATTCTGTTTTTAATCGTTGCAAAGGCGGATATTCAGTTGTCGGAATTCTGGCTGATAAGGGCATGTTTGCTTTTAGAGATCCGCATGGAATAAGGCCTTGTGTTTGGGGCAGTAGAAAAAACCGCAACAACACAATTGATTATATTTTCTCTTCAGAAAACACAATGTATTATCCGCTTGGATTTGAATTTGGCGGAGATGTTCTGCCCGGAGAAGTTGTTTTCATAGACAATCAGGGGCAAATGACAAAAAAAAGAATACGCAAAGATTTTTTTACTCCTTGTATTTTTGAATATGTCTATCTTGCGAGGCCGGATTCAATGATAAATCAAGTCAGCGTTTACAGGTCGCGCTTGCGCATGGGACAGAATCTGGCGCGAAGATGGAAAGAAGTCCATCCCGACTTACTGCCTGACATAGTAATACCGGTTCCATTCAGCTCAAACACATCTGCGCTTGCAATGGCGCATGAGCTTGGCATACGCTATTCAGAGGGATTGTATAAAAATCCTTTTGTTGGAAGGACATTTATCATGCAGGGTCAGGAAAACAGAAAAAAATCAATTCTGCAAAAACTTTCACCACAGGTGATTGAAATTAAAAACAAAAACGTAATGCTGGTTGACGACTCCATAGTTCGCGGCAATACTTCAAAAAAAGTTATTGATTTGGTAAAATACGCCGGCGCCAAAAAAATATATTTTGTTTCAGCATGTCCTCCGGTTAAATATCCGGATTTTTATGGAATTGACATCCCAACGCGCAATGAGCTTATTGCTCACAATAAAAGCCAGGATGAAATTCGCGACTACATAGGCGCTGATGTTTTGTTTTACCAACGAATTGAGGATCTTGTAGAGGCAGTTACTCGGCGTGGCGAGCATAATATTGACAGGCCTTCAATGCCGTATCTTGACGGCTGGTATGTCACCGGAGATATTGATGAGGAAAAAATTAAACAATTGGAGGAAGAGAAATCAGTATTATGACAATACTTCTGGTCGGTTCAGGCGCAAGAGAGCATGCGATCGCGCGCGCCATTAAAAAATCTGCCTATAAATCAACATTGGTGTGTTTTGGCTCATCAGTTAATCCGATGATAAAAAAAATCAGCGGGAACTACAAAGTTGGGAGTGCTAATGATTGTAAAGCTATTGTAAATTTCGCGCGAGAGAATAATGTTGATTTTGCCATAATCGGCCCAGAAATCCCATTGTCGCTTGGAATAGCCGACGATCTTGAAGAAATCGGAATTCCATGCGTGGGACCGAAGAAAAAATCCGCAAAAATAGAAAGCAGTAAATCGTTTGCCAGATTTCTTTCTGAAAAATATTGTTCTGAAGTCAATCCGCGATTTAAGCAATTCAACTCAATTGAAGGCGTTGAAAAATTTTTGCTTGAACTCAATGGAAATTATGTGGTAAAAGCCGACGGCTTAATGGGTGGAAAAGGAGTTAAAGTTTCTGGAGACCATTTGAAAAACGATAACGACGCGATAAGCTATTGTAAATCACTGATTGCCCAAAATAACAATTTTGTTATTGAAGAAAAATTAGTTGGCGAAGAATTTTCATTGATGAGCTTTTGCGATGGCTCTCATCTTTGCCATATGCCAGCAGTTCAAGACCATAAAAGGGCTTTTGAAGGAGATGCTGGCCCGAACACCGGCGGAATGGGAAGCTATTCTGACGCAAATCATCTTTTGCCTTTTTTAACCGAGCAGGATGTTAATACAGCGCACAAAATAAATGAAAGGATTGCGTTCGCGCTTGAACAAGAAACAGGAGAAAAATACAAAGGCATTCTTTATGGCGGTTTTATGGCAACAGGTAATGGCATTAAATTGATTGAATATAACGCAAGATTCGGCGATCCTGAAGCAATGAACGTTCTGTCTATTTTAAAAACTGATTTTATTGAAATTTGCTGGCGAATAATAAACGGAAATCTTCCGTCTAATGGCGTTAAATTCGCAAACAAAGCTACTGTTTGCAAATATGCGGTTCCAAATGGCTATCCTGACAATCCGATAACAAATGAAAAAATTCACATTGATGAAGTTAAAAAAAAGGAGAACTTGTATTTGGCGGCTGTTGATCAGCGGTTTGACGGACTGTATGAAACAGGAAGCAGAACGGTTGCGATTGTCGGCATTGCTGAAACAATTGAATTGGCTGAAGCCCAAGCTGAATCGGAAATTAATTTGATTAAAGGCCCCCTCTACCACAGAAGTGATATTGGAAAAAAATATATAAAAAACCGCAAGCAAACAAACATAAAGCAAAACGCCATTAAACTGGCAATTCTGGGATCAACAAACGGGACGGATATGGAAGCAATTGTGCGGGCCATTAACAAACATGAGCTGAATGCTGAGATTAGCATTGTGATAAGCAATAAAAAAAACGCGGGTATTTTGGAAAAAGCGCTTAATCATAATCTGCGCGGAATATATATAAGCAAGCGCAATGATGATAAGACAAAAAAAACCGAGGAGCAATATGATTCGCTAATTACACAGGAATTGGATATGCACAAAATAGACCTTATTGTGCTGATCGGATATATGCGCATTTTATCAGCTGAATTTGTAAAAAAATACAGAAAAAAAATTATTAACGTTCATCCCTCGCTTCTGCCTGCATTTGCAGGAGGAATGGATCTTGACGTCCATAAGCAAGTGATTGAATCAGGAACAAAAGAGACCGGATGCACAGTGCATTATGTTGAAGAAGAAGTTGACAGCGGAGAAATTATTATTCAAAAAAAATGCAGGGTGGAATCAAATGACACTCCGGAAACCTTGAAAAATAAAGTGCAGGAATTGGAAGGATCAGCGCTGATTGAAGCCATAAATATTCATTTGAAAAAAAATATGAATAAAGATGCGAGATGCGATTGCAAAAAGGAGTCAACTCCGATTAAGCGCGTCTTGATTTCAGTTTCAGACAAAACAGGAATAGTTGAACTGGCAAAAAACCTTTGCAACATAGGAGTTGAAATTATTTCCACAGGAGGAACCGCAAAACTGCTTGATAAATCAGGAATAAAAAATATAAAGATCTCGGATTTTACGGGTTTTCAAGAAATGATGGACGGTAGAGTTAAAACAATGCATCCGATGGTGCATGCCGGAATTCTTGGATTGCGGGACAAGCATGCTCAAGAAGCTGAACAGCATAATATCAAATGGATTGACATGGTTGTGTGCAATCTTTACCCTTTTGAGGCAACTATTAAGAAACAAGGAGTAAAACGCGAAGAAATAATTGAAAATATAGATATAGGAGGGCCGACAATGATACGAAGCGCGGCAAAAAATGTCAACTGGGTCTGCGCTGTTGTTGATCCGGACGACTATTCAAAAATAGCGGAAGAAATAAATCAATGCAATGGAATCTGTTGTGAAACGCGCCAGCGACTTTCCGCAAAAGCATTCACTCATACAGCACATTATGATTCAATTATTGCCGGATATTTTCAAAAAGAAAAATTTCCCTCAAAGCTTACTCTTGCGTTTGAAAAATATTTTGACCCGCGATATGGTGAAAATCCCCATCAGCAAGCATGCGTTTATAGTGAATCAAACTTTTTTCCGTACATAAACCAAAAACCAAGCAACTGTAACATTCTGAATGCGAAAATCCTTCAAGGTAAGCAACTTTCATACAATAATATAAATGACGCAGACGGTGCTCTGTCCTGCTTAAAGGAATTTGAAAATCCATGCGCAATAATTGTAAAACATGCAAACCCATGCGGAGTAGCCGAGTGCCGGGATATAACAAGCGCTTTTAAAAAAGCACATGCAACCGATCCGCTTTCATCGTTTGGAGGAATTATCGCATTAAACCGAACATGTACCGCTGAAATTGCCGAAGAAATAGTAAAGATGTTCGCTGAAATAGTAATTGCCCCGGATTTTGAATCATCCGCATTATCCATATTTGAAAAAAAGAAAAAAATGCGCCTGCTTGAAATAGGCCCTGTTGATCGACTTTGCCCAAAGCTTGAATTCAGGCATGTTGAAGGAGGCATCTTATGCCAGGACTTGGACATTAATTCCATTTCAATTGACAATCTTGATTTTGTTACTGAAAAAAAACCAACCATTCAAGAAAAATCAGATATGATTTTCGCTTGGAAGGTATTAAAGCATGTTAAATCAAATGCAATATTGATCGCCAAAGATAATACTACTATAAGCATAGGACCAGGGCAAGTTTCGCGGGTTGACGCGGTTGAAATTGCAATCAAAAAAAGCGCATCAAACACTGAAGGAGCTGTATTGGCTTCTGACGCATTTTTTCCTTTTCGCGACAGCATTGATATGATCGCTCAGGACAGTCAAGTAAAAGCGATTATTCAGCCCGGAGGGTCAATAAAAGACAGCGAGGTTATCACTGCCTGCAATGAACTTGGTATAGCCATGTCATTTACTAACATACGGTGCTTTAAGCATTAGGGTAAAATTTTTGACGCAATGCAAAAATTAATGAATAAAAAAAATCCGACGTCAATGTGATCAGATTTTTTGATAAATTATTCTATTTTTTTGAATTAACAGATTCTAACAAATCATTCGCCGGAATAATTTGGCGCAGAATCAAATTTTTGAAGATCATGCGGGTGATTTTCCTTAAGTGAAGCTGAGCTGATCTTAATGAATCGCGCCTTTCTGTGCAGTTCATCAATAGTGCGGGCGCCACAATATCCCATTCCACTGCGAATCCCGCCGGCAAGCTGATAAATTATTCTATCAACAGGACCTTTGTATAAAACTTTACCGCTTACTCCTTCGGGAACAAATTTTTTTCTTTCAGTAACATCTGCCTGTCCATATCGATCCTTTCCGCCCTGCTCCATTGCCTCCAAACTGCCCATTCCCCTGTAAACTTTATACATTTTTCCTCCAACAAACTCAACGCGTCCGGGAGCTTCATCAGTTCCTGCAAATAAATTGCCAATCATCACCGCGGTAGCTCCTGCGGCGAGCGCCTTTACTACATCACCTGATGTCTTTATGCCTCCGTCAGCTATTACACGTATTTGCTTGTGCGATCCCTTAACTGCCTCAACAACCTGCCTGATAGCGGAAAATTGAGGGACTCCAACCCCTGAAACAACTCTGGTGGTGCAGATTGATCCCGGACCTATTCCCACTTTCACGGCATTGGCTCCTGCTTCAATCAAATCTATAGCAGCTTCAGCTGTGGCAATATTTCCCGCTATAATCTGAATTTGCGGATATAGTTCTCTTAATTCGCGAACCGTTTCAATCACTAAACTTGAGTGCCCATGCGCTGTGTCAACAACCAAGGCATCAACTTCGGCTTTGACCAGCGCACCAGCTCTTTGCATAGCCGGTTCTCCAACACTTACTGCGGCGGCAACGCGCAACTGTTTTTTTTCATTTTTACATGCATGCGGATAAATGACATTTTTTTCCATGTCCCGCCTTGTAACTATGCTTCGCAATTTTCCTTCTCCATCAATAAGGCAAAGCGTCTTTATTTTGTTTTCAATTATTTTTTTATTGGCCTCTTCAAGATTTATTCCATGATTGGCAACTATAATTTTATCAATTAAAGTCATGCGCTCGTGCACCAGTAATTTTTCATCATTTGGAACAAAATAATCAATGTCGCGAATTATTCCAACGAGCAATCCCCTTTCATCAACAACCGGCACTTTTTTATAACCGAATTTTTCCTTTATATCTGCGACTTTAGCTATGCTGTCAGTTGGCAAAACCGTTAACGGATCTTCAATAAATCCATTTTCAAACCTTTTCACTAAATTAACTTGCTCAACCTGTTCTTCAATAGATAAATTTTTGTGGATAACTCCAATTCCGCCTGAAAGAGCCATACTTATTGCCATTTCATGCTCGGTCACCGTATCCATAGCCGCGCTCATAATAGGAAGATTTAGCTTTATGCTGTCAGTCAGTTGGCTGGCCAGTTCTGTTTGTGCAGGAAGAACAGATGAGCTTTGAGGCACCATTAGCACATCATCAAACGTTAAAGTTTGTTCAAAATTACTAAACATAGTTAAATAATGAATAATATTCTGTTGCTTGCTTGGCCATAAGCTTGTATTATGATATATTATACACACATATACGCAAAAAACAATATAGTATGCATGAAAAGGAAATAGCGATCCTTGATTTTGGCTCACAATACACTCATTTGATAGCCAGACGCTCCCGCGAACTTGGAGTATTGTCGCGTATTTATCCAAATAATTGTCCTGCAAATTATCTTTCCAATGCCTACGGGATTATCTTATCAGGTGGACCAAAAAGCGCAAATTCCGATCAAAAATTGGATTTTGATAAAAAAATTTTCAATCTGAAAATTCCAATTCTCGGACTGTGCTATGGCCATCAACTAATGGCTTGTTTTTTTAATGGAACTGTAAAATCAGGCATAGCGCGGGAATATGGAATTTCTCAAATAGAAATAAAAGACAGCCCCATTTTTAATGGAATTCAAAGCCGAACAACGGTATGGATGAGCCATGGAGATCATGTGGCTCAATTGCCTGATGGTTTTGAATCCATAGGCAAGAGCAACAGCGATTGCAACGCAGCCATGGCTCATCATAAAAAACAAATGTACGGTTTTCAATTTCATCCTGAAGTAACTCATTCCATTCAAGGCAAAAAAATGATTGATAATTTTATTTTCAAGATATGTGGCGCTGAAAAAAATTGGGATGCTGAAAAAATGTTGCTCCAAATTCAAGAGCAAATTAAAAAACAGGCCAAAGGAAAAAAAGTTTTTCTCTTAATCAGCGGAGGAGTTGATTCATCTGTTTGCTATGCCCTGCTTGAAAAAACTCTGGGCAAACACAGGGTTTACGGTCTGCATATTGATCATGGATTAATGAGGAAAAACGAAAGCGCAGACGTCAAGCAGATACTTAAAAGTGCAGGACTTGATAATCTTAATGTTGTTAATGCGCAGGATAATTTTTTAAGTGCTTTAAAAAATGTTGTTGAACCGGAAGAAAAAAGAAAAATAATCGGTAGGCAGTTTGTTAATATAACGCGGAATGAGATGAAAAAAATGAAAATGACAATGGATGAATGGCTGATAGGTCAAGGCACGATTTACCCGGATACGATTGAGTCCGGCGGAACCAGCAATTCCGAAGTTATTAAAACGCACCACAACCGCGTCGCAGAAATAGAAACAATGATCAAGAGCGGACTCATAATTGAGCCCATCAAAGATCTTTATAAGGATGAAGTACGGCAAATAGGCGCTATGCTTGGATTAGGGTCTGAACTTTTAAATAGACATCCATTTCCAGGACCCGGACTTGGTATAAGGTGTCTGTGTTCAAGTTCTTGTGAAGAACAATACCCCGTTGAAATCAAAAATTTTCCCGAATTTAACCATAAAATCTACAAGCTTCCAATCAAGTCGGTTGGCGTGCAGGGAGATTGCCGCTCTTATTCTAATCCGGCTCTTATCATTCCTAAAATGGAAATCTCTGATAATGATAACTTATGGGAAAAAATAAGCAAGATTTCACCTTTGCTGACAAATCGTCTGTCGGATATAAACAGAGTGGTCTTGATGCTTGCAGGCGACAAACAAAAAATTCTGAATTCAACCGTTCATAATGCCGATTTAAGCAAAAAACGACTTGATCTATTAAAAAAATTGGACGCCATTATTACTGAGGCGGTTCTGTCAGAGCCAACATGCAAAAATATATGGCAAATGCCTGTGGTTTTAGCGCCATTTGGATATTGCAGGCAAGAATCAATTATTATACGGCCGGTTGAGTCAGAAGAAGCCATGACCGTATCGTTTGGAAAATTGCCATTTAAACTTCTTCATGATATAGTATTGAAAATAATGGCAAGCAACGCCATTGACTACATTTTTTACGATATAACTAACAAACCACCCAGTACAATTGAGTGGGAATAATTAAAACTATGGTTAGATCAGACATAAATAGAAGCCGTTTCTTCCACAATGAAAATGAACAAGGATTGCTTGAATTAAGAGGAATTGGCGTTCAAGAAAAAATTGAAATTGTGAAAAAGAAATTCCTAAAAAATATACGCTGTGTTAAAAATAGAGTTGATATACACAAAACGGCCGATGGAATAACGTTAACCCGCTTGGAAGCCGATCTTGGAGAAAAAAGCCCCATTCTTTTTGAAGATAAAGAAGGTAATCTGTTTTTTTGCGAAAAACCAAAATCTGAAAAAATGAAAAATGAAACTGTTGTTTGCTTTAAAGATTTGTCAACCATCGAATTTACAACGACTTGGAACAATTGTTAAAAGATCAAGCGCTTCTTCCAACTCACTCAAACTTTGTATTCTTGACATTTTCGCCCTTAATTGCCCAAGGCCGGTCAGACAGTTAATTCTGTCTGACTTCAAATACCACATCAAGTGTTTTCTAAATGAAATAATGCCTTTTTCTCCATAATGCGCAACATGCAAAACAGCATGTTTTTTAATTATACCTATTTTTTCTTCAATTGAAAAATCATTATGGCTCTTGCCTGCAAGAAGCCAAGGCGCTCCTAATGCGCCTCTTCCTATCATAACGCCGTTTGCATTTGTCTGTTGCAGGCATTGATTGATTTTTTCCGGGCTATTAATATCTCCATTTGCTAGTATTGGAATACGCAAATTTTTTTTAACTGCCAATATTACGTTCCAATCGGCATTGCCACTATATCCTTGTTGTTTTGTTCTAGCGTGTATGGTTAAAAGATCAGCACCTGCAGATTCAATAATTAAGGCGAATTTTAATATTTCTTGTTTGTCGCTCCATCCAAGCCGAGTCTTAACAGATAAAAAAAAATTTGGATTCTTTTTTCTTACTGCCTTGATTATTTTGCTTGCCAAATCAGGATTTTTCATTAACCCGGCTCCAGAGCCGGATTTATTTGCTATTTTTGGAACAGGACAACCCATATTTATATCAATACCGTCTGGCTTATATTTGTCTGATATAATGCGCGTTGCGCTCGCAATAACTTCAGGATCTGACCCAAATAGCTGAATTATTATAGGTCTTTGATTATTGGCAAATTCACACATCTTTAATGTCTTTGGATTTGAGCGCATTATTGCCTGAGCGCTGACCATTTCTCTGAATATAATAAAATTTTGCCCGGAAACTGCGCGGCAGATTTCACAAAAGGGATTATCAGTGTAATCAGCCATTGGAGCAAGGGCTATTATTGGTTTTTTTGATTTTATTAATTCAGGGATTGGCATATTATGAACCGGTAATGTTTTTTAACACTGGCGCCAAATTCGCTTTTGACCATATTGGTTATTCTATTTAACTTTTCTTGCGGATATTCTACCTTCTTATGGCCAATAAATCAATTATTATTATCTGTTTATTGCTTATTTAGGTCAAAAAATAAAGTGCTTTAACTTCACTTAAACTATGACATTTTAACTTTGGTTTGACAAATTAATGCGTAATCTTGACAAATTACAAAAAATGTGCTATTATATTTAATTGAAGTAAGACAATTCAACAAAAAAAAGAAAGGGTGAGAGAATGATAAGAGACGTAGTAATGTTTATTCGGATCTTTAAACAAGCTTTTCGGGCTCGGAGAGCCGACTGGCTACGAAACCACAATTATATTCTTGTGAGCGCGAATGACGCGTTCATAAGAGAATACAAGCGAGGATGTCTCAGTATCATCGAGACCAAGTAGTACTTACATGCCCCAATCCCCACACCAAGGTCGAGATGAAGCTTCCTTTTCCCCATCCTTCTCATCTCAACCCTATTTTACCGACAAAAGCCACTAAAACAAATGAATTAAATTGCCGTTAAAATAGGGATGAGAAGGATATAAAAATCTCTGAAAATATTCAGAGGTTTTTTTGTTCACAATTTATCCCTATGCCCTCCCCACTATGCCTTGCACTTAACATAAAATTTATATAAAATACATTTAAAATATACATAAAATAGCGCTCGCAAAATGACGAGCGAATTAAGGCATAAATTGCTTGAATTAATTATGGAAGAACAACCGCAACAAATTGATAAAATACCTCCTCAAAGCTTAGAAGCGGAAAAATCCCTTATTGGCTCTATTTTGCTTGATAAAGATTCAATGATTAAAGTAGGCGATGTTGTTTCATCTGAAGATTTCTATAAAAAAGCGCATGAAGTTATATATACTGTGGTGGTGGAATTGTATGAAAAAAATGAGCCAATTGATTTGCTTACTGTAAGCAATCGCCTTGCTGAAAAAAGCCAGCTGGAACAAGCTGGAGGTCAGCAATATATTGCCTCATTGGCAAATGCAGTGCCAACTGCGGCACATGCGGCTCAGTATGCCGCAATAGTTCACAAAAAAGCAACAAGACGCCGTCTTTTAAGGGCATCTCACGAAATAATGCGACTTGGCTATGATGAGCAGGATGAAATTGAAGGCCTTTTAGATAAAGCTCAACAGCACTTGTATGGAGTATCTAAAAATTATTTAAAACAAAATTTTACTCCGATCCGCAGTGTGCTTTCAGAGGCATTTGACCGCATTGATGAACTGCATAAAAACAAGGGTCAGCTTAGAGGCATACCAACTGGATTTCCTGAACTTGATAATTTGCTCGCAGGATTACAAAAATCTGATTTGCTAATACTTGCGGCTCGTCCGTCAGTTGGAAAAACATCTCTTGCTCTTGATATGATCCGTCACATAGGAGCCAAGCTCAAGATTTCAACTGGCCTGTTTTCATTAGAAATGTCAAAAGAACAATTAGTTGATCGCCTACTTTGTGCAGAAGCAAATGTTGATTTATGGCGCATGAGAACAGGACGATTAAGTGAAAGGCCTGAAGATGATGATTTTCCACGCATTGGCCACGCAATGGGCGTTCTTTCAGAATCCCCTATTTTCATTGATGACACCCCCAATGTGCATATTACGCAAATTAGAACAAAAGCAAGACGCCTCCAAATGGAACATGGTTTGGGTCTTATAGTGGTTGACTATTTGCAACTGATGGAAAGCCGGTCAGGCAGTGAAAGCAGAGTTCAAGAAGTTGCAGAAATAACCAGAGGTCTAAAAGGAATCGCGCGCGAGCTTAATGTGCCTGTTCTAGCTCTTTCACAGTTGTCCAGAGTTACTGAACAAAGCAAACCAGCTATTCCAAAACTATCTCATTTACGCGAGTCAGGATCCATTGAGCAGGATGCAGATGTTGTGATGTTCATTTACCGTAAAGCAGTGGATAGAAACTATAGGCAGGAAGATATTTCGCCTGATGAGCGGTACATCGCTGAACTGCATGTGGCAAAACACAGAAATGGACCTACAGGAATGATTAAACTTTTCTTTGATGAACCTCGCGCATCATTCAGAAGTTTAAGTAAACAAAAAACTGTTGCGCCTTCTAATCCAAATGCACATGAACTTAAGCCAAAATCGGCTTTTGCAGGTGCCGGCGCCATTAACATGCCAATACCACCTGTTTAAATAATCGCCTGTTTAAATAATTGAGCGACAAACGCTCAGATAATATAAATAATATGCCAGTTCTATCTAAATTAAAACAGTTTAAGGATCTTCGCCAACAAGGGAAAAAAATGCAGAATGCCATGGCTGACCAATCAATTACCACAAACAAAGGCGGGGTTGCCTTAACAATGGATGGTAATTTAAAAATAGCAGGCCTTGCCATTGACGACGATTTGATGAATGTGTCAAGCAAGGCAAAGCTACAAGAAAATATTAAAGATGCTCATGACGAAGCCCTTAAAAAAATGCAACGGGTCATGGCTAGCAAAATGCAGGAAATGGGTGGATTTAATATGCCAGGAATTAAGTAAATTTCACAATGTATTCAGAATCAATAACAAAATTAATTTCAGCTTTTAAAAAACTGCCGACTGTGGGACAGCGTGCAGCTGAAAGATATGTTTTTTATCTGCTCAAATCCGGTAAAAAAGAAGTTGCCACTCTCATACTTGCGCTTAGTAACCTTATTAAAAATATAAAGAGCTGTTCTCTGTGCTGGGATTTTGATGACTGTGATCCATGTAAAATTTGTTCTGACTTGCGTAGAGACAAAAGCGTGCTTTGCGTTGTTGCAGAGCCGCAAGATTTGCAGGTTATTGAAAGCACAGGAAAGTATAACGGCCTGTATTTTGTAATGAGAGGGCTTATTGATGCGGATTATCAGGAAACTGACAAGGTAAAAATCAAAGAGCTTGTCTCAAGAATTGAAAAAGACAAAAAAATTAAAGAAGTTATTCTGGCTTTAAATCCTGATATGCAAGGCGAAATTACAATGATGTATGCGCGTAAAATTATTTCTTCAAAAAACAAAAACATCAAGATAACTCGGCTCGCGCGCGGTCTTCCGATCAACAGCGACCTGCAGTATGCTGATGAAACAACATTGGCTGAATCATTGAAGAATAGGTCTTGAAATATCAAGAGCAGGAACCCTAAATGATGGTGCTTTGTTTACCATACCAAACTCGAATTAAAAAAATCCCCATACAAATAATTTAGCGGGGATTTTTAATATTTTCGTTCTTTATGCGCTTATCTTAACTTGAGTAAAGTGCTGGCGATGTCCATGAACTCTGCTATATCGCGTTTTACGCTTGAACTTCCCGACTCTTATTTTTCGGCTTCTTCCCTGTTTTTCACAGGTTGCGTCAATTGAGATCCCTTCCAAATAAGGGGCGCCCAGCTTAACGTCACTGCCGTCATCTTTGGCAGTAAGCAGAACTTTGTCAAAAACGATTTTATCGCCTTTATTGGCGCCTAATTTTTCGATTTTTAGAAGCTCGTTGCTTTTAATCAAATATTGTTTTCCTCCTGTTTCAATTATGGCAATCATATTTTTTGCTTTAATGGGCTGATAATATAGAACTCATTGTAGGTTATTTAATGTAGTGTGTTATTTTTAGCCAAATAACAAGCGTTGAAATATGTATGTCATCCTTCGCGGAGTTTATCCTCGAGCGTAGCGAAGGGCTCAGGATGACATAGTGGCGAAACTTAATATGAGTTCAAACGCTACAAAATTATACAATAAAACGTAAAAAATGTCAATGGATTATCTTTTTGACTCTTTACTGTTTAAAATTTCTATCACAACTTCAGGGCTGTCAACAACGGTAATCAACTCTTTATCGCTGGCTCCGATAGTCTTAAAATTTAAGTAAAGATCATTGATAACACCCAATAAAGGCTCCCAAAATTTACTTCCATACAAAATAATTGGAATCGGTTGAATTTTTTTTGTTTCCAAAAGCGTTAAAATTTCAAAAAGCTGATGGAGCGTGCCTAAACCACCCGGAAAAAAGACAAACATTTTAGCAGGTGATGTGATAATAAGCTTTCTAACAAACGGAAAATAAAACCCTGCAGATTTGTTCAAATATGCGTTTACCCTTTCTTCGTGTTCAAATTTCATATTAATGCCAAAGCTGTTTCCTCCTCGTTCAAATGCGCCCTTGTTTGCAGCTTCCATTGCGCCCGGTCCTCCACCAGTAACCACATTTAGATTATTTTCAGCCAATACCTGTCCAAGCTTGTGTGCGGCCTTGTAATATTCACTTGATTTATCAATGCTTTTTGTGCCAAATACAGTTACATCCATCTTATTGTTGGCTATAAACTCAAAACCCTCAACCAATTCAGCCATAATTCTAAATATTCGCCAGTCAATTCCGCCCTGACAGTATAACTGTTTTGATCCGGGCTGACATAGATGAGGTCTGTCCTTAACGTCTGCAAGATGATCAAACGCCTCTTGAGCCGTTTCAACAATATGCCATCCATCAATAATTTGATCCGGTATAGATCCTATTTCATTACATGATTTTTTTCTTAAAAAATCAACGATTGGTTGCCAATACTCTTTTCCTACCATAATAATTGGCGTTTTTTCCATGTATTCAAGTTCAATATAATCAACAACTTCAAAAAATTCATCCAGAGTTCCAAAACCGCCTGGGAAAAAAACAAAAGCATTGGCAGGGGAAGTTAACATCACTTTACGACTGAAAAAATAGTAGAAGCCAATTGATTTTTTTACGTATGGATTTGTTCTTTGTTCAAAAGGAAGCTGTATATTAAGGCCGGCTGACTCTCCCCCGCCCTCATACGCTCCTTTATTGGCAGCCTCCATTATTCCGGGACCTCCTCCTGTAAGCACTGAAAATTTAGCGCGTCCGAGCATTTTTCCGAGCTCCACGGCTATTTTATAGTATTTGTTGTTGCTTGGCAGGCGGGCTGACCCGAGAATTGTTATTTCATTGCTTAATTTGCCTAAAAACTCATAGCCCTCCACAAATTCGGCCATGATTCTGAATATGCGCCAGCTATCCCTAAAATCAATTACAGCTCCGGCCGTTATTAACGGCTTTTTTCCATATTGTTGTTTTTTTATAATCATA
>JBDRCM010000029.1:0-16312 GCA_043821725.1 bacterium | reverse complement strand
TTTATGGTAAAGGCAAGTTAGCCAATGCTGGGAAAGTAAGTCATGAAAAAGCAATGGAGAAAACTGAGAAAGAATATCATAAATATCAGGTAAAGACTTTATCGCCGGTAGAAAGAGACTATTTGCAGGCAATTAAAGCAGTGGAGAAAAAAGTCACAAAAAGGACTCCATCAAAAAAGAATAAAAAATAATTTTATTCAGAAAAAGTGAAGGATAATGTTTGAGTAGTGATAAATTACCGCCAGCTGATCCGGAGTGTGAATATTGCCAGTATAGGAAAGCGGTAAAAGATGTTTTAAAATTAGGTATTTTTGAGATTTGGCTAAATTAAGCCGAAAAAATGGTTCGAATCCCTATCTAAGTATCATACTTTTACTGTCCACACTTTACTGGAATTATCTTTGCAAGAATGGTATATTTTTATAAACTAATTAAATAACATGACAGAACAATCATCAAGAACAGAAGTTAAAGTAGAATTTTTTTCAGCGGAACAAAGAAGATATTACGAGGATATATTAAAAGAAATAGAGAATTTTTTGCGTGGGATGGAACAAGACAAGCTATTGAAAAGTTTTTTTACAAATGCCATAGACAGTGTAATAAGAGAGATAGACAGGCGGCAGGCAACGGAGCTGGTTTTTTTGGATCACTCAGCCAGATTTACATATCATTTATTGAAACAGAGATGCGAGTCTACAGGGCATACTCTATTGCCTCCGTCTGTTTTTTTAAACATCGGATCCGAAAAGAGAGGCCTCAGTTTTGATGAGTTAATGCAAAGAGAAGAAAACACTCAAAGCAATGAGTTGGCTAATATTAAGAAAATTTTAATACAGTCAAAAGGACCGATTGTTATAATTGATCATTTATTTGATACAGGTGCTACAGCAGACATGGCTCTGAATATGATAAAAAGACTGGCAGATAGAAATGATGTGTATTTTAAATCTTTATTCAGTACATCTGATGATTATGAAACTAAGCAGGGTAAGTGGTTACATGATAAGCTAAATATAAATTTGAGTCCATTCTTAAACTATAATGCACCTAAATTTGGATTAGACAATGATGCTGATAAGTTCAGTTTAGTCTCTAAAGTAAATAAACGTGATTTTGCTACTGAGCCCGCAGATGATAGTGGTGAGTATGATTTAAACGCAGAAGAGATATACCAGGTTAAAAGGTTATTGTATTTGGAATTATTAAAAGGTCTGAAGAGAGTATTGAGTAATAATTAATAATAATTTCTCTCAACACAGCTAAAAAAAGTTCGGAAGCTGTCCCGGCACCCGAGCAGATAAATTTTAACCTTTAAAATTCGCTAAATCTAGCGGATTTTTTGGTTCTGAAATTTTCAACTTTTTTATGGTATTTTTGTGATTTGGCTAAAATTAGACAAGAAATCGGTTCGAATCCCTGTGTGAGTATCACATTTTATTGTAATTTTTTAAAAAAATGATATAATTAAAATGCGAATAATTTAAACTATATTAATATATGTCTGATACTGGTAACCATGACGCCATACCTACAACCTCAAAAGAACATGAAAGAAAAACTTTTTTGGATAGTTTAATTAAAGAGACAAATCAGTATTTAAGAGATGAAGTTTTCCCATTATTTAAGCAACAAATTAATAAACTTTGTACGGTACCCGATAAACTATACACATCAATAAGGTAGTATGGTTTGGAAGGTACCCGAAATATCATTAAAGTTTTAACTCTAGAGTTTTACGAAGAATTCCACAAAAAAAGAATTCAACGCAATATTAAAATAAAAGTTATCTGGCCGGAAAAACAAAAAATATCAAAACAAATTTATGATTTTTTAACAGATGATGAAAAAATGTTGAGAGAGTTAAGAGTGGCACCAAATAATATTAATTTTTCATTGGGGTATTCAATTTACAAAGATACAGTTAGATTTATTTCATCAAACAAAGAATTCTACGGATTTTTAGTTGATAGTAAAGAAATGGCTGATATGATGAGAAAACAGTTTGATATAATATGGAGTATTTCTAAAAAATTAAGTAGTTTTAACGCATAACTTGGTTAAAAAGATAGACAAAATAGGTGTAAAGCTTATTTTATGATATTATGATATAATAAATAAAATTATCCACAAGTAATACTTGACAACATATCATATATGATATATAATAAAGACGAATACAAAGTAAAATTTTATCAAGATGTTAAAGGCGGTATTCCGGTTATTGAATATTTGGAAAATATAACTAAGAAAGAAAAAGCTAAAATTTTAAAATACATTGAATTTTTGAGAAACAGTAAGGGATATCTAGATGAACCATATTCAAAACATATTAAAGGTAAAATTAGAGAGCTTAGAGTAGATTTTAGTAATAACAGACATAGAATATTTTATTTTACTTTCATTAGAAAAACTATAATTTTACTACATGCTTTTTTAAAGAAAACCTCAAAAACTCCTAAAAAAGAAATTGAAAAAGCAGAAGAAAATTTAAAAGATGTAATTAATAACCAAAAACTATATGAATAAAAATAATGATTTTCAAAAATATTTAAGAGAAAATTTAAAAGATGTTGAATTTAAGAAATATTTTGATGAATATGGCAAACAATTAGAAATTGCTTACCAAATTTTACAATTGCGTAAAAAGACAAAAATGTCGCAAAAAGAATTGGCTGAAAAGATTGGTACCACTCAAAGCAATATTGCTAGAATGGAAGCAGGTCAACAAAATTTTACTACTAATACTTTAAATAAAATTGCTTCCGCTTTCAATCTTGATTTACAAGTTAATTTTGTTAAAAATTAAGTAAATTTATACTAACCTTACTAAAAAATGTTCGGAAGCTGTCCCGATACCCGAACAACTTAAAATAGCTACCCATGGTTTCCGTGGAAAGATAGTAATAGCGAGTCCAAATAGACTAGCCGAAACTTCAACAAAAAAATTTTAATTTAAATAACACAAAAATATGGCAAAAAGATTAGGTGCATTGGGAAAAAAGAAAAAATCTCATGCTCATAAAACGGCTAAACGTCTGTCCATTAAAAAACAGATGCTGGAAGAAAGAGCAGCCAAAAAAAAGAGGGCAAAAAAATAATTTTCAAAAGCTTTTGAAAAATTAGACGTGCTATCGGAAAAAATTATTCCTACTAGGGGTCTGTCGCCAAATACAATTTCTACTGCAATTGATAAATTATGGCCAAAATCGTTTCAGAATTTTTTGGCTTATCTTACAAAGATAGGCCTTAAAAGTTGTTCAAAAATGCTTGAATGAGAAAAATTGTCTGGCCTACTTATCGAAATAGGTGACAAAGCTCTAATTGTATAATTTTGTCTTGTTACTTAAAAAAGCTCTGAATGTATTCCAGTCCCAGATCTATATTTTTTTAAAAGAAAAACACCTATTAAAGTGGCATGCAAGGATGTGATTGGTTGTTAATATATTATAATATAACCAATAAACAGTCAGACACGTTTGAAATAAGGGAACAACTATTTAGATGATATGAAGTTAGTTAAAAAAGATAACAGAATTATTGTTGAAGCTTATGATTCAAAATCAAAAAAACGAATTGAAATAATTGAGATAAACCAAAATTCAGGAAAAATGAAATTATTGATCAAATTTAGTGAATAATGTTCTTAAATATAAATTTGTTCTGATAATCCAAAAAAAGCTCTGAAGCCATGTCTGTACGCGAGCAAAGAGAAATTAAATAGAATAAAGTTCTGTTTTTTTAGTTAAAAAATATAGTTCTGAAGTAAAATTTAGATAATTTCATTCTCAATTTAATATTGACCGTAAAATTCAATAATGTTATGCTTTACAATAATAGTTCTTTATCGCGTATTTGGAGCCAAATGCGCTTTAGATATAAAAAAATTGAAGAAAAACGCAGAAACAAGCAAAAGGAGCTACCGTGGAAAACCAAGTTTTGATTCTGGCCGGACTGCCTGCATCGGGCAAAAATCTGCTGTCAATGTATTTGAGACAGCTCCCCCATGAACAACTCGCTGACATGCACATGATGCCCATTGTGCATCTGGACGATTATGTTTACGTGCAGATGATGCGCCTCATTGACCGGCAAAGAAACAACGTGGGTATGCAGGGGCTGTTTTACTGGAATGAGAGCGGAACATTCCGCAACCAGATTGACTGGGGCACGCTCATTCATTTGCTTATGGAGGATTATAAAGAGATAGGGACTGACATCGCTTCCGATAAGCCTTTCGGGTCGGGTCTGTGGCTGATGGGTCGTTTCTACAAAGCGCGACTCAAGGCCGATGCCAGTTCTCCACTGGCAATGCTCAATCACGAGCATGAGCATGACTTGCTTGAATCGATTGGAGAAGAAGTAAATCAACTCCGACTTCAAAGGATAGCGCAATCTTCGAAAGAACCTGACAAATGCACCGTGCTGGTGGAAATATCCCGAGGCGTAGGCATTGACTGCACTCATTTTCCGGCGTCTCCTCCAATGGGCTATGAATATGCCTTTTCCCAGATGTTGCCGGAGGTCCTTGAACGAGCGGGCGTGCTCTATGTTCATGTGACGCCAGCCGAATCCAAGCACCGCAACACATCCAGACGTCTCAATGTGGGTCATCTGTCCGGCCAGCACTCGTTTGTGCCTGACAAGGTCATGCGCGAGTGCTATGAGAGAGATGATGTCAGACACCTGGTTGAGCAATCAGGGCAGAGGAATGCCATAAAGGTGGCGTGTTTGGGCAAGGACTATGTCCTGCCAATGGTACATTTTGACAATCACGACAGGGATAACCTCACCGATTTTCTGTGTGGTCCGTCCGGCGACTGGGATCCCGAAATGATCATATTGTTGAATGATAGAATTAAGAGCGCCATGGACAAAATGCTTCGGATAAGGGAAGAGATCACAGCTCGATAAAAGCACTTTCCTCGTTCATTCGCTCTTTGCCCCCCAATATTCAGACAGTAGCGTACGGCTCTTGCGCTACTGCCCCATAATTCCATTTAGTGTAAAAAAAGTTAATATATTTTTTTTAAAATGTTATTCCTTTAGAAAAATTTTTTATGAACCCCTCCCTGTGTGAAGATCCCGCTAAGCGGAATCCTCGTTGCTCTGCGTTTAATAAAAAAAAGCAAAACAATGAAGTTACTAAATTAATAATTTACTATGGGTAAAATAATTTACACTGCAATTATATTCGCGTTGCTGGCCGGCGTTGTTTTTTTAATAAATTTTCTGTCAACACAAAACAACAAAATTGTGGCACAAAATAATGATACAATTAAAATAATCACAAGCATTCTTCCACAGGTTGATTTTGTTTCAAGGATAGGAGGGGATAAGGTTCAAGTGAGCGAGATGATACCTCCTGGATTCAGCCCGACATCTTATGATCCTTCGCCAGCTCAATTAAAAAAATTGCAAGAGGCCCAATTGTATATAAAAATCGGCTATATTCCATTTGAAAATGCGCAAATGAACCGCCTGGCGTTGATAAATGATAAAATGGTAATTGTTGACAGTTCAAAAGGAGTAAAGCTGTTGAATATTACAGCTCACAGCCATGGAACAAGCGAAGATCCGTCGAACGGCGAGGAAACAGGCATTGATCCGCACATCTGGCTTTCTCCGAAACAAGTAAAAATACAGGCAAAAAATATTTACGAAGCTTTTATCGCGTTTAAGCCGGAATTCAGTAAAGAATTCACAATTAATTATGAAAATTTTTTAAATGATTTGGATGAGCTTGATGGTGAGCTGGAGCGGGCATTTTTACCAATTCAAGGCAAGACAATTTTGGTTTTTCACCCTGCATTCGGCTATCTGGCGGATGCATACGGATTTTATCAGGAAGCGATTGAAATAGAGGGAAAAGATCCAAGCCCGGCACAGTTAAAAGAAATTATTGATGAAGCCAAAAAAGACGGAATAAATGTTATTTTTGTGCAGGCGCAGTTCAATGACAAAAGCGCCAAAACGATCGCAAGTGAAATTAACGGAGTGGTTGTGCGCCTGGATCCGTTAGCGCCGAATTATTTTGACAATATGAAGAAAATGGCAGATACTATAATATATGAACTCAAATAAATGAACATAATAACCGCTCAAAATATTTCGTGCTCATATAATCAAGCTGTGGACGTTTTAGAGGACGTAAGTTTTAATGTTCAAGAAAATGATTTTATCGGACTTATCGGACCAAACGGAGGCGGTAAAAGCACTCTTCTCAAATTGATTTTAGGGCTTATTAAACCGCGACAAGGAACGATAAATGTTTTTGGAAAAGAGCCGGCGTCAGCAAGAGATAAAATAGGGTATGTTCCGCAGTACAGTCGGATTGATTTGGATTATCCAATAAATGTTTTTGACGCCACAATAAGCGGATTGCTTGGGAAAAAAAAGCTTGGCTCGCGCTATTCCAAAAGTGAAAAAGACAAAGCAAGAGAAGTTTTAAGGGAATTTGAGTTGTTGAATTTAAGATCAAGAACAATCGGAGAGCTTTCAGGGGGTCAGCGCCAGCGAGTTTTAATTGCCAGAGCGCTTGTAAGACAGCCCCAGCTTTTGCTTTTGGATGAGCCGACCAGCAATGTTGACATTGAAAGCGGTAGTAATCTGTATGATTTGCTGAACAAACTGAACAAGAAGATGACAATAATCATTGCCTCGCATGATATAGGCGCGATATCAAGGCATATAAATAAAATATTCTGCCTTAATCGGCGAATAAGTTGTAATCACGCCCAAACAATTTCAGATCAAAACGGCATTGACAGTAACAGGATGAAAAAAATATATCATGAAGCAGGATGCCCAATATCTTAGGCGATATGATTGAATTGCTTCAATACAATTTTTTTAGCAACGCTTTGCTTGTTGGAATATTAAGCGGAATTGCCTGCGGAGTTATAGGAAGTTTTGTTGTAATTAAGAAAATTTCATTTATTTCCGGAAGCATTGCTCATGCCTCTTTCGGAGGAATAGGAATAGCATATTTTTTCGGATTTAATCCCATTTTGGGCGCGATATTGTTCAGCATTGCGTCGGCATTGGCAATAGGATTTATCAATAAAAAAAACAAGCTTCAAGAAGACGCTT
This sequence comes from bacterium, assembly GCA_043821725.1. Lineage (GTDB taxonomy): Bacteria > Patescibacteriota > Patescibacteriia > Magasanikbacterales > GWA2-37-8 > CAYHSR01. The sequence goes on along the minus strand of JBDRCM010000029.1, from coordinate 9,220 downwards.
CCATAGGCGCTATTTGGGCGATTGGCATGGCTGTTGGCCTGATATTTATTTATTTTACGCGCGGTTATGCGGCCGATTTAATGAGTTATTTATTCGGCAATATACTTTTTTCAAATCAGCGCGACATCTTGTATATTTTGGCGCTGGACTTGTTCATAGTCGCAAGCGTTTGCTTTTTATTCAAGTGGCTTGTTGCAATCATATTTGACGAAGAATTTTCAGTTATAACGAATATAAAAGTTTTTCCATTATATCTTTTTCTACTTGTGTTGATAGCTTTATCCGTTGTTGTCCTGATAAAGTCAGTCGGAGTGATTCTGGTGATAGCTTTGCTTTGCTTGCCTGCGTCAGCCGCTCGACTTTTGAGTAATAATTTTCGCAATATAATTTTAATCGCCTGCGCAATAGCCGTATTTTCAAACATTGCCGGTATTATAATTTCCTATTATTTAAATATTCCTTCCGGTCCGGTCATTGTTTTAACCGCGGCCTTTGTTTATATATTTATTTTATTGGGAACAAAACTTAAAAAATGTTAAAAGCACATAATTTTTCGCACTCATAAGCAAATTTGAAAAGTTTATGTATTATTACAGCTTGGTTGCGTAAGCTTGCGTTTTTTTGTGTGCGTTAAGGTTGGTTAAAATATCATTTTGATCACATGCCCTTTTCATTATCTCTTAACTAAAACAAAACAACACTCTCAAATTGAGAATGTTTTAAATAGTGAACTTGATCGGGACAAATGGAAAACTTTTTTGGTGGGGTTGGTGGGGGAGATGTAAATGAAGTAGCTTTAACCATGCAAACAATACATTTCGTGTAATTTTATTATAAATATGATATAATAATAAAAAGCATTCGTTCTCAAACAATCAACCCCAAAATGGAGGAAGAAATGAGCAGTATAAATGGTAGGATAATTATTATTTTTACCCTCCTCATAGGTTTCTATATGTGGTCAGTACTAATGTACCACTGGGGAGAATCAGCAGGTAAGCAGGAATGTCGAATTGTGGCTACGACCACTGTGGAGAAGGTTAAGGCACCCCCCATCGACGACAAGTCCCTGTACACTCTGACTCGCGTCAAAACCAATGAAGGGTGCATTTACAAAATGAAGTGTGACTGTGGACCCATGATTGGCAAATGGCACACTGACTGCTGTACGTTCTATCAGTACTGCAACAGAGTTTTCAAGAAGTCATTTCCGCTGTGAGCGGGAAGGAGAGTAACGATGAACCCACCACGCCAGCGATATCCGCCGCCTTAGGGGCGAAGGAGGGAAACAGTTCAAGCCACGTTCTGCTTCGCTCCTGCTTACATATTTAAATTAGATATTTGGGCAGGAAGCAGAATAAATTATTAAAAAAACCGTCTTTATCGACGGCTTTTTTATTTAGTTCGAATCCCAATCGTCCTCACCTCAAAATCACCCCACCACTTAGAGCTGGTGAACTTAATTTGGCTCTATGTTGAGGTAAAAGCAATAGAACACTCTCAGATTGAGAATGTTCAAATAGTGATCCGGCTGAGATTCGAACTCAGGACCTTCTCCTTAAAAGGGAGCTGCTCTACCAGCTGAGCTACCGGACCAACTTACTTTTTGTTTCAATCCTTGTTTGAAATTAACGCCTCTTATGATATACTATTATTATAAAAAAATCAAGTGTTTTTGCTTGAATAAAGTGGATAAAAATTTATGATTGATAAAAAATATCTAAGCCAAGTGCGTGGCGCAGTTTTGGAGTACATTAAGAAAAGAAGGGAAATGATAAAAATTGCAAGCGACATTCAACATTGGTCAAAAAAAGCGATTTTTGCGCTTCAGCGAAATAGTAAAAACGAAGCAGACGATTTGCTGAAAAAAGCAAACAAAGCAATAAACCAACTTAATAACAGATACAAAAAAGAAGCAAAAATTTTTTGCGAGGGTTCATATAAAGCAGGTTTGGAAGAATATGTGGAGGCCGTGTTATTCCGACAGTTCATAGCCGGAAAAAAAATAGGAAGAATCATTGGCATTAACATTGAACCGGACATATATATCAGTGGCTTATGCGACGTACCAGGTGAGCTTTTACGCTATGCAATAAAATCCTCAATTGAGCGGGATTTTAGTGAAGTAAAACGATGCTATAGGGCGGCTGAAGATATTATCGCGGAAACAATGGATATGAATCTCACAGGATATAATCGAACGAAATTTGATCAGTCAAAATCAGCGCTGAACAAGCTCCAGCATATTGTTTATGAAACAAGCATGAAACAGCAGTAAAACATAATGACCATGTTAAATAAACTGAAAAAGATATATCATTTTTTTCTCGCACAGGGAGCGTACTTATATTACAAACGACCGTCTCGCGAGTTAATAGTCATTGGAGTTACAGGAACAAAAGGTAAATCCACAACATGCCGATTTATAGCTTCTGTTTTGGAGTCAGGTGGATATAATGTAGGGTTACTTTCAACAGTTGATATACAAATAGGACAAAAGAAAGGACTAAATAAACTTAAGATGACCATGCTCGGCAGGGGCAAGATACAGAAATTATTAAGAGAGATGGTTAAGGCAGGTTGCCAATATGCTGTTGTGGAAAGTTCATCCGAGGGTATTTTACAATACCGCCACTTGCGATTGAATTACGATGTTACTGTTTTTACAAATTTGGGTACTGAACATTCTGAAAGACACGGCGGGTTTGAAAATTTGAAAAGAGACAAAGGAAAAATTTTTGCCTGTTTGTCAAAAAAGAAAAAAATAATCAAAGGACAAATCGTAGAAAAAATAATAATAGCCAATAGAGATGATAAAAATTCTGATTATTATCTTGGATTTTCCGCTGATAAAAAATTTGGATATAATATAGATGATAAAATTACTAATTCGGAAGTTTTAAAAGACGTGGATGCAAACAGCCATAACACCGGCATGAACAAAGGTTTGGAATTAATTTCAGCTTATGACTTGTCAACAAATAATAATGAAAGCTCATTTAAAGTGAATGATAAAGAATATGGTATTCATTTGTTGGGCAAGTTTAACATATATAATGCTTTAGCCGCAGTTGCAGTTGGACAATCGCAAGGAATTAAGGATAAAAAAATAGCAGATGGATTGAGGGCGGTTGGAAAGGTTGAAGGACGCATGGAGTTTATTGAAGAAGGGCAGAATTTCAGCGTGATAGTTGACTATGCGCATGAACCATTGAGTTTAACTGAGCTATTTAAAGTAAGTCGTGAATTGTTGCAACGCAGATCAAGCGAATCAGCACAGTTGATCGTCGTAGTGGGTTCGGACGGCGGAGGGCGCGATAAATCAAAACGAGAAAAAATGGGGAAAATAGCGGGTAAAATGGCCGATATTGTTATTGTTACAGATGTCAATTCTTTTGATGAAGACCCTTTGCAGATAGCAGAAATGCTGGCCGTAGGAGCTCGCAAAGCCGGCAAGAAAGACAGTATAAATTTGTTTGTAGATATTGACAGAAAGTCAGCCATTAAAAAGGCGATATTTCTGGCTCGTGCCAATGATATTGTGGCCATTACAGCTAAAGGAACAGAGCCGTGCATTGTATGTGCCAATGGTAAAAAAATTCCTTGGGATGATCGCAAGGTCGCGCGTGATATGCTCAAAATTTTAAAAAATTAATAAATGAAAAAAATGTATAATCATTAATCATATGTCATTGGCAAAAAAAATCAAACTTAGAGAAGGGGAGAGGATAGTCGGATCAGTGCGCCGGTACGGCCTTGTTTCATGGTGGAAATATCTTTTTGGAATTATCGTGTTATCCGTTGCCGCGTTGTTTATGTTTCAGTTATTCAGTTACGGATGGTATGGCTATGGCGCATTCGGAGCAGGCGCGTTGCTTGGCCTATATATTTTATCGCGCACATGGTTTTTTGACTATACCAACATCTTGATAATTAGCAATGAACGCATAGTTGACATCCATCGGCTCGGTTGGTTTGACCAGGTTGTCTCGTCAGTAAGCTATTCTGAAATCAAGGATGTATCAGTAAGGAAGAAAGGGATATTGGCCAATCTTTTCAATTATGGAAGCGTAATGATTCACAGCAAGAGCGATAAATTTTATCTTGAAGTTGTCAAGATACACAATCCGCAGGAGTTACAAAATTTGTTGAATGACGCCTCTGAACGCTACAAACAGGGAAAGAAACTGCTGGACGCCAATACAATCTACAAAAATTTTATTAAAATTATTCCTGATTTGACAGACGATCAATTGAATAAAGTGAATGATTTGATATTAAATGAATTTGAGGAGCTTGACGAATCCGAAGAAATTACAAAAGAAGCACAAGAAATTTAAAGATTAAATCTTATAACATGAACAGACGTAGAAAAAATACAGGTGGGTTTTTCAATTCCTATGTTCTATTGTTATGTTCGTTTATAGTTGCGTGTATGGTTGTTTTTTCATATGCGCGAGCTTATTATCAGGAATATCAAGTGCAGTCGGAAATTCAAAAGCTGAAAAAAGACGCAGATCAATTAGAGTCAAAAAAAATTGAATTGCTTGAAGCGCTACAATATGTACAGTCAACTGGCTTTATTGAAGAAAAGGCACGAACCGAGCTTAATATGGTTAAAAAAGGGGAAAAAACAATGATAATTCAAGCAGGCAATGATAATTTAATTGCCGGTAATATGGGCAATGGACAAGAAAAAGAAGTTATGATAGTATTACATAACATATCAAATTATCGTAAATGGTGGAACATATTTATGGAAAATAATTAAAAAAAATAATTAAAAAATTTATATGGAAAATGAGAAACAAGAGACAAAAAAGGAGGAAATAGGGGGAGATGAAAATAGTTTGGTAAAAAAGAAAAGGTCCAAAAAGACAGCCAAAGAAAAAGAAAATTTGCGCATGTTTTTTATTGGATACACTGCTTTTATTGGAGTTACCGTTGTTGTGGTAAGCTTGGTCGGAGTATTTCAGGTCTATGTTAGAACGTCAACTAATGTTTATACTCACACAGTGGCAAAGATATTGCGACTGCCCGCTCTTAAAATCAATGGCAGTAAAGTTTTATACAGCGATTATCTTGATGACCTTAAAGCAATAGCCAAAGTTCAAAAATATGAAGTAAATAATGGCGGAGCCGGAATCGCAATGACAACAGAGGAAATGTCAGATCAAGTTTTATGGCGCTTAGCCAATAATTCGTTGGTGTATGATGGAATTAAAAGCAAAAAAATTGATATAAGCGAAGATGATATTGACAACTTAAAAAATCAATTTTTACAGCAGTTTACAGACACTGCCACTGCTGAAAAAGAATTAATGGACAGATATGGGTGGACTTTTAATGATTATGTCGAAAAAGTCATGAAGCCGTACATTATGCAGTCAGAACTTGATGCATATTTGCAGACTGATACAAGCTCATTAACTGAAATTTATAATATAGCTGCAAAAGTTTTGCAGGATATACAATCAGGAGCCAGCTTTGCTTCTTCAGCTCAAAAATATGGTCAGGACGGAACTGCTCCAGCGGGTGGAGATCTTGGCTGGTTTAAAAAAGGGGATATGGTTCCGGAATTTGAAGTAGTTGCTTTTGCGCTTAAAAAAGATGAAATCGCGTCTCAGCCAATACAAACTCAGTATGGGTATCATATTATTAAGTTAACTGACAGTAAAAAAGAAAAAGTACAAGACAGTGACGGAAATGAAGTTGAAGAAGAAAGCATTAGAGCAAGCCATATTCTTTTTAGAAATTCCGATTTGGATTGGTATCTTGATAAAACCTTGCGAACAGCAAATATTCACTTCTATCTTCGTGTAAATAATCCGTTTGATGATTATTTGAAAACAATTAGTAAATAGAGCGCCTTATTGGTTCAGCCGGTAGAGTATTATTTTCCCGCCTATTTTGCTTGTGCGAGTGTATTATAATGGTATTATGCCAGCTTCCCAAGCTGAGGACGGGGGTTCGATTCCCCTCACTCGCTCAAAGAAAATTATTTTTTTATGTTAAAACAATCCGATTATGTAAAAATTATAGTGGCTGTTCCGATTGAACATGCTCAAGCCGTGCGTGATGTTTTAGGCAACAGCGGGGCCGGCGTGCAGGGAAATTATAAGCACTGCAGTGGTTCATATAGATCAGTTGGTCGTTTTATTCCGGTTGTTGGAGCAAAACCTGCCATAGGACAGATAGGCAAGGCCGAAGAAGTGGAGGAGGAGATTATAGAAACAATTTGCCATGTGGATTTAGTAGAGAAGGTCGTTAAAGCGGTTAAAGAAGCTCATCCATACGAAGAGGCTCCAATTGATATCATTCGCAGATTTGAAGTATAGCAACTATAAAAGATTAAATGCCGAGGTAGCTCAGTTGGTAGAGCAGCGCATTCGTAACGCGCAGGTCGTGGGTTCGATTCCCATCTTCGGCTCCAAGAACAATACTGCTAGTTTAGCAGTGTTTTTACTTACAAAATTTTAGTTGAATAATAATGTAAAAAAAGCTATAATAAAAAATAAGCAAGAAGCACATAATCTAACCAACCAAATAAATTTTTAATGGGATAAAATTTAATAAAATAAAAATATGTCATCAATTTATCGAACAAAATGCAACTCATGTGGATATAAATTTCAACTTAACATAGGCCACGGTTTTTACTTCACCATGTATAGATGTGAAGGTTGTGGTGGAGAAAAAAGAATAGATCACCTAGGCGTAAGAGCTTTTAATGTCATATTAACTCCAGGACAAATTGGAAAATGTGAAGATTGTGGTGGTGAATTGTCAGAAAACGCCAAACCGAAATGTCCTAAGTGTAAATCAGATGATTTAACAAAGGATCAAAACAATATTATTAGCTTTGATTAATTAGTAAAATTATCAATTCGTTAATGTTTTAGACCAATTCAGGAACATTAATAGCCATTCCTCCTTCCTGCACACCAGTTCTAACATCAAACACTATCCGGCTCAAAAAATGCTTCATAAGCATTTTTATATTTATAAAAATATGTTATAATAATAATCAAATAATCCGCTCCGATTTATGATCAATCTAAAAGGAATAACTAAAATGTATTCAAGGCACAGTCCGCCCGCGCTTCGTGACATTAATCTTCATATTGGCGCCGGTGATTTTGTTTCCATTGTAGGCCAGAGCGGTACAGGCAAGACAACGCTGGTGAAACTCATTATTGCCGAGGAAAAAGCCACGCGCGGCAAAATTAAAATAGGCGATTGGGATATCACAAATTTAAGTTCCGGAGCCGTTCCATATTTGCGAAGACAGATAGGCGTTGTATTTCAGGATTACAAGCTTTTGCCAAAGAAAACCGTATATGAAAATGTGTCGTTCGCATTGGAAGTTGCCGGGGCAAAGCATAAAAGGATAAGAAAAGTGGTACCTCAAATTCTGGAAGTTGTCGGGCTTTCATCAAAGGCCAGCAGTTATCCAAATCAACTTTCAGGCGGTGAACAACAACGAACTGCAATAGCGCGATCTTTGGCGCACCGTCCAAAAATAATAGTTGCTGACGAGCCAACAGGCAATCTTGACTCGCTCAACACGCAAGAAATAATTGAAATATTAAAAAAAATAAATGAATTTGGAACGACCATAGTTTTGGTTACCCATAATAGAGAAGTTGTTAATCACTTGCGCCGGCGAGTAATTACCATTCATGACGGCGTAATTGTCAATGACGAAATGAACGGTAAATACAAATTATAATATGATATCGTTTTTAAGAGTTTTAAAATTCGCATTTCAGGATATAGGAAGAAATATCGGCCTTTCATTCATGACTATTTTTATTTTGATACTAATGTTATTATCTGTAAATATACTGTGGTCGCTTGATACTATTACAAAAAATGCAGTTATCAGTGTAAAGAATCAAATTGACGTTAGTTTCTATTTTTCAATTGATGCAAGTGACGCAGATGTCAAAGCCGTAAAAAATGCTGTGGATTCTTTTTCCGAAGTTGAGGAAACAAAATTGCTAAGCGCAGATGAAGTACTCGATGATTTTATGGAAAGGCATAAAAATCAGCAGGAAACAATTCAAGCGCTTACAGAGCTTGGCTCTAATCCTTTTGGGCCAACTCTCATTGTTAAAACGACTGAACCTGAAGATCAGAATAAAATTATAACTTTTTTGGACGCGCCGGAATACAAAAAAATAATTGAAAGTAGAAGTTTTGACAAACAGGACAAAGCAATTGAGCGATTGCAGGATATTACCAACAAAGTAGAGCGTGTGGGTTTTGGATTAACTGTTTTATTTGCCATTATTTCATTTTTGATCATCTTTAACACCATAAGGGCGGCCATAAACAGTCAGCGAGTTGAAATTAGCATAAAGAGGCTGGTTGGCGCAAGCAACTGGTTCATCAGAGGGCCGTATTTGATTGAGGCGCTACTGTTTACAGCTATTAGTGTGGCTTTAGCATTCGCGATCGTATTCTTTAGTTTTAATTGGCTTGATATGTATATGGCATCAGTTTTCCCGCAAGGATTTTCCTTGACAAATTACTATAAATCCAATATATTTCTTCTATGCGGAATTCAGGCCACTGCTGTATTGCTTCTAACTGTGATTTCAAGCGGACTGGCCATGCGCAAACAATTAAAAGTATAATTGCCCATTGCAACTTTGCACATAAGACCGTTAAATTCGGGGATCGTTTTCCTTCGCCTTCGGTTCCGGCGGGTAAATCTAATGTCCTGGTTTTGTATTGGCTATGGCGGACAAGTATTTATGAGTGTTTTTCAGATACTTATCCGGCGAAGCCATGATACGAAGTATCAAGGCAAAGTCAAATTCGGGGATCGTCTAATGGTAGGACTCCAGGTTTTGGTCCTGGCTATCGGGGTTCAAATCCCTGTCCCCGAGCGGAAAAATTAAAACCTTAAAAAATCGCTAAACCTAGCGATTTTTTTGGTTCGAATTTTTAGAGGATTTTTAGAAAGTTTTTTATATTTCGCTAAAATTAAACTAAAAATCGGTTCGAATCCTAGCTGGAAAGTATTAAATTTATTGGAATTATTATTTAAAAAATGGTAATATATATTAAATTGTACGGTACCCGATAAACTATACACATCAATAAGGTAGTATGATATAGTGGGGCAATAACCATATATTGTCCTATGACAAAAACAAACAGACGACATTTTAGTCCAGAACAAAAATTGGCCATCGTGTTAGAATCTTTT
>JBDRCM010000028.1:0-38055 GCA_043821725.1 bacterium | reverse complement strand
ATCAATAAAGTAAATACGCCCGCTATTTGGCAATTTTACCAGTTTTGGTTGAGTAAATATAACTCGCGCAGGACCGTCAGCTTTTCTGCTTTTGAAATTAAAATCATGAAGCGTGTTCATAAACAAACTATAATTGTAGCGGTGCTGTTGTCCGGTCTTCATATCCCCGGGATCATTTACTATAAATTCTTTTTTATCGTCATCATAACCGATAATGACCATCATATGATATGACGAACCTGTGCGCAAAAACGGTATATTCTTGTTATCAAGATCAAACCCATAATGCATTGTTATAACAGGCCGCTTTTGCTGAAGTTCCTTTTTTATCTGCTCAACTGTGGGCTTGTCAATAATTTGTGAATGAAAAGAATAATATCTTTTTATCAAGTAATCAGTTCTTTTTGCGTCAGCATCAGCGTTTGATCCATAAATACTGTTCTGCCTAAAAAACAAATTGGACATAAAAGATTTGGCTGTTGCTTTATCCACTTTTTCAAAACCGCGATAATAATATTCAACCATGGCAATGCTGGCTTCTTCGCAAGCGTTCTTCCAAGAACCTGTCCAGTTGTTATCCGGTGCCTCTGGAATATATGGCACTGACAAGGATACTTTTTTCAAAGGCGCACGGTTGTCTTTTATTGGTGAAAATCCATGATAAACCTCTTCACCATCCTTATATCCGTCGTTATCAGTGTCAGGATTCGCAATATCGCTTTTGTAAACAACCAGTTCTTCACGATCGCTAAGTCCGTCCTTATCGCTGTCTTTTTCCATTTTGGCAAATGCTATACTTAAGCTTATGCAAAAACTGATTAAGACAAGCAATGATATCATTTTAATTCTAAACGAAAACATGTTTTTGTTTTTTAGAAATGAAAAAATGCTTGACCGTTTCTATCAAAAATATCTTAAATAAGGCAAGCGCTAAAATAACTCCCCATTCCATAAATCCAATATTTGTGGTATGAAAAACTCCTTGTAAAAACGGCACGTAAACTACGGCTATAAACGCCAGCACGGAAACTGCAACAGCAGCCAGCAGATATTTATTTGAAAAAGGATTTTTTGTGAAAATGGAATATCGCAAAGAGCGCACGCTAAATACATAAAGCAAAGAATCAATTCCAAGCGCTGTGAAAATTATTGTGCGGATATAGTCTATATCAGTAAACATCTTCAGTAAAACCACGAAAAGCGCAAGCAGAATCAAATCCGTTATTACACCTATCACAAAAATTAATATCTTCATTTCCTTATTCAATATGGGTTCGTTCTTTGAGCGCGGTTTGTCATCCATTACCGCCCTTTCTCCGGGTTCAAGAGTCATTGCTATGCTTGGTAAACCATCCCCAACCAAATTTATCCACAAAATTTGCGTTGCTAAAATAGGCAATGGCAAGCCAAGTATTAAACTGCCGGCTATCAATATCATTTCGGAAAAACTGTCAGCCAGCAAATAAAGCACGACTTTGCGTATATTTTCAAAGATAACTCTCCCCTGCTCCACTGCGCTAACTATCACTCCAAAACTATTGTCAAGCAAAACTATATCTGCTGTCTCTTTGGCCACATCAGATCCGCTTCCAAAAGCAATTCCAATATCAGCCCTTTTTATTGCTGGCGCGTCATTAATTCCATCCCCTGTCATTGCCACTACCTCTCCAAGCCTCTGCCACGCGCTTATCACTCGCAATTTATGCTTTGGCTCCACGCGGGCGTAAATATCTATTTCCTTTACTTTTTTATCAAGCTCATCATCGCTCCATTTATCCAAATCCTTGCCCTCGGCAATGTTACCGTCAACTTTAATGCCAAGCTCCATAAAAATGGCCTTTGCTGTAAGCTTATGATCACCTGTAATTATTATAGGCCTTATTCCGGCTTGCTGGCATAATTTCATTGTATCTTTGGCATCAGCGCGCAAAGGATCTTTTAATGCCACAAACCCCAAAAAAACAAGACCTTTAATTTCATCTTGCAGATGGTTAAATTGCCCTGTTTTGTACGCAAATGCAAGAACTCTTAAACCCTTGGCTGTCATTGATTCATATTTTTTCTTTAATGCCTCAAACTTTTTTTTGTTTAGTTGCGCTTTTTTGCCCCCAACCAGTACCCGTTCGCACATCTCAAAAATTCTCTCAGGAGCTCCTTTGACGAAAATATGATTATGGCCTTCTCTGTTGTGGCTGTGCAGTGTTGCCATGTATTTTTTTTCGGAATCAAATGGCAATTCATCCAATTTTTGATAGTCGCGATCAGTTTCATGCTTGTCGATTCCTGCTTGTATTGATGCGAGCAAAAGAGCGCTCTCTGTTGGATCTCCTATTATTTTTATATGTTCAAGCTCGGCATCAGGATTTTCAACAATCGCACTACTGCATAAAATTGATATTTTATTTATAAGATTGCGTGACTTTTCAGATTCGGAAAGCTCTGCGTTCTTTTCTATTTCGTATTCATTATCAGCTGTTATTATCTTACTGACCCTCATCACGCCTTCAGTAAGCGTTCCTGTCTTATCAGTGCATATAACTGAAGTGCACCCTAAGGTTTCAGTTGCTGTTAATCTGCGCACAAGTGCCTTGCGCTTAAGAATAAACTGCATTCCAAGCGTGAGTATTATTGTAACAGCCACGAGCAATCCTTCGGGTATAGCGGAAACAGCCAAAGCCAATACAACTAAAAACATCTCAACTAAATCACGCCCTGAAAAATATCCTTCAATAAAAATGACCAACGAAATTGTCAATATTAAAAAAGTGAGTTGCCTGCTGAATTTGATGAGTTTTAGCTGAAGCGGGGTAACTTGCTCTTTTGTTTCGCCAATCAGCGTGCTTATTTTTCCTATTTCAGTTTTTGATCCAATACCGCAGACTACTGCTTTTGCGGTTCCACGCGCAACTATTGTGCCCATATACACCATGCTTGAACGCTCAGCCAGTGGTGCTCCCTTGTCAGACAATTCGGTTGATTTTTCAACAGGCGCTGATTCTCCGGTAAGCATTGACTCAATTGTTTGAAACTCATGGCATTCAATCAAGCGCGCATCAGCAGGCACTTTATTACCGCTTTGCATCATTATTATATCTCCGGCAACAAGATCTGATGCTTTAACAAGAGAAATATTTCCATCTCTCATCACTCTGGCTTCATCTTTTATTATATCCCTTAATCGCTCAATCGCACTGTTTGCCTTTTTCTCCTGCCAATAGCCAAAAAAAGTGTTAACTGAAACAACAAAAAAAATCACACCGGCATCTGTATGGTGCTTTAAAAAGATGGATATGGCGCCTGCGGCTAACAAAACATAAACTAAGGGCGACCGCAGTTGATTCAAAAGCAAAACCAAGCGTGAAAGCGGCTTTTTCTTTGGCAACACATTATAACCATGCTGTTTTTGCCTTTTTTTTACTTCATTAAAACTGAGCCCTTTTTCATGGGATTTGAGAACCTCAAGAACTTTGCTTGCGCTAAAATAATGCCATGTTTTATGACTTTCTGCCATAAAGTTATTTTATACCTTAAATTCTACCATACTTGACAAAAACCTCAAAATGTGCTACGAATAAAGGAAAGAAAAAAAACCGTCTTGATGTTCATCAAGTCGGTTTTTTAATTAATGGAACCACGCGACAAGCTACCAGGTATCTGATTAATTTTAAAACCTCAAATACTTCTCCCAATATTGATACAGCTCGTCTGTGGCAACTATATCTCCAACATTGTATTCTGCGATTTCCTTGTATTTTCTTTTCGCAAAAAAATTCCCAACATCACTGCCACATACGCCCTGCTTTGGGCTTTTAATTCCAAAAGCTCTGCAAAAAAGATGCAAATTCCCTTTTCTGCCTGCAGACCCGTAAAAGCTGAACTGGTCAAACAAGTCAATATGCTTAGCATTGAATTTCTGGCTGTTAAGATAACGGTTGGACATTAAATCCTTGCTTGGAATTATTTTGTGAATGGCTGACCTTAACAACATAAAAGGAACATCAAACGAACGGCCGTTAAAGCTTACAAATGCGTCGTATTTGATTGCCAACTGCCAAAACTGCTCAAGCATTTCTTTTTCTGACATTGGCTTGAGCTTAATTACGCCTTCCTTTTTTTTATTGCCATCTATTTTATCATCAGACAAGGCAATTTGATTTACCAAAATTTGCATTTGCGATTCATTTGCTTGCGTTTCAGGCGACTGATAATATACAGCCCCGTTCTTGGTTGCAGAATCCAATACTCCAATTGCAACAATTTCACCTGTAAGCGGAGAAAGTGCAGTTGAATTTTTTATTTCCTGTATCTTGTCCTTTTTTTCTTTTTTATCACTTACATCCCGATCAACCCAGCGCGTAAGCACTGACTGCGTTGTTTCATCCATACTATCAAAATTTTCGCCTATTGTTTCAATGTCAAAAATTAGTGTTGGCATACTGGAATAAATTATTATAAATTGATTCACATAAAATATAATTTTTGAAGAGCGTTTGGCGACAAAAATGCATGGTTTTTTAACGAAGTTAAAAAATTTTTGTTGCCAACTGAGTAAATTTTATCGCTGGACAAAATTTACGTCTCTGAAAAAGTTATATTTTATGTGAATTGCTAATTAAACAACTGCCTACCCAAAATATCTTATTTTCAAATCATTTATTTTAGCATCAACTTCTTCCATTTTTAATGGCAATTCAGCACCTGATTTTTCAATCAATTCAATAACTGTTTTGATGAAATGCGTTATGCCGGGAATAATATGAGCATTACGATCTTCAGCATAAGAAAAACGCATAAATCCTTTTCCGCCTTCACCAAAATCCATACCTGCCAAAGTAGCAATTCCGCGCTCATACAAAAGCCAATAAACAAAGTCCCTATCTGATTTGATGTTCAGTTCGTTTTTTACATAATTAAGATTCAACAACTCTTTAATATATGGAAAGTCATAGAAAGCTCCTTCAACGCCGTTTGGAACAACATAAGGACGAAGCAAACGCAGAGCATCCACTAAAAACTTGCCCTTTTTTTCATATTCAATTAAATTTTCCTTTAAAATTGGCTCAATTGCCTGCCTTACGCTCGGATAACTGTATCCGTCAAGATTAACATCACCAAAGATCGCTCCTGCCACAATCTGACTGAATCTGCTCACGCATGTCCATTTATTTATGGCTAAACGTCCAAAAATTTCAATAACCCATTCCGGAGCCACAATAAACCCAACCCTCCATCCGGTCATTGCATAGTCCTTTGAAAAGCCATTTAGATTTATCACTCGATCCAACATTCCGGGAATTGAAAGTAAGCTAAAATGTTTATGTCCATCAAAAGTAATCTGATCATAAATATCATCAAACAAAATCATAAAATTGTATTTCTTGGCAAGTTCGGCTATTTGTTCAAGCTCTGCTTGCGTAAACATTATGCCGGTAGGATTCTGCGGAGTATTCAACACAAGCAATTTAACTTTTGGTTGATTTTTAACTATTTCTTCCAATTCCGGAATTGAAAATTCAAGACGCTCTTTTGATATGTCATAATGAGCCATCCATGGTATATATTTTCCTTTTGAATAAAATTTTGCCAAGGATTCGTAAATTGGATAACCAGGATTATGACCGACCACATAGTCGTCAGGGCAAAGCAATGTCTGCATTGTAAGCTCAATTGCGGGCTTGCCTCCGGGCTGTAAAATAATATTTTCCGCTTTTATTTCAACACCCCTTGATTCGCTTAAATATTTAGCAATGTTTTTTCTGATTTGAGGATAGCCAAGAAAATGGCCGTACTTTGTCTGCTTGTCGCGTAAGGCCTTGACTGCTGTTTCAATAATAGGCTCCGGGGTTTTAGGCCCTGTGTCGCCAACATGAAACTTATAAACCTGATTAAATTTTTTACTCTGCTCCACTTCCATTACTTTGGCACCAAAGTCAAAAGCCGTTTCAGTTCCAAGATAACTAAGATCTGGATTGATTTCAACAATCGGCTTAAAATTCTTTTCCTCTAAAAACTTTGGAATCATATTTTTTTTACTATTTTAATTATCTTTTCTTTTATATCTTTTGGAGAAAGGCCGGCCAGTTCATACACATCCTTAACATTTCCGGATTTTAAGTAATTTTCAACTGCAATTGTTTTTTCTTGATAATCAGATGGAAGCATAAATGGATATAAAAATCCTTTCCAGCCGTTGTGCAGGCAGATTACAAGCGATCTTTCTTCATCAGGCAAAATCTCTTTGGCTTTTTCAGGATTTTCCTTTTTTAAATCTTCAAAAAGTTCCGGAGAAGTTACTGCAATTATTTTAATATCAAGCTCTTGCTCAAGATCTGGCAGGGCTTCCAAAGTATTAAGAAGAGTTTGAGTGCCTGAAATAGCCAAGATTGTTTTTTGCTTTCCATCATTATTAAACTTTTTGTAAACATACGCTCCATTTACTGCTTCGCGTGCAAAAGGAACTCCATTGCCTCTTTTGAGTACTGGTGTATCTGGCCTCATTACTGAAAGAGCAATTGGCTCGCCCTTTTCTAAAGCATAAAAAAGCATTTCTATTGTTTCATTTGCATCAAACGGCTTGTAAACCTTTATACCGGGATAGGCATTAAACATGCTCATCCAATACAAACCCTGGTGAGTTGGCCCATCCTCCCCTGTTTCCGGACCATCATGGGCGGCAAGCATTATGAAAAATCCGCTATGCTCTTTAAAAAGATGGTTGCCGATCAAGCCAAGACGAACACAATTTGACATCATTGAAGTAAAAACACCGTAAGTACCAAAGACCGAAACCGGTTGATATCCACCGGGTAAAATATCCTGCGTCATTGCAATTGACATCATGGCCATGTTCTGCTCTGCAATGCCAAATCTGATGCCTCTGCCAAGAGGGTTGTCTTTAGTTATCAAGCCGTTCATATCTTCAGCGCTGTCCATTAATATTGAACAGCTTAAATCTCCAGTGCCACAATAGAAAAACGCCGACTGTTTCATCAGCCAACTGAACCATGCGCTTGTGGCTTTCCGGGTCGCAATTTTATCACCTTCATTAAATACAAGCTCCGGCGGAAGTTGGTCGGGCCTTTTAATCGTGCGCGGATTTATAATTGAACGTCCGACTAAAGCTGTTTTCATGGCTTCAATAAGCTTTCCTTCACTAACAATTCTTTTTGTTGATTCTTCCATGCGAGTCGCAACATAAGCAACATCATCTTTTTCCAAATGTTCAAGCGTCTTTTCTATGTCATCCATTACATTGCACTTTTCGCCTTTTATATTAAACCCCAAGTCCTTCATTATCTTCACATATTCGTCGTGCTTAGCCGGAGAACCGTGCGACTTGTTGCTGTTTTCATTGGCTCCGTAAAATTTTCCCTTTATGCAATGAGCCAATATCACTGTTGGCCTGCCATTTCCAAATCCGATAGCGGCCAAACCATAGGCGTTTGCGCATTCATTTATGCTGTGCCCGTTTATTTCAATAACATTCCAACCCATGCCAAGCCAGTGGTTGTAATATGGACTGTCTATTACCTCTTCAATAGGTCCGTCAATTCCAAAATGGTTATAGTCCAAACTTACTATCAAATTTTCAGCTCTGCATTTTGCAAGAACATTGCGCGCTTCATAAGTCATGCCCTCTTCGCTTTCAGCATCACCCATAAAACACCAGACCTTGGTTTTTAATCCGCATGATCTTTGAACTAAAGCAAGTCCACCGGCCGCTGACAGCCCATGTCCTGAAGGGCCGGTTGCAATATCTGAAAGCGGATAGTAATTTTCAATATGGCCTTGCGGACCATCATGACTACGGAACTTAACCAAATCTTCAGGTAAAACAGCTCTTAAAGCCGAGCTTGAAAACTGCCTTCCTGAACGGCGCAAGCATTCATATAACAATGCAAGACCTGAATACAAAGCCGGAGAACAATGGCCGGCACTCCATACAACTCTGTCTCTTCCGGGATTTTTCGGGTTCATTGGGTCAAAAGCCAAATTTCCTCCCAAAACAAGCGATAAAAACTGTTCTACTTTGGCACTGCTTCCACCAGGATGTCCGCTTTGCGATGCTTCAAGCGAACTAAACATCAAACCGCGCATTATTTTTGCCAATTTTTTGATTCTTTCTTCATTGATACCAGCCGGATTGGTCATTTCCAACTCTATAAGATTAACATATTCTCCGGCTTTTGCTTGCCGCCTTATCCTGTTTGGCTGTTCTTGCATAAGGTCTTCCAAGAACTGTGAAGATAAAATATCGTATAGCATATTTTTAAAAATAATTTGGTTAACTTTTTTAAAAAAAATTAATGATTTTTTCACTTCTTTACCTTTCTTTTCACATTATCTTTCTAACAGCTTCATCCAAAATCTTCCCTGCTCAAACATTTGTCGTTTCCATTGATAGTATTCGTAATATTCGCACAAAGTAAGCTCTTTGCTTTTAACGTCGCTCGCAGAACTGTTACATCGCAAATTGGACGGCAAATCATAACTTGTTTTCCTTTGTCCGCTGATTGATTGGTTTATATACAAGCCAAGCTCATGCATTCCCAGTATATTATCATATTTATTATAATCATCAAATATGGAATGCCCTTCAAATGAATTAGGAGCATTTATTCCTAAAATATGCAAAATGGTTGGCGTAAAATCAATTCCTGATGAATATTGGTCAACTTCTTTTGGCAGAACAGTATCTGGGATATACATTAAAAAAGTATTTTCATCATAATAAGCAATCTTGCCAACTGCCTCAGGAGCCGTTTCTACAGTTAATGCGGCCGGAAAAATGGCATGATCAGCCACTGCTATAAAAATCGTGTTTCTATAAAATTGGCTTTTTGAAAATTCATCCCACAATTGTTCAAAAGCATGGTCGGTTGTATGAATAGAGTTAAGCACAATCTGCTTTCCGTCATTATAGTTTACCATGTCTTTTGCTTTTGTGTATGGTGGATGGCTGTCAACAGTTGACAGCATCATCAGAAACGGCTGTTCCTGTTTTTGAACCATTTCCCACATGGCAGGCATCATTTGATGGTCTGAATACCCCCACGAAAGCGGTTCGCCTGTTATTACTTTGGCAAGCTCGTCCGTTCCCCAAACCTTATCAACTCCCATGCTTGCGAAAATAGTGTCTTTATTTGCAAAATTTTTATTTACTGCCGTAATATATGTTGATTGCGTATAATTTCCATAATCGCTCAATGCCTGCGGTAAGCAGTACAAATAGTGGCGCTGAAGGCGGTGCTCTTTTTCAATTTCATTGTGGCCGGTTGGCGGTAAAAAGGAACATAACTGTGAAAGAAGGCCGGTAACTGTCGGGGTTGATGCATTATAATACTTTTTGAAAATCGTTGTATTTTTATCATTTGCCATCTTAACAAGGCCGGGGGTTACGCCTTTATAATTTTGATTATATACATCCGTAAGGCGGGCTGAAAAAGATTCCAGAAAAATTATGATTATATTCGGCTTTGTAGCGCTGAATTCATCAGGTAAAAGCTTTTTGTTGCCATCAAATAGTTTTTCTCTGTAATTCAAATAAAAATCATCATAATTATGATTAATGCCGAACATTTTTAATTTTTCCTTTATACTATCGTCTAATTGTATTGATTCATTTGATCCAAAATAATGTTCGTAAAAATTTTGAATTATCATTACTTCCGGCAGATTGCGAAACGAGCGCAAAAAAGTCATTGACACAAGCGAGGCAACAATTAAAACAACAGCAATAAAGCAATAGGCATTTTTTCTTTTAACTGAAAAACTTTTCACAATCCCGCGCAGAATAATTGTGAAAGTCGCCAGAAATAAAAGACCGCTGATAATCAAAATGATCACAAACGAATTTAAGAAAAGGGCAAGAGAACCCTGCGCGTGAGCCATGGCAACCGGACTTATATATAGGCCTGAAAAATACAGAATGCCCATGTTGCCGACCCATAAAATGAACCAAAAAACGAATAATACTGCGGTAAATATCGCCAATAAATATTTTTTAACGCCTCTTAAGTAAAAAATGGAAATAAATCCAAAAGAAAAAAACATCATCCAAAACATTGTTATTGCCAATGAGCGAAAAAAAGTTATATTAAAAAATTTTGTGTTTGAATCCAAAATATAATATTTGAATGACCAATATTGCCCTATTGCGCTTGATATATATACAAACGCAAACAGCAAAAAAGATTTTTTTACGGCTAATTGCCAATCAACTGATTGCGGATGGGCTGAAAAAAAACGATTCAACCACCAATAAAGCAGGTAAAAAACAGCAAACCCGTAAATTAAACTTGCATATTCAACCTTAAAGAAAAAAATGATAAAGAGTAAGCTCGCACAAAAAAACGCCTCATCAATTTTCGCAAGCAAATGCACACTCCAAAATTTGTGAAGCCTCAAGCGAATGGCTACAACTGCATAAATTTTCTTAAACAAATAATATCCCGCGCAAATTAAAATAAAATATAGCGCGATATTAAACAAAAAATCGCTCAAGATTGAACGGCTATTATGATACCAATTCCAGGACATGGCAATAATAAAACAACCGACAACAGCCGGAAGGGACTTTCTGATTTTTTTAAAATACAAAACCATGTCAAGTTTGTTTGCGCGACTGATCGCACTCTATTTTACTAGCCACGCTCTATTTTTTTTACGAAAAACTCTCCGGCCTCTACTAAGGGTCTGTTGCCAAATGCGCTTTCGCAACGAAATTGATTATTTATCAATTGCAGTAGAAATGGTATTTTGCGACAGACCCATTATACTTCGTAGCCCTTGTGTTCTCTTCTTACGGATCTTTCTCGCTTGGCCTTCCCTCTTGTTTTTAATTTATGCTTTTTAAGTTCTGAATCAAGATAATCCTTGATTTTGTCTATTGCCTTGTATAAATCGCGCTCTTCAACTTTTGAAGCATATAAATCATTGCCTGGAACTTCCAAACGGCACTCTGCAACATATATTTTTCCATTATTGTGCTTTGTTGTTGTAAGTCCAACGCTCACGTGAGCTCGTATGATTTGATCATAGAATTTTTCAAGCCCCCCAATTTTTTTTTCAACATACTCTTTTATCGGCTCGGTCAATTCAATATTTTTACCGGAAATTATTACTTGCATATTTGAATAATTATATTAAATTAGCTAAATTTGGAATTTGGCTCTAAATTATCTGAACTTCATATTCAAGCTCAACCCTGAATTTATTATACACTTTCTCTTTAATATCTTCAACTAATGCCATAACATCAGCTCTTGAGGCAGTGCCATCATTTTCAATGATGGAATTATGCTTTTCTGAAATTCTCGCGCCTCCGTTGCTCATTCCAACGCATCCGGCTTTTTCAATAAGCCATCCGGCCGGAACTTTCTTCCTTTCAATAAATATTTTTTCCAGTTGGTCGCGACTACCAGGCCATTTTTCGAGCTCAAGATTCTTAAAAAAACAACCGCATGAGTATCCTTTGCCAATACGACCCGCTCTTTGAATAATGTATTTCTGCGTCAAAGCTAATATGTCTTTTCTTTCACCTTTTTGAAGACCGATATGAGCGCGAAGAACAACATCCTTATTATCTTTTAGCGCGCTATGACGATAGGAAAAATAACAATCATCTTTGCTTAATTCTAGAATCTCGCCTGCTTGCCAAACTTCAACCTTTATTAAAATATCTGACATATCTTTTCCCATTGCTCCTGCGTTTCCTATTACTGCTCCGCCAATTGTTCCGGGAATACCGATAGCCCATTCCATCCCACTCAAGCTGTTTGCGGACGCTACCCGCACCATTTCAGCCAAACTCACGCCTGCGTCAGCTGAAATAATAGTATCATCAACAATGAATTTCTCGCTTTTCACTTTTATTATTACTCCATCAAAACCTTCGTCAGGCATTAAAACATTTGATCCTCCTCCAATAAGCAAATAATCAACTCCCTGGCCGGACAAAAAATCCAGCGCCTCAATCATTTTTTCCGTTTCATTTATCACAAGCAGATAGCGCGTTGGTCCACCTATTTTAAAAGTCGTATGTTTGCTTAATGGCTCATTGATTTTAATCTTTCCGAATTTTTTCAATTGTTGATATAATTCATCCATAGAAAATACTTTGCATGTTCTAAATGACAAGAATTGGTCTTTAATTTGGTTTGTCGCCAAATGCGCTTTCGTGACGAAATTCTTTTACGCACCGCAGTGTCTTGGCACAGGGGGCGATTCATAAATTATGAGACAAAATCGTTAAACAAATTTAGACATGATCTTTTAATCGCATAGCCCACCAACTTTTAAAACGCTTAAACCATCCTTGTTTTTTAAAATCCATTTCCAGTAACGGGTCTGCCTGGCTTTTCCAATTGTCTAAAATACCATTCAAATCCGATACCATTTGAGTATCAGTAAATATAACTCCTGCTTCATGATTCAAAAAAAAGCTTCTTGGAGTCATGTTTGCGCTTCCAACCATCCCAAGATTATTATCAGAAGTTATGGCCTTCCCATGATTCATCTTGCGCAGAAAAAAGAATATGGCTCCGGCCTTTTTGGATATGCCATAAAAAGCTCTTGCCATGTAATGCATAAGAATCAAATCATTTTTAAAAGGCAAAATAATGTTAACTTTTACTCCACGCCTGCTTGCTCTGAAAATCATTTCCAAAAAACGAGGATCCGGAGAATAATATGGCGATAAGATATTAAAGCTTTCCTTGGCTGAAAGCAGGGCTGTTTTATAAAAACGGCGGATTGGCGACCTCTTGTATCGGTAGCGAGGAGAATGGGCGAGAAATTTTATTTTGCTTGATTCTTTGGTAAGACTGCGTTTAAAAAAGTGACGCACACTTTTTCGAGATCCGCCCGCTTTTGTATATTTGCTTGCGAAATAACGAAGTAGCTGGTTGACAATCTCTCCTTTGAGCATTAAATGAAGATCATCCCACTTCTCCATGTGTTGTTGAATATTAACTCCTCCAATAAAAGCAATTTCCTCGTCAATAATTAAAATTTTACAGTGCGTTCTTGACCATACCCTGCTCCACCATTGCCTCATTTTTAAAAGGTTAGGAGAAAGAGGGTTAAAAATTATGACTTCAGCTCCTGCATTGTTCAAACGGTTGATTGATATTTGTGAAAGACCAAAGCTTCCAAAAGCATCAACAATAATTTTTACATCTGTCCCCTGCTTTGCTTTTTCGCACAATAAGTCAACAAATTTGCTTCCGGCCTGATCATCAATAAAAATATATACTTCCCAATAAATTGATTTATAAGCGCCCAAAACTTGCCTGTACATTGCTTCCCATGCCTTTAAAGTTGAGCTGTAGAACTTATAGCTTAAATTTTTGTCAACATTGTTCATACTCAATTTAGTATATATGCTTACACATAAAAAATCAATGATTTAGATACGTTTAGTAATAGTAGTGAGTAAGCGAATTTTATCTATATTTTATCTATATTTTATGAATTTTTTAGAGGCGCTATGTATAGATTATAGTAATAGCACGGCTATTTGAAAAGTATAATTAGGGTCTGTCGCCAAATGCGCTTCCGCAACGAAATTGATAAATTATGAGACAAAATTGTTGATAATTCCATAGTTATCTTCGCTCGCTCGATAAAAAAATTTTGAGGCCTATCTGTAAGATAAGCCGAGAAATTTTGAAACGATTTTGGCCATAATTTATGAATTGCAGTAGAAATGGTATTTGGCGACAGACCTGTTATTGCTTTGCCATAAAATTCTCATTTTTTCAATAAAAAAGCCGTTATTAACACTAAAAAATCGCTTTTTATGAATATTACCAAACTAAAAATATCAAAGATACTTGACATTTTGGCTAAAATGTGCTTAATTAGATTGTTATTTATTTCATAACATTATGAAAATACTATTGATTGAAGATGACAAAGACATGGTCAAATTTCTAAAAGACAGCTTAAGGCCTGAATATTATGAGGTTGATGCAATTATGGACGGCGAAAAAGGGTCTTTTGCGGCAAGAACAAATGACTATGACCTTATCATTCTGGATAATTGCCTTCCAAGCAAAGAAGGATCAGAAGTTTGTAAGGAAGTGAGAGCAGCCGGAAAAACAACTCCTATTCTGATGCTTTCAGTTGTCAGTGAGAGTGAAAAGAAAGTCCAGCTTTTGGACTGTGGTGCTGATGACTATCTTACCAAGCCATTCTGCCTTTCTGAACTGCTTGCCAGAATACGCGCGCTCATCAGGCGTCCAAAAATAATTCAAGGCCATGTCATTAAGCTTGATGACCTTACAATGGACATCAGACAACAGGAAGTTTATAAAAACAAAAAAGAAATCCATCTCACAAGAAAAGAATTTATGCTTCTGCAGTATTTTCTTGAAAACATCGGAACTGTGCTTTCGCGCGGAATGATAATGGAACACGTATGGGATATGAATGCCGACCCTTTTTCAAACACAATTGAGTCGCATATCCTAAGCTTGCGAAAAAAAATAGACATCAATGGCAAAAAAAAGCTTATTCGAACAGTGCCGGGTAGAGGGTACAAAATATCCGCTAAGTAGTCATCTAAGCGTCAAATTAATCTTTCTTGCCGATAATTTTAGAGTCTGTTGCCAAACGCGCTTTCACAACGAAATTCATAATTTATCAATTGCAGTAAAAATGGTATTTGGCGACAGACCCTTAATAAGTGCTTTATGATGCAACAAACCACGCAATACATACTGGCAACTCTGTCAATAATGCTGTGCGCCGCCGCAATGGTTGCTAGGCGAATTTATTGCCTGCAAAATGAAAATGATAGTTCAACAGAGCACAGGAGCCAACAGCTTAATCAAATAATCACCAAAAAAAATAAAGAAATTCAACTCATACAAAAAAATCACAAACTGCTCATGCGCGAAGTATTTCATGGTCTTCAAACGCCATTAACCGTAATCAAGGGAGAGATGGATCTTTACGGCGCAAAAAAAAGCAATAAACAGACAAGTTTTTTCAGACAAATTGATCGGCTAACAGGATATATTTGTAAGTTAAGCCAATTTTCAAATCTTAATTTGGAATCAACACGCAAAAAGATGAAAAAAATTGATTTAAGCGCTTTAGTAGCGAACTTTTGTGAATATGTTCAAACAAACTGTGAATATGAAAAAATTTGTTTCACTCAAACAATCCGATATAATAGCGCTCGCATTATAGGAAATGAGCAGAGCATTTTAGAAATTCTGGCTTTAATTGCAAATCTTCATTTAAAAACCATGGCAAAAAAAGATATTCTTGCGGTTGAGTTAAAAAAATACCGCTCATCAGCCCAAATAAAAATTTCCAGCCAAACTCAACTCCCTAATAATGTAATGAAGTCAGTAGAAAGCGACAATCAAAATAAGCTTGAGCTTGCCATCATTAATGCGATTGTGCAGAACCACAATGGCTCTATAAAACTCAAGCAGAACAATGATTTTAATTTTTCAATATCGCTTAGAATTCCTGTTCTTTGATTTTGCCTTGGAATGATATGCCTTACGGCCTATCCTAAAATATGCACTGTGGAAAAGACGAAAATCATTTTGAAACGGGCTTTAAAAAATGCGCGCAAGCGGATTTTTTTCTACTTATTGCCGCGTTTGTTATGAGCAGAGCCACTTGAGCGAGGTTCCTCAATTCAATGGTTTGCGCGCTTAATTTGTTTTGATAAATCTCTTGTGCTTTGCCCTCTATTTTTTCCAGCTGCTTTCTGGCGATTTGCATTTTATTTTGATCACGCTCAATTCCAATATCTGACCACATTATTTCTGCAATTTGTTTTTTCAATTTATCAACGCGCCTGTCTCTTTTAGTCCCTATGTCCACGATGTTCGCGTTAAATAACTCTCCCTTGTTAAAATCCTTCATCGGCTTTTTGCTTTTTACTATATTGGATGCGGCGCGCGAACTAAAAACAACACACTCCAATAATGAATTGGATGCAAGGCGATTGCCTCCATGCACGCCGGTATGAGATGCCTCGCCTACTGCCAGCAAACAACTAACGCTTGTTTGCCCTTCAGTATCTGTATGAATTCCTCCGCAAGCATAGTGTGCGGCCGGAGCAACAGGAATCAAATGCTTTTCCATTTTAATTCCATACCACCATAATTTTTCATAGATGTATGGAAACCTGTTTTTAATAAAAGAAATTCCACGGTGTCGAATATCCAAATAAACCGGCCCTGAACGCATCTCGTTAAAAACCGCCCTGCTTACAATGTCGCGCGGAGCAAGCTCTGCTTGAGAATCATATTTTTCTATGAATCGCTCGCCTTTCCTATTTTTTAGCACAGCCCCTTCTCCGCGCAATGTTTCAGATATTAAAAATGCCGGCTTGTTTTTTAAATTTAAAGCGGTTGGATGAAACTGGATAAACTCCATGTCTTTTATAACTGCTTTGGCTCTGTGAGCCATTGCCACTCCATCGCCTGTAGCAATTTTTGGATTGCAATTTCTGCTGTAAACTTGACATAAACCTCCGGTGGCTATGATAGTATTATTGGCGCGAAAAAAACAAATATTTTTTTTTGTGCTATCAAAAACATAGGCACCATAACATTTGTTGTGCTCAACTGCAAGGTCAAACGCTATATGGGATTCAAATGTGCTAATATTCGGATGATTTCTTACATTATATATTAAAGCGCGCTCAATTTCTTTACCTGTTGCGTCTTTGGCATGCGCTACGCGCGCCTGACTATGCCCGCCTTCTTGAGTAAGAGACAAATTGCGCTCATCACGATTAAAGCCTGCACCAAGATCAATCAGACGTTGAATCGCTGATGGCGCTTCTTTTATCATTATTTCAACTGCGTTTTTATCATTTAAAAAACAACCGGCTTTTAATGTATCCTGTATATGCTGTTCAAAACTGTCATGCTTGTCCAACACTGCCGCTATTCCGCCTTGAGCATAGTTGGAATTGCTCTCCATGAGCTCTTTTTTTGTTACAACTGCAACAGATCCGTCGTTGGCCGCAAGCAAAGCAAAATTAAGGCCTGCTATGCCAGAGCCGATTACGAGAAAGTCAAAGCTGTATTGAATATTTTTGGGATTCATTGTGTGTATCTAAAATAATGAATTGACACTAAAACGAGGATAATTTGTCTGAATCAAAACGCCGGCAAAAAAATAAGCTTCTAATCTCTATAATTTAACACTATTTTTTCTTCTCTTATTTTATATCTCCAAAGATATATCCATAGCCCTTGCAGAATGAGTTAACGCACCCAATGAAATAACATCAACTCCAGTTCCAACATATTTATTAATATTTTTCTCATTTATTTGACCTGATGCTTCAAAAATAATGCTCTTGTTTATTTTTCTTATTTCTCCAATGGCTTTTTTAATATCTTTTGGCTTAAAATCATCAAACATTATGGCGCTTGGATTTAATTTTGCCATATCCAAGGCCTGCTTTTCATTTTCAACCTCAACTTCCCAAAAATCATTTTTTAATTTGCCAGCTGTTTTTTTTGTTAGCGCGCCGTGCTTAAGATGATTTTCTTTAATTAAAACAAAGTCATAAAGGCCAAGGCGATGGGTTCCTCCTCCTCCCAAAATAACTGCTTTTTTATCAAGCAATCCCCATTGAGTCTTTCGCGTAGCGCAAATTAGGACTTTCTTTCCCGCCTTTTGAGCGATCATTTTAGTTTGGCTTGCAATGCCTGACATTCTTTGCAATATATTTAAAACTGTCCGCTCTGTTTTTAATATTTCTTTAATATTGCCGTGAAGCGCCAATATTATTTGTGCTTTTTTAGTAAAATTACCATCTTTTACCTTAATAACAACATTTATTTTGTTTTTCTTCAAAAACCAAACTGCTTCCTCTATTCCTGCTATTATTCCGGCTTGTTTGGCAATAATTTTTGCCGTGATTTTTTTATTTGTTTTAATAACTAAATCGGTTGTAATATCTCCTCTGCTTGCGCAATCTTCTTTAAGAAAAAAATCAGTTAAAAACTTGGCCTGACCAAGATATTTTTTGTTTCTTAATGTTAATTGGCTTTTTTGATTAAAATATTTTTGTATTTTTTGTTTTTTGTTCATAAGATATTGAACTGTTATAATTTTCATTCAATTCACGCTCATTGCATATTTTTTCTGCCCACCTGCCTCGCAGGCCGGCTTGCGCTACGATTCAGACAAATTATCCTCGCTACGCAACGAAAAAACAGATGCTTGACGAGCGACGGGGCAAAAATCAGATCCTTAGCATCTCATCCAAGCATTTTTTTGCATTTATCATAATATCTTCATCAATATTGATTTCATTATTCTCTTTTTCAAGAACATCCAACACAAGATCTAAAGAATTTTTCTTCATTTGCGCGCAAACTCCTCCAATCGCGTAAAATGTTTTAAGTGGCAACTCTCGCTTTAAACGCTCAACCATTCCCATTTCAGTTCCAATAATAAATTCTTTCGCATCGCTATTGCGCGCGTATTCTGTCATGCCTGATGTAGATGTAACCATGTCTGCCTGCGTTATTACGTCTATCGGGCATTCAGGATGCACTATTGCAAGCGCATTAGGATGGGACAATTTTGCCTTTTTTAATTGTTCAGATGATATGCGAGAATGCACATAACAAAAGCCCTCCCATGGTATGATTTGCTTTTCAGGAACTTGGGACTGCACATAGCCAGCCAAATGCTTGTCAGGAACAAAAATTATTTGATGAGCATCAATCTTTTTTACAATTTCAACTGCATTGGATGAAGTACAAGCAACATCGCAAATGGCTTTGATTTCAGCCGAGGTATTCACATAGCATACTGTCTTGGCTTTTGGATATTTTGCTTGCATTTTTTTCAATCCGTCAACATCAACCATTTTAGCCATTGGACAGCGCGCATCCATTGCCGGCAATAATACTTTTTTTTTCGGATTTAAAATTTTGGCTGATTCAGCCATAAAATCAACACCGCAAAATACTATAATTTTAGCGTCTGTTGAAGATGCAAGCTGGGCTAGCTCCAATGAGTCACCTACAAAATCCGCAACATCATATATTTCAGGCCTCTGATAATTGTGCGCTAAAATAACGGCCTTTTTTTGCTGTTTTAGATTATTTATTTTTTCTATCAAATCGTTCATTTTAGAAAAATTATTTGTTAGAAATCATAGCGTTATTTACACTTTAATATTTTGATCGCTATTTGTCATCCTGAGCCCCTCATCTGTCATCATGGGCGTCTTACCTGTCATCCTGAGCGTGTCACCTGTCATCCTGAGTCCTTCGCTACGCTCGAGGATAAACTCCGCGACCGAAGAGCTTGCCCTGAATGAAATGAAGGGATCCCTCTCATGTTATCTAAGGGTTTCTTCACTTCATTCATTCGCTTCGCTCATTCATTTCGTTCAGAATGACATTTAAACGATTATTATTAATGTAAACAGCGCTCATAATTCTAACAAATTACGGGTCTGTCGCCAAATGCGCTTTCGCAACGAAATTAATATATTATGAGACAAAATTGTTGATAATTCCATAGTTATCTTCGCTCGCTCGGAAAAGAAAAATTATCATTTTTCTTTTCTCTCGCTTCGCTTGATAAAAAATTTTGAGGTCTATCTGTAAGATAAGCCAAGAAATTTTGAAACGATTTTGGCCATAATTTATTAATTGCAGTAGAAATGGTATTTGGTGATAGGCCCATTACTAGTCAAATTTGCAAACAGGTATTGGCAATCGCTTATGCTTTGAATCATCAATATATTTCTGCACAAGCGCAACTTGAGTAGCGGAAAAATCGCCTGTTTTTTCATTTTTCTCAATTGCAGTCACAATCTTATCAAAATCGCAATAAGTAATGCCAAGCTCATCTTCATCGCTCTGCCCTTTCCATAAGCCGGCGCTTGGCTTTTTATTTATGATATTTTCATCCATGCCAATAAATCGCGCCATTTCAAAAACTTGAGTTTTAATCAATCCACCCAATGGCAGAATATCAGCTCCGCCATCCCCGTATTTAGTAAAATATCCGGCCATTATTTCGCTCTTGTTGCCGGTTCCAACAACCAATCCGTTTATTTGACCTGCCTTTGCATATAATAGGCACATTCTAATGCGTGCCATTAAATTTCCAAGTGCTTTTTTGTCCTGCTTTAAGTCCATGACCTTTTCAAAGCTTTTAATTATTTCATCTATTTGGATAATCTCGTATTTTATTTTTAAATTTTCAGATAGTTGGATCGCGTCAGTTAAATCATTTTCTTGATTTTGACTTGAAGGCATTATCAAACCAAATACTTTGGACGATCCAAGAGCTTTAACTGCAAGATTGGCAATAACAGATGAATCAATTCCTCCGCTTAAGCCCAAAACAACCGCCTTATTAGCGGTATTGTTTTTAATAAAATCAATAATTCTCTCTTGCATCTGCAAAATTTCCATAAATTTTTACCGTTTCAAATACGGACGAGCTGGCTTCAATCAATTATTCTTTTTACTTCAGACCCTTATAGATATGGTAAAGGTCATAACTCACGCCCTTAAATTTTTTATTCATATTTTTGAACAGCCAATCTAAACCCATTTGATTTGATTGTAAAAATTGGTTGATATTCTCTTTAAAAGCGCGATTGTATTAGAAGCCAAAGTTTGATTAAAAAAAATATTCATATTGTAAGCCAAAAATTCTTTGTTTTATTTGAGGTATTTTTGCTTTCAGAAACGACCTTTTTAATGACATCATTAGAAAATCTTTTTTTAAATTATAACACATCTGGTCACCTGCCTTTTTCGGTTATTCTTGTAATTAAAAAATGCGATGCTTTCGTTCATCAATTTCTTTTAAATCAACATCCCAAAATATGCTTTGCAGCTCTTTTGGTAACTCCATATACCAATATTATACCATATTTAGCAATAAATTGCCATAATTGTTCAATAAATTTATTTGTACCGCGTACGGGAATCGAACCCGTATTACCGCCGTGAGAGGGCGGCGTCCTAGCCGTTAGACGAACGCGGCATAACAAATTAACTTGCCGTTAGATTTATCCACCAGAGCCCAAAGGGCGTAGGCGAGTGAACGCAACATAATTTAAGTTTAACTCAACTCATTATATCATATTTTTTGCATCAGTCAACGCACATTATCTCCTTAAACAAACCCGCCCCGACTTAGTCGGGGCGGGTTGAATTAACTGTGCGTTTTGACAAGAAATGTCAATCAACAATTAATTATAGACTTTCAGCAATTTTAGCACCTGTAACACTTGTTGTGTCAAGTAATAAATAATCAAAATCGCTGGCTGCTGCGTAAGTGGTATCATAACCATCAAACCAGTCAATGTTGTTATCTGTGTCTGCTGATCCTGCAGTACCTTTTACATCGTCAAGGCCAACACGGAACCAATCAACGATACCGGTAGCTGTATTTAATGCGCCGACAGTTACTTTGACAACAAAGTATGCTGTGTCGCCTGCACTAATTTTAGCATCATTACCAAGTGTTGTTGTTACATTGGTCATAAGAATATCACCGGCCGTTGTAGTAGTAAGTCCTAATGCTGATTCTACAGTCAATGATTTAGCACCCTGCGAACCGCCAATTCTTTCCACGGTAGCAGCAGTAATAGTGGTGCTTGCATACTTTGTAGCATCAAATCTTAGTTCTCTTACAGCCAATAACAATGCATCTCCATTTGCATCTGTATTGCTGTTAGCTTCGGTTGTCAATTGCAATATGGCTGCTGTGTAGGCACCCGTGCCACTCAATAAAGTGTCAACGGTTTCACCACCGTAGCTTGATACCAAAGCAACACTGCTTATCTTTGTACCTGCTGTATAGAATTTAGTTGTGCTGGCAGTACCTCCGGCATCTGCTGTTTCGCCATAAGTGCCATTAAGATTCTTATCAAAGCCAATTTCTCCGGCAAGAGGTACACCTCCACCGTCCCCGCCAGCATATGTCATTGCGAATCCGGAAGCAACACCCTCTGCTGTAAGGTGATCTGTGGATGTAACAATAGCGAACTGCAACATGTCTTTGCTATCTGAAGTTCCTGTTGCGCCTGCGCTCATTGAATTTGTTTCAACATACAAATACAAATCATGCGTGCCTTGTACCACTGTATAGTTGATGTCATCAAAGAAAGCTACACCACCTGAATCAACAGTTGTGCAACCAGCTAAATTTTCACTGGCTGTTGATTGAGCTGTATATAGACATACCTGTTCAACAACATCATATGCCGCTGCTACATTATTGGTAAGCTTTACGTCCTTTACCAAGATGTCTTCATATACTGAACGCATTCGTATTTTGCCTACCCACACATCTGTGCCTGCTAGCAAGACCCTGTCTTTATTGAATCCGCTATCTGCATTACGCATTTGAACATATAATATGCCTTTTGCATACAGAGTAATTTGGCGAGTTGTGCTTTCACTTGTTCCTCCGTTTGCAATAGCAGTGCCGGCTGAATTATATGTAGTTACTGAATCATTGTCACCATCTTTTCCTGTAATGTAGTCCAATTTTATCTTAGCTACATTATTTCCGCTATCAATAGAGCTGGCAATAGTACCTTTAACAACAAATGTTACTTTGTTGGCAGATCCTACAACAACATTCAAGTCAACAGAATCAAATTGTAATGTACCTGATGTCATTGAAGCATTCGTAATATTCTGCACTAAAGTATAAGCGCCGGCTGAATCAACGGTATAAAGACCAAGATCAGACCAATTAGCAGTTCCCAAGGTGGTGTCTGCTTCAAAGTCAAATGCTTCTACATGTACATCGCCTGCTGTGGCTTCTAATGTGCCTTTATACAGAATAACATTTGTGTCTCCTGCAACAGCATTTCCAACGTTCAACGGAGTTGCTTTTGCTGTGAGGTAAGCGTCTTTAACAGTTACCCAATTGCCTGTAAAGCTTCCAATTGAGAAACTTGATACAGCATCTCCGGCAGGAACTGTTTCAGCTGTCCAATAAGAACTGCTGATTGTTGAAGTAACGCGATACGCATCTGAAGATGTAACACTGTTAGGAATATCTCCGCGAACAGTAAATGTGCGGGTTTCTCCTGCTGTTAAATATACTTCATCTGTAAATGTCCATATTTCACTGTCATCATCGCCATCTCCTCCGCCTGTCATTGTGCCGGAGTAAGTTGTTCCATCAGCATTGTCAACCATTTCAAATTCATCAACATCAAACTGAGCTGCTCCGCTTCCACCTGCGGCGTTTTCATCAACACCAAGAACAAAATTTGTTATCTTAACATCTGTCGCGCCTGATCCTAAAGTAAGAGTTCCAAATGTAACATCTGTTCTATCATTAGCTGTGTCAAGAGCAGAGCTTGAAAAAGCAACATTTAATTCAGCTCCGCTAATGGTAATGATTGAACCTTCTGTGGCTACATCATAAGCCCCTGATGTTACAGCCAAATAAGTGTTATATGTCTTACCTGTAACAATCAAGTCAGTTGCATTGTCCAATACATATTCAATGGTATTTCCATCTCCGTTCACAATATCTCCTTTAACTGTAAAGGTTTCGTTTTTACTCTTGTTTATATCAAAAGGAGTATCAAGAGTAAATTTGATTTTATCGCTTACCATTGAAACAGGTCCTGCAAGCTTTGTGGATCCCTTATACAAATATACATTGCTTACATCAGCATCAGATGCATTGCTTGTCGCTGCTTTGTTCTTAAGAGTGATTCCTTCAAAACTGGCATCTTCAACAGAGCTGATTGCCAATCTAAATTTGGCTAAATCAACATTTGTTGTACCGATTTTCTTTGTTGCAGCAGTTCCTTGTCCTGTTATTGTTACTCTTCCAACTGTAACATTAACGCCTGTCATTTGATTTGCATAAACAGGCGCTCCGCTAACTGTGCCTGCAGAGAGAGACAAATCCAAAATTCCAAGGGCGTTGTATTTTGCAGCTGTACCTAAATTGCCTTTTATTGTCAATTCCTTGCTTGTTCCTGCAGATACTGTCCATCCACCTGAAATATTGTATGTCATGTAGCCATTTGAACTCCATGATGTCTTTGTTGTGCCAATTTTTGTTGTGCCATCATAAAGAGAAACGGAGTTAAAATCAGCAGTAGCGCCAAGGCCTGTTCTTCCGATTTTAACTGAATTTACTTTTACATCAGCGCTTCCTGTGTTCTTTACAACAAATTTTCCAAACACTGAATTGACATTGAGAACAACATTTCCTGCATCAGGCGTATTTGCGCTTAAGCTTACTTCCACTGTTCCAGCTGTTGTTACAGGAGGAACTGTTGAAGTGCCATCGCCTACGCCTTGAGTTACGTCAGTAAGAGTTGGTACCTCTGCGCTTACCAATTCAGTTGACATTGTCATGCCTGAAGTGTTCGCGCTGTCCAAAGTCATGACAAAAACGCTGTTAAAGCGGTTTGCTGTCATGCCTGTTGCATCAACTTCTTTTAAAACACTGGCTGAATCAACATAGTATGTTTTTGTGCCAACTTTGACTAACATGCCTTGATGAGGAGCAACGTTTCCGCTGGAATCAACATCAAGTGTTCCGGTCGCTGTATTTACATAACCTGGCCAAAATACATCACTCATTTGAACCGGTACATAGCTGGCTCCATATAGTACTTTTGCCGCAGCATCAGTAATTAATTGCTTTGTGTTATCCGGCAGAATGACATAAAGCTGATCTGAAGAAGGTCTCTTTAAAACTTTACTGCCTGGTCGGTAATTAACCATTACCGGCATTACGGTTGGTGTTTCCAAGCTGTCAAAACATGCTTGAGAAACTGAAATGTATTTTCCTTTGTAAGTATAGCTTCCTGTTAAAGAATCACTATACCAGCTCTTAAACTCATTTCCGGAAGGATAATACATTAAGTCAAGGTCTTTATTAACCGAGTAAATGGCAGGTCTGCCAACTACTTTGATGTTGTCGCCAGCTTTTAATGTTGGGCATGTTGAAGCGGCAACAGCCACTCCGCCAACCAAAACGCTAGCGCCAACTGACCAAAGAATGGTAGTTGCCACTACACCGATTGTAAAGACCTTTTTGCTAATCTTTAATAGATCGGACATATTAATTATTTTTTAACCCGCCTGTTGCGCGCTCCACCAATTAGGAAAGTCAACAGGTTTGGGCTTATCCCGAATGAATCGGGATTACAATGGCTAGGCGAATCCTTATGGATCCTCGACCTTTTTGCCGTCGCCGCTTTAAACAAATTCCTCTCCCACTTGGCTTAGTTTGCTTAAAAGCAACTCAAGCCACGCAGGACATGAATAATTGATATTATTGCGCTGATACAGTGGGAAGCGTTGGTGTTGTTGATCCTATTGGATTGCTTGTCTGAATTGCATTTTGCATAAGCGCGGGCTGGCCGGCTGTGGTGCTGGAACTGGCATTTATTGCTGTTTGGACAGCAGCAACCATTGGCGCGACTTGTTGCATTGCTTTAACTGTCTGGCCTGCTGTCTTGTCAGCCAAATTTGAAACATCACTTACCTGCTTTATTAATTTAATTGCTTCAGCAAAATTATCAGTTGACAACATCTGAGTTGCTTCTGTTGCTTTCTGGCTTACCACATCAGAAACTTTTTGCATCTCGCTTACAGCTTGCTTTGTCTGCTCATTAACTTGCGCCACTTTTTCCTTTAAATTTTGATTACTGCTTATACTTGATGTTGTCATTTTTGCACTGCTTGAAGCGGATAACAAACCATTGATTGTTGGTGTTGAGCTTACTGATGAAGCGCCAACAGATGAATCTGAAGGTGTTTTGCCTTGGCTCATAACTTTAACTGCGTCTTCAACAGCCCTGCTTACTTGATCAACTGTTCTTTTATTCACTTCCATGTTGCTTATGTCTGAATTTACCTGATCGTTAATTGCTTCTTTTACTTCCTCTTTTGAAACCGAAGTGTCTCCTTGCAAATGCTTTTCAACCATAACTTCAACGGCTTTTACGTTTGTCTCTTTGGTAACAACTTTTGTTTCAGCCAAGCCATCTGTAATTATTTTTTCAGAAGTTGAACTTACGCTGGCAATTTCCAACTCACTTTCTGCCTGTTCCAGAATGGCTGTAATTTCGTTTGTCTCTTTTCCAACATTTTTAACAGATACTGCAGATATGTTTTTACCATCATCCTGATTCTTTATATCATCCAAATCATGGCCTACTTTTGTCATTTCCTGTTTTAAGTCATTAACAACATCTGAAACCCTTTCCATTTTCTTTGGATCTTGGCTTTGAATTAATTGCTTTGTTTCAACAGCCCTTCTTTTGGCAAATCCAACTCTAAGCTTGGTTTCTGTTTCTTTGGCTCCAACTGCAACGGCCGCAACCATCTGCGTCTTTTCAGTTGCGCGCTTTGCCTGGTATAGCCATTCACCCGGAAGTGAATCTTGAGAAGCAGCAACAGTAGCTATCCAACTTCCTGACCCAAGCCCAATTATCATTAATATCGCGACAACAGGCCTTACAACTTTAAAAACAAAATTCTGAGGAAGAAATATGGATCCCAATAACCAAAAATTATTAAGATTAAATCTCTGTTTTGCTGTTGCACTTGAAGCTGAATTTTTTATTTGAGCAACCAAAACAGAACGGTTTTTGCTAACCCAATCAGGTGACGGATTAATGTATTCTGTCTTTAATCCTTTTAATTGTTTTAAGATTTCATTCATACTATGACTATCATTTTTTGCTCTCCATTATTTCTTTTAATTTTTTAATGGAACGAAACAAAGTAACTCTCACTGACACTTGACTTTTTCCGGTGATGTGCGCTATCTCGCTTATTCTTAATTCATCAATATACCGCAGGGTAATTATTTCTCTGTATTCTTGTTTAAGATTGTGCAAGGCCTTGATTATCTTTTCAATCTGCATTTTATCATCAACTTGGTCTTGTATTTCACTTCCTTTTTCATTTTCCGAGCTCAACTGCCTTATTGCATCTGCGTTGTCAATCCCAACTTCAAATTTGTTTGATTTTGATCTGTAAAGATCTATAATGCTATTTCTTGCGATCTTGTAAAGCAAACCGCTGAAGCTGTCAACTTTATTTCCTTCGTTTATATAGTTCCATGCTTTTAAGAAAACTTCAGAAGTAATATCTTCTGCTTCCTCATGTTTTGAAACTTTGAAATAAACAAATCTGTAAATGCGCTCAATAAAATGATCGTACAGTTTTGCAAATGCTTCCGGATCCTTCTTGGTCTGAATCTTGAAAATTAATATTTTTTGATTTAATTTTTTCGTCATTTTAATTGACAACTTAGAAGACGTTGATAATAAGAAAATGTTACAGTTTAGCAATAGCCGGCAAGTACGAATTCATAACCATAATTTGTGCCCATAGAGGCATAACGGGTCTGTCGCCAAATACCATTTCGTTACGAAAGCGCATTTGGCGACAGACCCATAAATGCTCGTAAATAATAGCAGATTGCCTGATTTAGGTCAAATACCGTATAATTAATCCAAATGAATGATTAAGCATATACAAATAGATCTTAATTGTAAGAATTACGAGCGTTGTTTACACTTATAATAATCGTTTAAATGTCATTCTGAACGAAATGAATGAGCAAAGCGAATGAATGAAGTGAAGAATCCCTCTGATTGTAAATTTAAGGGATCCTTCGCGGAGTTTATCCTCGAGCGTAGCGAAGGACTCAGGATGACAGGACAGACCCTCAGAATGACAGGACAGACCCTCAGGATGACAGGACAGACCCTCACGATGATATTTGTATACGCTATCCTGTACAAAAAATTAAAAAAACTAAAAATTACAACCTAATTTGCCTAAAATTGACGTTGAATGATAAAACTTGGCAAAACCTTGACAAAAAAACAAAAAAATGCTATATTTGTATAGGATAGTGTATACAAATATGGAAAACACCCCTGAAAAAAAAACATATACAAAATTCACCAAAAGAAATTGTAAGAGTATCTGTTTCTGAAGCGGCGCGTTTGTTTGGAATTACAAATCAAACCATTAGAAGAGGAATAGCTTCAGGAGATATTACATATGTTGTTGTTGGCGACAGGTATAAGATAAATTTTGAAAGTTTGGTTAAATGGTCTCAAAAAAAGACGACAATTAGAAACAAGCTGGCAAAAAAAGGAATTGGCCAATTTGTTTCAGGATGGAAAATTTCAAATCCGCTTTACTCGCCCAATCCAAAATCAGTAAATCCAAAATCTTCCAAAGAAAACGCAAAAAATGACAAATAATGAGAACCTTCAAACACGGAGGTTTTTTGTTAAGTTAAGATTGAATTCATATAGAGCTATCCAACATAATGCGCTATTACTAGCGAAATGACAAATGTTAAAAAATGTCTGTCATTCTGAATCCCGACTTAGTCGGGATGAAGAATCCCTTAAATAATTCACTTGAATTAATTTGAATGACCAGAGGGGTCCCTTCATTTCATTCAGGGCAAGCTCTTCGGTCGCGGAGTTTATCCTCGAGCGTAGCGAAGGGCTCAGGATGACAGGTAAAGGACGCAGGATGATATAGTGATAAACTTTGTATGAGTTTATTGAAAATTTACAAATTTGCGATTTTAATGGTTGCTTATTTTGCGAATTTGGTGATACAATAACAATATGATTAAATTTTTTAAAAAGCATTTTCATCTCAAATACCATGGAATTTACAGGCATGCCAAAAAACTGTTTGCCTTTGATATGGCTTTGCTTGCTTTGGCAATTGTGATGCTTGGCTCAAGCGTATTTTTTATGTTATGGAAGCCCGGAATAACAGATATGATTGACTTGCACATTATGCTTGGCAGTGGCCGAATAAGAAGCGGCGATTATGTCCATATAACAATTGATTATTTAAATAGAAGTGAATTCCAACTCTCTTCAACAACATTGGGCTTGCAACTTCCAAATGGATTTATTGTTGACAGAGATAAAGTAACTCCTGAATACTTTGACAACAATTCAATATTCCTAAATATAGATGAGGTGCCTGCCGGAGGAAATGGAAGAGTTGAACTTTATGGATGGCTTTGGACGGATCTTAATGTGCAGGAAAAAATAATTGCACGCCTTACATACACGCCTGAAGACACAAAAAGAAAAGAACAAAAACTTTCGCATTATTTGATTAGTTTGTCAGACAGCGCATTGCAAAGCAAATTAATTGTGCCAAGCTCAACATTCATTAATACTGATTTGCAGTTTGATTATGTAATTACAAATGACTCGGACAAAAAAATAGAAAAAATTGACATTACCACAAATCTTCCTGAAACATACAATCAGCCGTTTGCGGATGTTTTTTCACTTAATGCAAAAGAAACAAAAAAAATTAGCGGATCAATTAAGGCGGACAGCAAGCAGGACATCGTATCAATTGTTGCAAATCCAAGGGTGATTATTAACAATCATGCTCTCAATCAAAAAACAATTAACGCACAAATCAAAATTGTAAGGCCTTCTCTTTTTTCAAAAATTGAATTTCCCGATCAATTAAAATATGTTGAGCCATCAACAATTGCGCCAATTAAATTATCATGGAAAAATAACAGTAATTTTGCTTTACAAAATCTTAAGATGAAAATAATCTCAAGTTATCCTCAAATTATTGATTGGAAAAAAACCGCATCTGAAAATCATCTTGAATATGAAAATAATGCGATTATTATCAGTAAAGATCATCGAACATCTTTAAGCAACGGGCCGGCCGGAGCCGGTGATGAGTTTGAAATAAATTTGTATTTTAAACAAAACTTTAATTTAATCGGAGCTGAAAACGCCCGACTTGTTATTACTCCGACAATAAGCGGATCATTGGGCCAGATTGTTGACCAAATCTATGAAGAACAGGGCTTTGCTGATGACATACCAATAGCAACTGAAATTTCAATTGTGCCTGAAATTCGCTATTATACGCAGGATGGAGATCAGCTTGGACGAGGACCTTTGCCTCCACAGGTTGAAAAGCAGACAAAATACTGGGCTTTTGTGCAGATTAACAATACATCCAATGCAATTAAAGACCTTGTATTTAATGCGCGCCTTTCAAATGGAATACAGCCGACTGACAAGCAAAGCGTAACAATCGGATCAAAAATAACATACAATAAAACCAATAATTTCATGGAATGGTCGCTTGGCCAAAGTATTATGCCAAACAGCTATGTTGGATTATATTTTGAATTAATGGCAGAGCCAAACGCACAGCAAATTAACAAACCGATTAAATTGATTGAAAGCTTTAATATAACGGCCACTGATGAATTCACACAAAAAAAATTCAATATAAATATTTCAGGATTGGACAACAAACTTCAAAAAAACGACAAGGGATGGGCTAAGGGATATTTAGTTTCTCCATAACAAATAACTGAGCCGTTGTTAATTCTAAAGTAGGACATCTACAAAATACGAAAGCTACAAAAATTAACCCGTCTCTGTTCTAAGACCTGCTTACCAGCGTATAGAAGATACTGATTGAACTCATATTAAGTTTCGCCACCTGAGGGTTTGACCTGTCATCCTGAGGGTTTGACCTGTCATCCTGAGCGAAGCGAAGGATCCCTTAAATTTACAATCAGAGAGATTCTTCACGGAGTTTATCCTCAAGCGACAGCAAAGGATTCAGGATGACAGGCATATTTCAACGCTTGTTATTTAGATAAAAATAACACGCCACATTAAATAGACTACAATGAGTTCATTATATATCTTTTTTTGTTTTTCGCACATTTTAATATTCCGCGAATTTCGTTATTGACAAATTACCCAATTTTAGTATAGTTGCCATAAGAGGAGGAAAGATTATGGAAATAGAATTCCGGCTTAAACAGCTAAAAGATATAGCTGAAAATACATTTACAAGATGTGAAATAGAAATTGATGACAAAAAGGAGTGTCTAAGGATCACACCACATGGAAAATTATGGAAAGTCACTATACTAAGAGGTCCTTATTCGTGGATTGTAAAGTATGAAAATGGCGATAGAGTACCTAAACACACTCGCGTTTCCCTTGATCACTATATAAAGGATAACCTATCCGCCCTTTAAGAAGGAGAAGATGCCGGAACACGCCTCCAATATGGACATATTTCGTCCATATTGGAGGAAGAAGTACAAAAAATCAATATCTCACAAAAAACCGACAATGATATTTCAAAGCCGGTTTTTTAAATTATAATTCGTACAAGAAGTACTTATCTCAATTCGCGTTTCCAGCAAAAAATTCTTTTAGCTCATCAACTTTATCAGTTTTTTCCCAGGAAAATTCATCTCTTCCAAAATGTCCATAAGCTGCTGTCTGACGATAAATCGGCCTTTTAAGGTCAAGCTCTTTAATCATTCCCGCGGGCGTGAGATCAAATATTTGCCTTACTGCCTTAACTAATTGGCCATTAACAGCACTATCATCTCCAAAAGTATTAATAAGCACGCTTATTGGTTCAGGATAACCAATTGCGTATGCAAGCTGAACTTCGCATTTGTCAGCTAATCCTGCGGCAACAATATTTTTCGCAACATACCTGGCCATATATGCGCCCGAACGGTCTTGCTTATTTGGAACCTTCCCACTAAAGCACCCACCTCCGTGATGACCCATGCCTCCATAAGTATCCACAATTATTTTTCGTCCTGTAACTCCGGTATCTCCTTGAGGCCCACCAACAACAAATCTGCCTGTTTCATTTATGTAATATCTTGTGTTTTCATCCAAATAATTTCCGCATACCGGCTTTATTACCTCTCTTAACAAATCTTCCCGCAAGTCAACAAGCTCAATATCCGGGTTATGCTGTGCCGCTAGTACAACGGCATCAACACGCGCCGGCTTTCCATCAATATATTCAACTGTTACTTGGCTTTTTCCGTCAGGACGCAGGTATTTCAAAACATTATTCTTTCTTACTTCAGATAATTTTCTGGCCAAACCATGCGCCAACATAATCGGCAGAGGCATAAGTTGTTCTGTTTCATTGCACGCAAACCCAAACATTATGCCTTGATCGCCAGCTCCTTGGGCTTTGTGCTGGCCTTCTGTGTCTTTTTCTCCTTGAGCTATGTCATGGCTCTGTTCATCAACAG
Source organism: bacterium (assembly GCA_043821725.1). Classification (GTDB taxonomy): domain Bacteria; phylum Patescibacteriota; class Patescibacteriia; order Magasanikbacterales; family GWA2-37-8; genus CAYHSR01. The sequence goes on along the minus strand of JBDRCM010000028.1, from coordinate 5,964 downwards.
CCACCATCACGCCGCAACTTTTATAATCAATTCCATAATCAGCGTCAGTATAACCGATTTCTTTGAGCGTGTTTCTAACTACTTTTGGTATATCCACGTATGTTTTTGTGCTTATTTCCCCTCCCACAACAACAAGACCGGTTGTTGTAAAAACTTCGCAACAGCACGCCCCATTTGGGTCGTCGCGTAAAACCTCATCCAACACAGCATCTGAAATCTGGTCACAAATTTTATCAGGGTGCCCTTCAGTGACGGATTCTGAAGTAAATAAATAACGTTCAGACATATAACAAAAAATTATAAATTAAGAAAATTAACCTTTTTTATGAAGATAGAATCCGCTCATTTGAGAACGGATATGGAACGTTGCTGAAAAGTAATCACCTGTTTTCAGCCGTGTAACAAATCGACCTTTTTGCTTATTCGACCTTAGGATAGCGATAAAACCACCCAGCAACGAACACCATACTCATAAAAATTATTATTATTATACTACTTCAACATTTTAAGGTCAAGATCTTAAATTTCTTTTCTACGCTTCTTTGCTTTTAAATTTCTAACAAACTCAAACTGCATTATACAAATAGCTTAAAAATACTATAAACAGCCCCTAATGCCAAAGCAATAACAAGCAAAACTGCTAACAAGAGAACATGATGCAAGTGATATTGCGACGGTCTTAAATCCCCCAAATGTTTTGCGCGCCAATAAATCAATATAACCATGAGCATTTCCAAGCTTATAAACACGCCTCCCACTATGTTAATGGCCAAAATGAACTGCTTTAGTCCGAGTAAAAAAATCACCAAAGGAACCATGCATGTCATTAAGGCCGCAATTTTGCCCGGTATCTTATAATCCCATGCCAAAGAATCACGCATTGACTGCCCCATAGTCAGATAGCTTGTTGCCATTGCCAAAATCGCAAATACATTTCCGAAAATCAGCATGCTTGGACCGATTGCTTTACCAAGCCCGATGGTTGCTATTTCAGTAGTATTTATTCCGGTCGCTCCAAGTACAACAAAGGCAAACAAGCAGTAAGTTACAATGGAAATTATTCCGGAAATAATAATAGTCAATTTGAATGTAGCATTACGGTTTGCAAGAATGCTATGTGCTTCAATTACAGCTGGAGCGCCATGATATGCAAAAAGAATAACTCCATACGGCAAAAACAAATTAGCCAAATCAAAATATTTATAATTAACAATGGTCAGGTATGGAGCACTTACCACAGCAATCAGAACAACTATCAGAAGTATTCCCAAGCTTAAAAAGAAATCTACCGTCTTTATTGTTTTCATTCCGATTAAAATAAGCAAAGTGCCCAAAAAAAAGAAAATCAAGCTCCACGCATAAGCTGAGCCATTAAATAGAGAAGATAAAATTTGTCCTTCGCCTATAATATACACCACCATGACTCCTGCAGCTGAAACATATTTCAGAACTGTCATGGCTACTTCACCGATAGACCCAAGATATTTGCGCGCCAATCCGACCATCTGCAAATTCCCTCTTGTGCGCACAGTTATTTCTCCAATCATTAAATTAAGCCCGATCATTAAAATGCCAAGCCCTATTATGTATATGATGCCAATGACCATACCCACTTGAGCTATGGCATAAGGTACTCCAAGCACTCCGGCTCCGATAGTAAGTCCTACTATCAAAGACACCCCCTGAAACATGCTTATCTGCCTGTGAAATATGCCGTTATGTTTGACCAAGGGCAAGTTGCTGATATTTTGTTTGCTAAAAAATTGCATAGCGGTTATATTATATCATATAAGCGCTTGCAAAAAAACATGCGGTTCTATAATATGGTTATGAAAATTTCATTTACGACTTTTGGGTGCAAATTAAATCAGGCGGAAACAGATGAAATAAAAAATATCCTTGAAAAAAAGGATTGTTTGATTGTGCTGGCAAAAACAAACGAGCAAATAGCAATTGTGCGCGCATGCGCAGTTACATGCAAAGCAAGCCAAAGAACTCGGGAGGCAATAAGGTCCCTTAAAAAAAATGGCGCATACATTATAGCAACAGGGTGCCTTGAAAATACTGATTTAAAGCAAATAGATTTTATTGCCAAAGACGCAAAATCAATAGTTAAGCATATTTCTCAAATGATGGCGCGTGTAAAGCAAAAACAAGCAACAAAAAAATTGGCCTCTAAAACCAGAAAATTCATAAAAATACAAAACGGATGCAATTTTGAATGTTCATACTGCATAATTCCAAAATTCAGAGGAAAATCAATGAGCATTAAAGCGGAAAAAATCATAAAAAAAATCAATGACGCACATAATGAAGGAATAAAAGAAGTTGTTCTAACCGGCATAAATATCTGCCAATATGATGACAAAGGCGTCAAATTGAGCGATTTGCTTGAAATGATTGTTAAAAAAACAAAAATATTAAGAATCCGGCTTGGCTCTTTGGATCCCCGCCTTATAGATAAAAAACTTGTAAAATTATACAATAAAAAAAATCAGCATACAGTGCGCCTTCTGCCACATTGGCATTTGTCATTGCAATCCGGCTCTGATTCTGTCTTAAAAAGAATGAAACGAGGATATACAACTGCAAAATATTACGGCTTAATAAAAAAACTGCGCTTAAAAAATTCTCTATTCTCATTTACTACGGATATAATTGTGGGTTTTCCTCAAGAAAGCGAAAAAGAATTTGCTGAAACAAAAAAGTTTGTTAAAAAAATATTGTTTTCAAAAGTGCATATTTTTCCATTCTCGCCAAGGCCGGGCACTCATGCTTTTTATTTAAAGCCATTGCACAACCAGACAGTAAGCAATAGAATCAAACAGCTTAGTGCAACTGCCGAACAAGCCAGCAAGAAATTCAGAAAAAAATTTAACGGAAAAAAAAGAGATGTTCTGTTTGAGAACAAAAAGAATGAAATGTGGAGCGGATACAGTCCGGAATATATTCAAATTAAATTAAAAAGCTCTCAAAATCTGTCAAATGCAATTATGAAGGTAAAGATGTAAAATATCTTTTTCACGGACGCACGAAGTGGCGCTCAAACGAACCAAGAAATTATGCACCCTACGGACGAGTAAATTAAATCATTTGATCGCCTTTTTCACGGCTTCAACAATATCTTTTTCCAAAGCAGGCGGAAGTATCTTCCTTAAACGGCCTCCAAGATATGAACTCATTTCTTTATTATTAAGCACTTCTCTAATAATATGCGCCAAATCAAGGCCGTTTACTTTGCGCTCATCCAAAATTATTGCGGCTCTTGCTTTTGCCAGCATTCTCACGTTTTCTTCTTGATGAGTGCCTGACATTGGCAGAAGTATTGCCGGCTTTGCAAGCGCTGCAAGCTCGCTGATTGTTACAAATCCTCCGCGCCCTATTACAACATCAGCAACAGCATAAGCGTCCTTCATTTCAGAAGAAAAAAACTTGTGAGGATGATAATTTAAAAAAGTTTTTTGCGCTCCAAGCGCTTGCTCATCAGGCCTGTTTAAGCCGGTAAGATGAACCACCTGCCACTTCCTATCAAGATGAGGAAGCGATTCAACCACCAATTTATTTATTTTATTGGAGCCAGTGCCTCCGCCCATTGCCAAAATTACAGGCGCTTTTTCATCCAAATTAAGATTTTTCCGACTTTGAAGCGCATCTTTTACAGAAAGATCCCGAACCGGATTTCCTATCCATTTTGTTTTCTTGGAATTAAATTTTTTTGCGCTGTCTCTTAAGGAAGTGGTAATAACCTTTGCAGTCAAGCCCATTATCTTATTGGCCAATCCAACGCGCGCGTCCTGCTGATGAACCCAACATGGAATGCCAAGTAGAGCAGCTGATAAATGGAGCGGAACGCTTACAAAACCGCCCGCGCTTATCAACAAATTCGGCTTTTCATGCCATAAAATAATTAATGATTGAAAAACTCCAACAATAAATTTGAATACATCAATAAAATTTTGAAACGAAAAATAACGGCGCCACTTGCCACAAATGATTGTGAAGTAGGGCAGATTGTATTGCTCAACTATTTCTCTTTCAGGGCCTAACTTGGTGCCTACCCAAATAAATTTGCATTTTGGATTGTGCTTTTTATATACTTCGTAAATTGCGAGCAAAGGCGCCACAGGGCCAAGCGTTCCTCCGCCGGACAAAAGTATTTTCATAAACTAGTAATCCCTCAATTTGCCAATTATATCCATCTGCTGAATCTTTTCCAATGCTTTGGCTTCAATCTGCCTGATGCGCTCGCGCGTAACGCTGAATTCCCTTCCAACTTCCTCCAAAGTGTGAGTAACGCCGTCCTCAAGTCCAAATCGCATCTCCAATATCTTTTGCTCGCGCGGAGAAAGATCTGCAATTGCTTCCTTTACATAGTCCCTTAATATCTCCAAGCCGGCCGCCCTATCCGGAGTGGCATTCTTAACATCCTCAACAAAATCTTTCAGTGAATAATCATCATCGTCATCATCCCCCACTGACATTTCAAGCGATACGGTATCCTGCGAGATCTTCATTATATGATTTATCTTTACAACGTCTTCGTCCAGCTCTGCCGCAAGCTCCTCCGGAGTCGGATCTCTACCAAGATCCTGCAGTAAACGGCGCTGAACTTGCTGAAACCTGTTTATGGTTTCAACCATGTGAACCGGTATCCGTATTGTGCGGGATTGGTCGGCCAGCGCCCGCGTAATTGCCTGCCGTATCCACCAAGTCGCATAAGTTGAAAACTTATATCCCTTGCGATAGTCAAATTTTTTAACAGCGCGAAACAACCCAATATTTCCCTCTTGTATCAAATCCAACAATGACAACGGTTTTCCAACAAACTTTTTCGCAATTGAAACAACAAGACGCAAATTGGCCTCAATAAGCCGTCTTTCAGCTTCTTTATCAGCGCGCTCTTTGCGTTTGGATAAGGCAACCTCTTGTTCGCCTGTTAATAAAGGTATCTTCCCTATCTCCCTTAAATACATTTGTATGGAGTCCGATGATATCTGCCCGAGGTCAAACGGCTTGTCCATATCCGGCTGTTCTCCTTGAAAAGATTTCAATATTACTTTAGCGTCTGTTTTTGAGCCCAGCATAGTGGATGGAGCGTCAACAACCGTCACTCCGTTTTTATCAAGCTCTTCCAAAAAACCCTCATACAATTCCAAATAATACTCGGGCCTATCCATCACCATTCCAATTTCCATTTGTGTTAAAAAGCCCCTATTTCTTCCTTTTTTAATCAATGACCAAATTTCATCAAAAGTCGGCTCTTGAATATTCTCCTCAATAATTGGCTTTTGTTGCTTGGACGGACGACGGTTTTTTACGGCCTTAATTCTTTTTTTACTGATTTTCTTGATTGTTTTCTTCTTTTTTGCAGTTTGAACCGATCGTTTTAACGTTTTTCTTGTTTTATTGTTAACTTTTTTTACCGACTTTTTTTTTGTTAAAGATTTAACAACTTTTTTTACGGTTTTTTTGATTGTTGCTTGCTTTTTTACGGGTTTAGCTTTTATGGCAGAAGATTTTCTTTTAATCCCTGCTATCTTTTTAATAATTTTTTTATTTGTTTTTATAACAATTTTTTTAACTGCTTTTTTGACAATTTTCCCTGTGGTCTTTTTACTCGCTGATTTCTTTTTTCCGCGAACCGCCACAGAACGCGATCCAACCGACCGACTTTTTGATTTTTTGCTGGTTGATATTGATTTTTTTGATTTAATACTCATAATCATTTTTTTAATGACTTGCGAATCCTCGCACTTAAAGCATAACGACTTTGCACCTTCATCCACAAACTGGAATTTGTGGCTTTCTGGCGCGGAGTAATAATTTATTAACGCAGCGTAGCGAGGGTAATGAAAATTTATTTTCATTACCGAGCAAGCAAGTTAACTACCCTGTTTTAACGCAGCGTAGCGAGGGTAATGAAAATTTATTTTCATTACCGAGCAAGCAAGTTAACTACCCTGT
>JBDRCM010000027.1:0-31843 GCA_043821725.1 bacterium | reverse complement strand
AATTTTTTATCAAGCGAAGCGAGAGAAAAGAAAAATGATAATTTTTCTTTTCCGAGCGAGCGAAGATAACTATGGAATTATCAACGATTTTGTCTCATAATTTATCCATTTTGTCACGAAAGCGCATTTGGCAACAGACCCATTATAAGATTTGTTTTTTTGATGGATGCCTGCTTTAACTTTTCACGCTCTGCCTCAACAATATTCTTTGGCGCATTATCAATAAATTCCTTGTTAGATAATTTTTTTTCCAAACTGCTTACATAAATTTTAATTTCCTCCAATTCCTTTTTTATTTTATTGATATCAACGGAACCGGACAAATCCATAAATAATTCACAGTTATCATTGCACTCTATTGGAAGCCAATTGCCCGGATTAACAGCGCTCTTTTTGATTTCCAATTTATCAATTCCCGTCCATAAGCGTCTGATAACTTCACTGTTTTCCTCAAACAATTTTTGATTTTTGCCAGCGCTAATTAAAATATTGATTTTTTTACTCGGTTCAATATTGTTTTCCGCGCGCGCGACCCTAATTTTAGTTATTACTTCATCAATTGATTTTGACTGCTCCCACTCTTCATCAAAAAACTTTTTTCCTCCGATATTATTCGGCCAATTTTGAATCATCAGCAAGCTGTCTTGCCCGTAAACTTCTTGCCAAATGGCTTCGGTTACATACGGCATAAATGGATGCCACAATTTTAACATTATATTTAAAATATAATTCAGCATTCGCGACTTACTGCCTTCAATTTTAGCTTTTTCCAAATACCAATCAGCCAATTCATTCCATGTAAAACCTCGCAATAATTCACCGGCTTGAGAAAAAGAAAAATTATCAACTGCTGTGGTCGTCTGAACAATCAATTTATTCAAACTATGGAAGATGGCCTTGTCCGCAGTGGTTTGTGGTTCAACTGATTGAACTTCAACTTTTGGATCGTCTATATTTAACAACATAAATCTTGATATATTCCAGAGCTTGTTGGTAAAATTTCTAAAACCTTGAATTTTGTCAATTGACAAACGAATGTCGCCACCCGGACTAACACCCAAAAGTAGCGACAAACGCACTGCATCAGTGCCGTATTCCTTGCACACGTCTAAAGGATCAATCATGGTCTTTGGTTTTGATTTGCTCATCTTTTCCCCATCTTTGTCCAAAACACGGGCGTGCAAATATACTGTTTTGAAAGGAACTTCGCCTAAGGCATAAGTTGACATCATTATCATTCTAGCCACCCAAAAAAACAAAATATCAAACATTGTTTCTAATACTGCGGTTGGATGATATGTCTTTAAATCTTCGCTGTTGTTTGGCCAGCCCAGAGTGCTGAAGGTCCATAAACCGGAGCTGAACCAAGTGTCAAGCGTGTCAGGGTCTTGTTGCCACCCATCTCCATTCGGCAAATCAACGCCAACGTATACCTCTTGTCCTTTATACCAAACCGGCAACCTATGCCCAACCCAAATTTGCCTAGAGATGCACCAATCCCTCAGATTGTCTATCCAATGAAAATAAACTTTTTCAAATCGATCCGGTATTATTTCTATCTGCTTATTCTTTACAACTTGTTGCATTAATTTTTTTAAGCTCACTGACTGCTTGTCTTTCAAACCTTTAATAGGATGATTGTCTGATTGCTTAAACTCAAATTCCTTGTTTACATCAATAAACCATTGTTTGGACGGGATCGGCTCTATTATATGCTTGCACCGATAGCAAACAGCCAAATTATGCTTGTAATTTTCATCAATATGGTCTATCAAGCCCATTGCCTGCATATCATTTACAATTGCTTTTCTTGCTTCCTTTGTTGTCATTCCTTCATACTTGCCACAATTCTCCATCATTTTCCCGTCTTCATTGATAATTTGCCGACCGTCTATGCCATGTCGCAAGGCAATTTCATTATCCACAAAACTGTGAAACGGCGTAACCTTAATCGCTCCAGAACCGAATTCTGGATCAACCGCTTCATCAGCCACTACAATTATTTCAAATTCACCCAATACTCCGGGAATCATATACTTCTTACCCACCATGTTTTTATACCTCTTATCGTTGGGATAAACAGCAACAGCCGTATCGCCCAATTTGGTTTCAGGTCTGGAAGTCGCCAAAACAAACGGTCCGTATTTTAGCCAATATAACTTACCATCCTTTTCCGCATATTCAACTTCATCATCAGATAAAGTACTGTGGCATTGCGGACACCAATTTACAATACGATTTCCGCGATAAATTAATCCATCATCATACATTTTTTTGAACATTGTTCGCACAGCCAATTCTTTGTCGTCATCCCAAGTGTATGCTTCACGCGACCAATCCAAACTTGCTCCCATTTTGCGAACCTGCTTTCTAATAGTGTCTTGCGATTCCTTAATGTAGTCTTTGACAATTTCAACATACTTTTCTCTGCCAAAATCATGCTTGGTTTTCCCCTGCTCCAGTAACTGCTTTTCAACCACTGCGTTAGTGGCAATCGCGGCATGGTCTGTTCCGGGAACCCACAAAGTTTTATGGCCTTTCATTCTATGGTACCTAATCATTAGATCTTCAATGGCTAACATCATGGCATGGCCAATATGTAAATGGCCGGTTGCGTTTGGAGGTGGGAGGACAATGGAAAAACTTTCAGCGTCTTTGGCACATACTTTGGCTTTTACGCAATTATCCGGATTAAAAAAGCCGCTGTTTTCCCAGCTTTTGTATATTTTGTCTTCATATTGTTTTGGATCGTACGATTTTAACAAATCATTCATATTTTTCAGTTGTCATCAACTTAGTGCGAAAAAGATTTATCTACATCATAAAATATATTTTACTGCATTACGACGAAAATAACAAATAATTATTAACACCAATTGTATTGACATCTGTTAGAAATGCTGGTAATATTGAATACTTGCCTAAACAAAGGCAAATTTTCAGCTATTCTATATATGGCCCTAGATACGGGAGCACAAATAAACAAATTAATAGACCAAAGCCACTACATACTGGTCTGTTTTAGCGAACAAAGTGATATTGACGCTATTGCCGCTTCAATGGCAATGCGCAGGATTTTAATAGAAAAATCAAAGCAAAAGCAAGTGGATATTTTTTGCGAAAATTTTTCCAACCATAAGCGATTAAACTGGCTGGATGATATAGACGAAATAAAACCAAAGCTTACCCATCTGCAAAAATTCACCATTAAAGTTGATGTTAGTGATGCCAAAATAGACACTTTAAGTTATGACATAAAGGATGGCTGGCTGTCAATTCACCTCAATCCAAAAAACGGAACAATATCAAAAAAAGAACTTCGCACAGCACAAACTTCTTTTAAATACGATTTAATTATAACCATAAACTGTCCTGACTTGGAATCGCTTGGTAGTGCATACAGCGCCAACACTGACCTGTTCTATCGCCTGCCCATTATAAACATTGACCACGAAGCATCCAACGAACGCTATGGCGCGATTAATCTTGTTGACGTCACTTCTGCTTCAAGTTGCCAAACAATCTTTCAAATTACAAAGCAAATAAGCGGAGCGCAAATTGATGAAAAAATAGCAACCATTTTATTGAGCGGAATAATCAGCAAGACTCGCAGTTTTAAGACATCTAACATTACTCCAAACACTCTAAACATTGCGAGCGAGCTAATGAAGATTGGAGCTGACCGCGAAAAAATTATTCGCGGACTTTATTATAACAAAACAATGCAATCTTTAAAAATATGGGGAACAGCTCTGTCGCGCTTGCAAAGCGAGCCCGGACTTGGCTTGGTATGGACAACTATTACAAAAGAAGATTTTATAAATTCAGGAGCCAGCGAAAGGGAACTAAATGAGGTCGTGGACGAGCTGATAGCCAACTCACCGGAAGCAAAAACTATACTCCTCCTTTATGAAAATGAAAACGATCCAAACAGAGTGCACTGCGTAGTTAGCTGTAATCATGAAAACAACGCCATTGATATAGCACGCAAGTATAACGCGATTGGAAACAAATCAAGAGCCAAATTCTCAATTGAAAACAAATCTCTTACAGAAGCAAGACAACAAATAATCGCTGATTTAAAAAAAAGTGAAATTATCTCTTTTAAAAAACCTTAAATTCAAATCAATGGCTGACCTGTCATTTCATCTGGCTGATCTATCCCCATGAGCTTCAATACCGTTGGAGCTATATCTGCCAACACGCCAACCGGTTGCATCAATGATAAGTCGCCTTCAGGAGGATCTCCAGCCGGACCTGCAGTGCCTATAAAATTCTTTCCAACCACCAAAAGAGGAACCGGATTATTGGTATGCTCCTTGTCCATATCTCCGGTCTGCAGATTAACCATGGATTCAGAATTGCCATGATCGGCTGTTGCCACAACAATTCCGTCATGAGCCAGTGTATTTGAAACCACACTGCCAAGGCACTTATCAACCGTTTCAACAGCTTTAATTGTCGCTTCCAGCGAGCCGGTATGTCCAACCATGTCAGGATTGGCAAAATTAACAATTAAAAAATCATATTTTTCGCTGTTTATGGCGCTGTTAAGTTCTTTCGTAACTTCATAAGCTGACATCTCCGGCTGTTGATCATAAGTGGAAACGCGCGGAGATGGTATTATTTTTCTATCCTCCCCGACAAACGGATCCTCAATTGTGCCATTGAGAAAAAAAGTAACATGCGCGTATTTTTCAGTTTCAGCAATATGAAACTGTTTTTTGTTTGCTCTAGAAATCGTTTCGGCCAAGGAATTATGCACCACAACAGGCAAATAGGCCACCTCAACTGGAAGTTGTTTTTCATATTCAGTCATTGTTACAAAAAACAAGTTATTCATTTTTTTAGCCGGAAAATGATCAAACCCTGGCAGAATAAACGCTTTAGTGAGCTCACGCGCTCGATCAGGACGAAAATTAAAAAAAATTGCAGCATCGTGGTCTTTAATAATTGATATTGGCTCTCCATTTGAAGTGATTGTTGTTGGAATAAACTCTTCATCAAAATTATTCTGCTGATATGATTGTTCAATTATTTTCAAAGGATCTTCAGCGCTTCTTTCTGCACGTCCAACAGCCATAGCCATATATGCTTTTTGCACGCGATCCCATCTATTATCGCGATCCATGGCATAATACCGACCGCATATTGACACTATCTTGCCGACTTTTAATTCCTTCATTTTTTGCTTTAGCTCAGTGATGAATTCCAGGCCTGAATTGTAAACACAATCACGGCCGTCAAGAATGGCGTGTATGTAAACCCGCTTGTTTATTTTGTGACGGGCGCACAGTTCAAATAAAGAATAAAGGTGCTCATTGCTGGAATGCACATTGCCTGAACTTACCAACCCAAGCAAATGCAACGAGCTTTTATTTTTCTTAATATGCTCAATTGCACCCAAAAGCGCGCGATTTGTAAAAAAACTTTCTTCGCTTATTTCTTTATTTATTCTCGGGCATGTTTGGTAATAAACACGGCCCGCTCCAATATTCAAATGACCAACTTCTGAATTTCCCATTTCTCCAAATAACAAACCAACCTCATTCCCGGAAGCATGTATTGTCATGGCCGGATAATCTCGCAGATACTTGTCAAAATTGGGCGTTTTTGCCTGATAGACGGCATTGCCTTCACTTGGCTGGGATACTCCCCAACCGTCCATTATTACAAGCACAACCGGTTTATTCATATAAAAAATATATTAAAAAAGCGCACTTCCTGTCATTTCTTTTGGCTTTTTAACATTCATCATTTTTAATATGGTTGGCGCCACATCAGCCAAATTCCCTTTTCTCATCTTTATTTTTTTTGTGTCTTTGCTTATCAAAATGCATGGAACCGGATTGATTGTATGCTCTGTCATCATCTCCGATGTCTTCATATTTATCATTTCTTCAGCGTTACCATGATCGGCAATAATGAGCACTTGGCCATTCTTTTTGAGGGTCGCCTTTACAACTCTGACAACCTGTTTATCAATAAATGAAATAGCTTTTTTACAAGCATTAAAATTACCTGTATGCCCAACCATATCCGGATTTGCCAGATTCAAACAGCAAAAATCAACATATTTATTTTTTATATACCTTACTGCCTCGTCTACAACCAATTCAGCTGACATTTCCGGTTTTTGATCGTGGCTTGTAACGCGCGGTGATTCTATTTTCATTCTAATTTCTCCGTTTACCGCATCAGCATATCCACCGTTCATAAAGTATGTAATATGCGCGTATTTTTCCGACTCAGACAAATAAAGCTGTTTTTTATGCTTCATAACCATTGGCAGAGTATTTTTCAAATCTGGCGAAGGAAAAGCAGTCATAATTCTGTCTAAATCAGGTCCAAAACCCGTCATTGCCACAAAACGAATATTTTTCGGCAATTTAAGACGGTGAAATGCGCCTTTATTTTTTTTAACAAAATTGTCCTGAACAAATGCTTTCGTGATTTGACGCGCACGATCACTGCGCGCATTAATAAAAAACAACACATCGTTATTTTTAATGGTGGCAATCGGCTTATTTTTTTCAACAATAACAGTGGGACAGATAAATTCGTCCGTGTCTCCCCTATTGTATGATTGGGACAATGCCTCTTCAGCGCTTTGTGCCGCGCATCCTTTTCCCAATACCATTGCTTCATACGCCTGCTGTGTGCGCTCCCAAATTTTATTACGATCCATGGCGTAAAAACGTCCCATAATCGTTGCAATCTTTTCTTCAGCAAGCATATGGCCGCGCAGTTCGCGCAAATAATCAACAGCACCATGCGGAGACGAATCGCGGCCATCAGTAAACAGATGTAAATAAACTTTTCTTTGATTTTCACGCCTAAAGTATTCAAGCATGGCATAATAATGCTCTGGATATGAATGTGCGCTGTTTCTATCGGTAAGCAATCCCATTAAATGCACTGCTGAATTATATTTTTGCGCGTGAAAAATCGCTTGCTTGAATGCCTCGCATTTAAAAAAAGTCCCGTCATGAATTGCCTCAGTTATCTGCACAAGATCCTGCTTGACAACTCGTCCGGCTCCAATGTTAATATGACCGGCTTCTGAATTTCCCTGTTGGCCTTTAAACAGCCCAACTGCCAAACCATGCGCTAAAAGCTGTGTTGATGGATATTTTTTAATATAGGAAAAAATATTAGGAGCTGTTTTCGGCGTAATGGCATTTCCCGGATTGCGCTCGTCAGCCAGTCCAAATCCGTCCAAAATCATAAGCACAACAAGGCCTTGCTCTCGTTCTTTTTTTTGCCTTTTTGTTTTTTTGTCAATTGGCATTGTAACAAAATTAAATAAATTGATTTATTGGAAGCTCGCGACTTATTACAAGATCGGGTTTATTAAATTATTTCATTTTCTATTTCCATAAGCCGGTTGTATTTTGCGACGCGCTCGGATCGGGACAAAGATCCGCATTTGATAAATTCGGAATTTACAGCAACTGCTAAATCGGAAATAAAAGTATCTTCTGTTTCGCCACTCCTATGAGACACGCTAATTTGGTAGCCATTTGCGCGCGCCAGCTTAATTGCCTCAATTGTTTCGCTTAAAGTTCCTATCTGATTGAGCTTAATTAAAATCGCGTTAGCTATGTTGTTTTCAATTCCGTTTCTCAAGCGTTCCACGTTTGTAACAAACAAGTCATCCCCAACCAATGTTATTTTTTTGCCTAATTTTTTGGTTAATATCTTCCAATTTTCCCAATCGTCTTCAGCAAGAGCATCTTCAATAGAAATTATTGGGTACTTTTCAACCCATTTCTCAAGTATTCTTATCATTTTATCCGCGCTCCATCCTTGCTTTGGAGAGGCAAAATAATATTTTCCTTTGCGGTAAAACTCGGAAGCGGCTACATCAAGACCCAAAAAAACATGCTTGCCCATCTGCCACCCAGTGGTTTTTACGGCTTGCTGTATCAATTGGATTGCTCTTTCATTGCTCAATAAATCAGGCGCAAACCCACCTTCGTCTCCAACAGCCGTGCTCAAACCCTTTTGGCTTAAAAGATTTGCCAGCGCGTGAAAAATCTGTGATCCCATGCGTACGCGCTCGCTAAAAAGCTTGTTAATTGGTATGATCATGAATTCCTGTACTGATAAATTATTATCCGCATGCCTGCCTCCGTTAAGTATGTTCATGGTTGGAACAGGCATGCGCCATTTTTTTTCTTTGATTTTATATGCCGAGCGGATGAACTTATACAGCGGTTGTCCCGTGGAAATTGCCCCGGCTCGCGCCACAGCCATTGAAACTGAAAGAATGGCATTTGCTCCGAGTTTGGATTTGTTGGCTGTATTATCCAATTTTATCATTGCGTTATCAATTGCCTTGATATTACGGACGTCAAAATCTTGGAGCGTCTTATTTATTATGGTATTAACATTTTTTACAGCCATCAAAACTCCCTTACCGCCATAGCGCTTGCCTTTGTCTCTTAATTCCAATGCCTCATGCGTTCCGGTTGACGCACCGGACGGCACCATAGCCATTCCGCAAGCATTGTTTTTTAAAATAACTTTTGCTTCAATCGTTGGGTTTCCTCGGGAGTCAAGAATTTCCCGCGCTATAATTTTTTTTATTTTCATAAATAGTTGCTTATGTGTAAAAATATTGATTCTGTCATTCTGAGGAAAACGAACTTGCACTGTCATTCTGAGGAAAACGAACTTGCACTGTCATTCTGAGGATAGCTAACTTGTTCTGTCATTCTGAGGATAGCTAACTTGTTCTGTCATTCTGAGGGAAACGAACTTGCACTGTCATTCTGAGGGAGCGTAGCGACCGAAGAATCCCTCAGAAGAATTACTTATACCATTCATCACTCAAATCCTTCCAAGATGGATTAATTGTCTTTATCAAAGCTTCCTTCTTTTTCCTTAACCAACCTTTTAGTACTTTCTCTCTATTAATTGCTTCTTCAATATATATAAAATGTTCATAATAAACCAGTTTATTACATTTATATTTTTTTGTAAAACCTTTTATTAATTCTTGTTTGTGTTCAGCCGCTCTTCTTTCTATATTATTAGTTACTCCAATATAAAGTGTGCCAGTTTTGCTCGCCATTATGTAAACATAGTAATCATGTTGTTTCATAAAACCTCCTTTTTAAGGGATCCTTCGGTCGCTACGCTCCCTCAGGATGACATTATACCAGCGCTCCCTCAGGATGACATTATACCAGCGCTCCCTCAGGATGACAGTAACCTCACTCAAGATGACAGTATTAAATCATGGCAATAGTGCTCTGCTATATTCAAACAATCGCCTTTAAGCCCGGCAATTTCTTATTGCTTAAAAATTCAAGCATTGCTCCGCCACCTGTTGAAACCAAATCAATGTCATCAAGCAAATGCAGTTTTTTCAATACTTCAACTGTTTCGCCTCCCCCTGCTATGCCAAAAGCACTGCCTTTTGAGCGCGATGCAATAAGGCGGGCAATGGCATAGGTTCCATGTTGGTAAGGATTCTGCTCAAAATATCCCAAAGCACCGTTCCAAACAATGGTGTTGGCTTTTTTAATGTATTCAGCATACATTCTGACTGTTTCAGGCCCTATATCATAAACTCCGAAATTGCGACTACAGATTTTTTTGTCTGCTGTTATTTTTTTTACCATAGCTTTTTTGCCACTTACTGATCCAACGACGACATCAATGGGCATAATAATTTTTTTCTTTTTAGAGTAGTACAAAACTTTTCTAATCATGTTTTTATCAGCAAGCGAAGATCCCATTTCATATCCTTTTGCCAGCATCCAAGTGTTTACTATTCCGCCCCCAAGTAAGATATAATCGGCTTTTTTAATGAGATTTTTCAAAATCGGAATTTTTGTCTCTGTTTTAGCTCCGCCCAAAACAACTACGAACGGCTTTTTCGGCTTAACTATTGCTTTAGAAAGCCCTAATATTTCTTTTTCAGCAAGCAATCCGGCATAAGTTGGAAGATATTTTGCAGGCCCCACAATTGAGGCATGAATTCGGTGTGCAACTCCAAAACATTCAACCACAAAAATATCAGCGATGCTTGCAAGTTTTTTAGCAAATTCTTTGCTGTTTTTCTTTTCACCTGCATTAAAGCGAGTATTTTCCAACATAATTACTTGGCCGAACTTTGTTGGCTTAAAATGGCCGTCAACGTTGTCTAAATCATTTAAAGACACAAGCTCAACTTTTTGCGCCAAGGCGTTTTTTAAATAATTTGCAACCGGCTTTAAACTGTATTGTTCTGAGAATTTACCATCAGGCCTGCCCAAATGGCTGGTTAAAATCACTTTTGCTTTTTTTTGAAGCAAATACACGATTGTAGGCAGTGTTTTTTTAATTTTAAAATCATCAACAACACGCCCATTTTTAATTGGAACATTAAAATCACAGCGCACAAGAACGCGCGCTTGAGATAAATTTTTTGCCTGCGTAATTGATTTTATTTTCATACCTTCGGTAAGTTATATCACATATATTTTACCACTAAACCCTTTATTCCACCAATTCGCTGTATCTGCTGTCATCTGGCCATACATAATGTTCAAAAGTCCAATCAGCCAAATCGCGCGCTTCTTCAAACCTCTTTTCATTTGTTTCTGCGCCGAGAATTGACACAATAATCTGATGCGACTTGCTGTTGTCTGTAAAAGAAGCAACAAAATTATATCCTGATTCAGGAATATATCCTGTTTTCCCGACTATTGATCCGTGTATGTAATCATTTGGGATCCATTTTGTCATCAGCCAGTCGGTACTCCATATTCTGCGGAGTTTATCTTTATTCAATGGATTTGCATAATATTCTTTTATGAGCAGGGATTGATATATTTTTTCAAAACGCAACGCATGCCTTAAAAGCTCTTCAACATCTGTTGCATTGCCGATATTTTTTTTAGATAATCCGGTTGGCTCCTCAAAACTCATTGATTTCAAGCCGAGTTCGCTTGCCTTTTTGTTCATGAGCATTGCGAATCCGTCTGTCTTTAATCCGATAGCGCGAACAAGAGCGTTAATTGCGCGATTAGATGACCCAACAAGCGCTATATTCCACAAGTCATCCAAAACATAAACCTCGCCATCTAAAATATGCTGATCGCTATTGCCGTCTGATTGTTCAATGGTTGTTGTTGAAGACCAGTCAATTTGCAATTCCATTAAAACAATGGCTGACATCAGTTTTGTAATGCTTGCCAAGGGTCTGACTTCATCATGATTTTTTTGAAACAATGGCTGGCGGGAACGCGATTCAACAATGAGTGCAGAACCTGCCGTTATACTGCCTTCATACTGGCTTTTATCAATCGGCAAAGGGATTATTGGATTTGAACCCGGAAAATTTATCAAAACATCACCACCAATAACCCGATTCTCCTGATCTTCAAGAGCTTGAAGATAAGCTGATGCGTCTTTTGCTGAACTTAAATTATTATTTGAATAAAAAGAAATCGGAGACAATGCGACTATTAAAAAACCTGCCACAATTAAGGCATGCGGTAAAATATAATTATATATTGACGATATTTTTTTTAACATTTTGATAAAAATAATTGAGTTGCCATATTTGATTTTTCCAATCCCGCGCAATTTTGTCATTTTTCATTTTCACTGCGCGCTGACTCTAAATATGGATGCTTATGCAGATGACTGTAATCAGGCAATTCCTTTAAGGACTTGATACCAAGATGCCTCAGATAGTCCATTGTCACTTCATAAGTTGGAAACAATCCGTTTTTGTTGGATTCCTTAACCATTCCGCGCAACATTAAGTTCCTTATAATAAGCGAGCAATTGACGCCTCTTATTTGTTCAAGCTCGGGCTTGGTTATTGGCCCGCAATATGACAAAACTGTGAGGGTTTCAAGCTGTGGGCGCGTAAGATCCCCGCTTACTTCAGCACGCATAAATTTTTCAGCTGCTTCACGATTATCAGGATTGGATACCATTTGCGCTTCATCGTTGTTTTGCAGAATCACGATCCCTGATTGTCCATCATTGTATTTTTGAGCCAGAAAATCAATTGCAGAGGCCACTTCGCTACAGTCGGCATTAAGAACTTTGGAAATTTTTTTAATTGCCAACGGTTTGGATGAAACAAACAAAATTGATTCTATTAGCGAGGATAATTTTCTCATAAAATTTAATTTGAAATTTTTTGTATCTCCAAATCATGAAAAGCAGATGCCTGGCTTACTATTATGGTCTTTTTGCTCATTAATTCAAGCAGAGCCAAAAAACTTACAATTATCTCGCTCCGAGTTCCGGTTGAAAAAGCAAAGGACTTAAAATTGGTTTTGCCACGCTTGCCAAGCAGAGCCCTGATCTTATCAATGGCGTGCTTAACTGAAAAACTGTGGTCAATTGTCACTTCAGGCAATGGCTGAATCGGCTTTATCCTATTTAAAAGTTGAGTGATTGATTCATGAAGATCACTTGGCCGGGCGTTTGGCGGCAATATGAATTCTTCTGTCTTTACCAATGGCTCTATTCTTCCGTAAGCCAAGTCCTTATTATTCCAAAGATTGGAGATCGTTGCTGAAGCGTCAACATACGCCTTATACATCTTCAATTGGTCGGCTAAACCGGTTCCCGGCTGTTCATCCTCAATATGCGCTTGCGGCAAAAGATTTCTTGACTTCAGATAAATCAGCTTGGCCGCAATAATCAAAAAATCAGCAAGTTTTGATGAACGATTTTTTTCCAGCTTATCCAAATAGTGAAAATACTGCTCTGTTATTTGTGATAAGGAAATTTCAGTAATATCCAATTCTTGCTGGTCAATCAGCTGCAAAAGCAAATCAAGGGGACCTTCAAATTTTTCCAGCTTTAATTCAGACATAGGTATTTTTTATTAGAAGCCCGCCCGGATACCTTGCGACTTGCCACGGGGTCGGGTTCATTTCAGAGGCAACTTTTTTTGTTTTCTTCCAAGCCATTTTTTCCATTCCCTTTTACCAAACCCTGTTATTTTTACTTCTCTGATAAACCATTTTTTTGGCGTTCTCATTCCATAACCAACCAACATAGCCCTGTCAATCAACCGCTCAATGCTCTTGGTTATAATTTTTGTCTTTAAATTCTCTTTTTTTAACGCAGCGTAGCGAGGGTAATGAAAATTTATTTTCATTACCGAGCAAGCAAGTTAACTACCCTGTGGTCTTGCCACAGAGGTCTTCCAAACTGCTGTGACTGTTTGCCCCGACTGAATCGGGGAGGGGTTCATTTTTTTATCATTATAAAAATCATAAAATATCTGACGCCCAACTTTTCCTGATTTTATTTGATAACATTCCCTTAAAATGTGTTGTTGGAGCGTGGAAAAAATCATATTATTCAAGATTTATCCAATTTGATATGCACTTCTTTCAATTGCTCGCTACCCACCTCTGAAGGAGCGCCCATGACCAAATCACGTGCATCATTAGTTTTTGGAAACGCAACAACTTCGCGGATATTTTCTTCTCCGGCCAATATGCGGACAAAACGGTCAAGGCCCGGAGCTATGCCTCCATGGGGCGGTACTCCAAACTCAAAAGCTTCCAAAAGGTGGGCAAACTGCTTTTTCTGATCATCATTAAAACCGATTAAATCAAAAACCTTTTCTTGTATTTTTGGATCATGAATTCTTATGCTTCCTCCTGCAATTTCCACTCCATTCAATACCAAATCGTGCTGGTAAGAGCGCACTTTGCCTGTGTCTGTATCCAACAAATGCATATCTTCTTCTTTTGGCATTGTAAACATATGATGCGATGGCGCCCATTTATCGCCTGCCCCATGAAAAAAATCATCTTCGGTCTGTTCAGTGAACAATGGAAAATCAACTACCCATGCAAAAGCAAATTCATTCGCGTCTTTTTTGTCTTCACGCAAATCAGGGCTGTCAGTTCCATATTTTTCCATGCTTTCCTTATATGACAATCGTGGAAAAGGCATGCTTGTTATTTTTTTATCAGGCGCTATTGCTTTAACCAATTCAATGAACAGCTGCTCAGTTAATTCTAAAATATCATTTTGATTGACAAACGACATTTCCAAATCAAGCTGATAAAACTCCCCTGGAGAGCGATCAGCTCGTGCATCTTCATCGCGGAAACACGGTGCTATCTGAAAATATCTTTCAAAACCTCCCACCATAAGTAGTTGTTTGTATTGCTGGGGCGACTGGGGAAGAGCATAAAACTTGCCTGCATGAATCCGCGATGGAACCAAAAAATCCCGCGCTCCTTCAGGAGTTGATTTGGTAAGCATTGGCGTGCTAATCTCAACAAAATCCTTTTCATGAAGAAAATCGCGTATAAATTTGATAATTTGATATCTCAAACGAATATTTTTACTCATTCTTTCAGATCGCAAATCAAGATACCTGTACTTTAACCGCAATTCTTCATTGATTTTTTTTGTGTCCTTGTCTATTTCAAACGGCGGTGTTTTTGACTCATTAAGAACTGTAAAGCGCTTGGCCAGCACTTCAACGTTGCCAGTCGGCAAATCAGGATTTTTCTGCCTTTCTCCTCGCTCATTGACAATTCCGGCTATTTCCACCACCCATTCCGGCCGAACCCTGCTTAATTCTTTTTGCGACTGCTCATCCAATTCAGTTGGCACTCCAACCACTTGCACTTTTCCCTTAAAATCGCGCAAATCCAAAAATACTATTTTTCCCATGTTTCGGCGCGCGTCTATCCAGCCCCTTAAAAGCACTTGTTCCCCTATTTTTTCAGATGTTTCAATTGAAAGCGTTCGCATATATAATAATTTGTATTTAGATATTTTTTTAAAAACTAAATTAATTCTTTTTCCGACCTATCTGTTAGCCCTTGATGCCAAAGCAAAATGATAGTAATAACTTTCCATATTTGCATGCGTGCTGTTAAATTCATTTTTGCCATAAAACAAATCAGCCAACAAAGCCCTACCGCGTGTTATTTCACTTAAACGGTTGCGCCAGCGCTTATCCGTGATTGTCAAATCAAGCAGATCCAAAGCGCGATCTATGGCCCTATTTCTTTGTTCAATATTCCCTTTATTGTGCCATTTAATTGCTCTGCCCACTTCACTGCCTGCATTTCCTAATTGTTCGCATAAGCTCATTTTAAACCATCTTCCTTTGGCCATGTCTTGATGTATGAAATCTGCCATAATCATCCAATTAAATTTGCCACAGCTTCTCTTATTTGGCGCTGAATATCAAAATCCTCAACATTTCTGGATCTGTTGCCCTGTCTTGGCCGTATATTTATCATTGAATCAAATTCAATGTAATTTTCGCCCTGTAAATCCGGATAAATATTTATGCCCCATAAATTTTCTTGCTTTGATCCGTGCTTTAAAAGAGTTGCTTCCTCATCAGAGTGCATATCCCCATTAATCGCCATGATTTTTTGTTCAATATCAACAACAACTTTGACAAAGTCGCCAAATCCTTGATGCGCCATTTCTCGCAAAGAATCAAGATTGATTTTATTGTCTATTATTTTAATTCCATTCATAGAATGAACTGATGCTAAATTACCTTCATTCCAAACAATTCAGCCATCTCAACAAGCCGATGGGCATAACCGGATTCATTGTCATACCATGATACGATTTTAAGCATATTGCCTCCCACAACATTTGTAAGAGACAAATCAACTGTTGATGAATAAGTACTGCCTACAAAATCAGATGACACAATAGGATCTTCAGTAACAGCCAGCACCCCTTTAAAGACCGGCTCTTGAGCGGCTTGTTTTAGTGCTTCATTTACTTTTGCTATTTCAACATTCTCCTTTGTAAGCAATACCATATCAACCAAAGATACGGTTGGAACAGGAACGCGCATTGCAAAACCGTCAAAAATGCCATTCATTGCCGGTATTACCTTTCCAACGGCTTTTGCCGCCCCTGTTGTTGTTGGAATGATATTTATTGCAGCCGCTCTTGCGCGCCTTAAATCATTGTGTGGCCCATCCTGCAAATTTTGATCTGCAGTATATCCATGAACAGTGCTCATCATTGCCTTTTCAATACCATATTTATTTTCTATCACAGCCACTATTGGGGCTATGCAGTTTGTGGTACATGAAGCATTGCTTATAATAAGCTCTTTTTCCCTGCCAACCTGTCCGCAATTAACAGCCCGCACATACATTGGGATTGGATCATCGCCTTTGCCCGGAGCGCTTAGCACGACTTTTCTTGCCCCTGCTTGAACATGCATCATTGCGTCTTTTTTCTCCCTAAATATGCCTGTACATTCCAAAACAACATCAATTTTATGTTCAGCCCATGGCAACTTTGAAGGATCTCTTTCTTCATAAACACGTATTTTTTCATTGTCAACAACTATATTTTCACTGTCAAAACTTACCTGTTTTCCGTATGTCCCGTAAGCGCTGTCATATTTAAGCAAATGAGCAAGCGTCTTATTGTCAGTAAGGTCGTTTATTGCGCAAATTTTAATATTTTTCATGGAAAGAGCGGCCTTTAATGCCTGTCTTCCAATTCGGCCAAAGCCGTTGATTGCTATGTTGATCATAGTGTGCATTATTTTATTATTAAATTTACTTTGTATATGATATTTTAGCAAACAAAACCCCCTAATGCAAGCAATTAGAGGGCATGAAAAAATTAAACAAATTCACTGTTTTACTCAACAAATCCCCATTCATTATTGCTTTCAACAAAATACCACGGCTCTTTCAAGCGTACAGACCCATCATTGTCATTATATCCGCTATAAATAAAATTTACCTCAACAACATCAGTATAGCTAAGGCCGGAACGACTTGATTTCCATTTTTTGTGCATTGTATAAAAAGTTTCAAATTTTCCTTCCAAAATGGCGTACTTTTTAATTCTATCCAAAAGTTGTCGATTTTTGTCAGAAACAAATTGACTTTCATCAACAACGGTCTTGAATTCATCAGCTCCAAGCGAGTAAACGGATTTAAATTTCCTTTGCTTGTAATCGGCCTCAATCAAAGCAAGAGTGTTCAGCAAATTATTGTTAATATGCACAATTTTGGTTTCAATATTACCAACTTCAACATATAGCGGCTTGTCAAGGTTTGTCCCGCTTATTTTAATTATGTCTGTGCTATAAACATCCTTAAGCAGAAATCTTCCGTTGTCATCAGTATTGGTTTGCTGTTCTCTGACTGACACAAGCAAATTCTTGTGAACAGTTCCATTAAGCGGATCGCTTATAAGCCCGCCTAATGCGCTTATTTTAACTTTGCTCTGTTCGCGTAAAATTTCAAACTGCTCCTGCTTTTGCGTTAATTTGTCTATTGTCTGCTGTGTAATCTTAAGGTCAATCTCGCCTGCCACTTGCCGCTGATTCGGCAAGGACATTATAATACCGATAATTGACAGTAAAAATAACGACACAATGCCTGCTCCGCTTGTGAAAGAACGAGCAAAAATCACAGTTAATACAGAAGCGATAAAAATCAACGCAAATAACAAAAGAAAAAGCATGCTTGATTGGCTCTCTTGAAAAAATGAAACTTGACTTCCAGCAGGTTCGGATTTTTTTACAATATCTATATAAAAAGTTGCAAGCTTGCTTTCTTTTATCTCACTGCCATTTATCAAGCTGAAATATGAAACGTTATGCTTTCCGATTGATAAAACATTTTTAATTTTCAATTTAAATGAACCGGAATCATCAGCACGAACGTGAAAAACAAGCGGAATCTGCTTACCATTGTTCTCTGTATATATAACAAGCGGAATAATTTCATTATTTTCCGCTTCACTCGTGCCTTCAAATACAATGTCTCCCTCTGTTTCTTTTATACGTATAACACTGCGCCATTTTGAAAGTTTATTCCCGTTTATCTTCTCTATTTTTGCATTATAGTCATTTTTCGCATAATCAAACAGCATTCCGATGTCCGCAAAATTTTCAATACTTCCTTTTAAATCAACCCATATATTACTCCATGATCCGGTCGCCAGATTAAATGTTGAGGTCACGTAAAGAATGCGCGTGGAAGTCATGGTTCTTATCAATGTCTGAATCTGCCCTCCTATCGCCGGAGGGCATGAGACAGAAGCTGAAACAGTGGAACTTTGATTTGTTGTGCCTGGTCCACTGCCCCAAGTTGGTATAAATCCATCATCATCTTTAATTGTTGAAGTGCAAACAGGGCATTCTTTTTCCACTTTTATGTACACAGCGCCTCCTCCACTACAGGTTGGACAGCAAGACGAACAGCCGGCTGTGGTTGTTACGGTAATTGTTGTAGTTACAGTTGTCGTGACACTTCCCAATCCAACTATAAAGGTGTACAGTGTCGGATTCGGACTTATATAATTAAGCGAAGGCGCTTGATCGCGTACTGAAATACGCGTGACTACCGCTGTATCCTCAGTAAAATTTGTTGGTGGATCAATCGTAATGGTATAATCACTTGCATCTCCACCAACTGTTACCTCATCATCTGTGGCAATATATGAATCATTATTTACATACACCTGCAATGTTTCAATTGCAACGCCCGCCCCTCCATCAATTATATGGAAACTTATGTTTGTTGTTGAAGCACTGCCTGTTGAATTGGCTGTTGGCGTAAAATTGCTTACTGTTGGCGCCACAGTATCTTCTGTTGTAAAAGAATATTGTTCCTCTGACATTACATTAGGAGTGCCATTTAAATCGCTGGCATTTACTGTAATTGTTACCTGCTCATTTTCAGCGTAATCAGCTGACGGATTTAAAGTTACAAGCACATTATTCGGGTTAGAAGCATCACATGTAACTTGAGACGAATCACATGTATAGTTTTTTTGTCCTTGGCTTGTACTATCTGCCTGTATTGTAATGGTGCCAGTATCAACGCCTTTTCCGGGTATTACCCCTCCGTTGCTCTTGTAATCCTTAAGGCGAAAAACTATATTTGTTGAAGCGTCCACATTGGTTGCCCCGCTAGCAGGGCTTTGATTTCCAATGTATGGCGCGTCAGTATCGCCTTCTGTTGTAAAAGACCATTCTTCAACTATTGTATGAGCGGTTGGAATATCCAAATCCGACACTGTTATTTCAACTGTATATGCAGTGTCATATTCATAATATCCGCCATTTGTTTTTATATTGGAATCGGGATTGATTGTGCCTGTATATCGCCAGTAGCGATTTTCATTTGTTGATTGCACTGAACCAGCTGAAATTGATTGGGAATGCCATGAGCCACTACTTTCCTTCATACGCGCACTTGCTGTTCCGCTGTTAATACCTGCCATTGCGTCATAAAGATACATTGTCACATTACTGCTTATTGACACTCCGGTTGTTGCGCTCGCCGGAGATTGACTGGTGACATCAGGATCGTCAGTATCATCCAGCAATTGAAGGGTTAAATTCTCAACTGATTGCAAAATGTCTTCGCCTGTCCCGTCTGTTTCAGCAAGATTTGTGTCTGTTGTAAGGTCTTGAGTGTATTCAAAATCAAGGTTAAAACTTGAAGACGCTGTAAGAACTTTAAGGAAAAAATGGCCGTAAAGCCCGTTTGAAACGTTTGTGGAAACTCCTGGATTATTATATGCGCTTAACAGCAGTTTGGTTGAACTTACTTCATTGCCTGCTGAAGGATATGTGTTAAAAAGTCCGTCAGTATATACTGTAGTGGCTTCAGTTGAGCAGTCATTTTGCACAACTTGAACCACAGAATTATCATAATTTATTTCAACATCAGCCGCATTGGAGTTATACCCGCCTGTATTTAAATATATTCCAACTTCAAAACACCTGCCAACATAAAATTCATCGCTTCCTGCTCCTTGGCCTTCTGTGGCTGTTAAGCCAAAATACGGCGCAGGATCAGCTTTTGCCGGAGTTGCAGAAAAAAGCGCTATTCCAACGCATGCAATAAATATAGTTGTTAATATGTTCTTTTTCATTTTTTTAAATGTTGAGCTTAGAAAGAACTTATATAGAATTTATGGTTTTGTCATTCTGAATCCCGACTTAGTCGGGATGAAGGATCCCTTAAATAATTCACTTGAATCAATTTAAATTATCAGAGGTATCCCTTCATTTCATTCAGGGCAAGCTCTTCGGTCGCGGAGTTTATCCTCGAGCGTAGCGAAGGGCTCAGGATGACAGGTGAAGGGCTCAGGATGACATAGTGCTAAACTCTGTACGAATTCAAACAACGTCTTTATAAAATAAATCAATCACCATTCTGATTGAAATTAGCCAACAAATTTGATATATCAATGGCATTCACTTCATTATCACGGTTTAAATCCGCGCGCTCATCATCTTCACCCCATGCATTCACTAGCACTGAAATATCTAAAGCGTTAACTTCATTATCTCCATCAGTTAAGTTGATATCTCCACATTTAATAGGATTACTGCCGCTTTCGGTAAAATCCATATTAATATTAGGTCCTATATAAACATTATTAAGCAAGCGCGTAAGGTGAGAATATCCTTTTGCAGTTACATCGTAATATCCATAAGAAAAGCCCTCAAGAACGGTTCCATAATATTTTCCTTCATCAGTGCTTGTCACTTCTCCGGAAGACCATAAAATATTGGCTGGATTTGATCGATCAGCTCCATGTGCGAATATCTTGACTTTTAAGCGAGTACCTTTGTTAAGAGGTCGCCCGTCGCTCGGAATGGCAATTCTTTTTTCAGGAATTGCGATTATTAAAGCGGTTGGCCCAAGCGGATTTATTATTGATACTGTAGTGCTTATTGTTGCAGCTAACAAAAAATCACGGCATAAAAAACAAGTGCTAAAAATAATTACGAGGGATGTAATAATGAAAATCAAAATCCTTCTTTGCTTTTTCAAACCCATAGATGGCCGTTTTATGCACGAAATACGAATGTGTGTGAAATACGAAAGCTGCGAAAGATACGAAAACTATTAAAATCTCTTACTTAATTTCGTACTTTTCGTAGCGTTCATCTATATTATACCACAATTAAAAATAAAAAAAACCGCCCTGATAAATATCAGGACGGTTTTGAGAAATTCTGAATATCAGATTAGTTGGCAGTAATGGTTGTTGAACCTGTACACGTACCAGCCGCACCTGCCGGAACCTCTAGGCCAAAATATACCGGAAGTGTTGGGGTTGAAGCTGAAGCAGTTCCTTTTGTCAAATTCAATGCTGAAGCTTGAGCCGAACCATCACCTTTTGTCATAGAACTAGTAACAATGCCTGTGCTGGATAAGCTGAAAAACTGATTAGTATATTCAATATCTTTTTGTGAACCACTGCAGTCCATTGCTTGCAAAGTAATCTGCAAATCCAAATCATTATCATTGCCTGTGTTAATGATGTTTACTGTTTGTTCTGTTGAAGTGGCTCTTATAGCTACTGTACCATAGTCAATGTCAGCTGTATAATTAAAGGCTGTTAAAGTTGTGACTGTTAATCCTTGAGTGCTTGAAACTGTACCTGAATTTTGATCTGTTACCCATACTTTAGATGTCCAAGCATCAGGATCTATATAATGAGGCAGAGCAAACGAACAAACAAAGCTTACGGTTTCATCCTCGGCTGATGAGCATTCATCTGTTGATCCTAAACTGCAACCATCGCTTGTTTTAACTTTGTAAAAACATTGTGTGTCTTCGTTTTCTCCAATAGTGTTGCAAGCTACATCGCCAACAGTATTAGTGTAAAACGCAACTGTAAACATATCCCCTCCTGCTGTTGTAATATCATTACAGCCATTTGTATCAGTTATTACGCCTGACACATAAATGGTTGAAGTTGTTTCAGCGGTTGGAGTGTATGAATCATTGTACTGTGAACCGCCGTCGGCTGATCCAACATTAATTGTTGACAGAGTAGGCGCCGCATTTGTAACAGCAACTGTGGTGTCTACGCTTGATGTTTGCGATCGCAGAGATACGAATATTAATATTATCAGCAAGCCGGCTACTCCCAGAACAGCGGCAAGCAGATAATGGTATTTTTGTGTTCTTTCTTCCATATTTTTTTATTTTATTGTTTTAGTCGACCTTTTATTGTTAAGATCTAACTTTTACTGATGTCTGAATTTGTTGTCCAGTGCCTTTTATTCTTACTTTTGGATGAAAAAAGCGGGTGGTTGGTTCGGGCTTTTTGCTGTCCTGATCCATATAAATGTACGTTACTTGAGGCGGCGTTGCTGTTTTCTTAACTCCAGTTGCCGGTTTCAAAACAACAACAACTCCAATTACAAAAGCAAGCACCAGCCAAACAACTGAAAGCGATAATACATATTTATGCATAATATCACCTCCCTTCCTTTTAATTTATTGAATTATTTTTAATCATTTATTTATTTTTGCCTGTTCATCCTGATTTTCATTCTTTTTTTTCTTTTTCTTTTTTACAATCATTATAATTATTAAAAACAATAATACCGCTCCAATGCCAGCGCCTGCATAATAGTAAGCATAATTAATAGGCACGGCAACTATAAAATTAGACGTAATCTTGCTCGTTTCGCTGAATCCATATTCAAAATGAGCCCTAGCTAAATAATTACCTTTTTCCTGTGGCCTGTAACTTAGCAAAAAATCTCCAAATTTGTTTATTCCAACTATCTTTGGATCTGATCGTAAAAGTTCAGTTGTTTTATCGTCTTTTTTAAGCTCAACAAAAAGTATTGGCTTAATGGCAACTGAACCAGTGTTTTTTACTTTTCCTTCAAATGTCACCAGATCATTTGGCAAAAAATCAGTTCCGCCAACGTGAAAATCAGTAATTTCAGCTGATTGTGATGAAGTGCCTTCAGCATAAATTGCCAAAGGCAATGTGGCACTTTTAATTATTTTTCCTTTCTGCCAAAAATCAATTGTTGCTGTATAAGATCCTTGGTCAACAGTATTATCAATATTTATCTGAAAAGTTTTTTCTTCAGAAGGAGAAGACGGCTCAATCTGGCTTGAAGGCACTGTAATATCAAATACATTGGTGCTGTCAGTTGAATCAATCAGGTTTAATGTAATTTTATCAAAAACAATGTCAATATTGCCTGTATTTTTTATGTGATACGATAAAACAATAGGTAACCCCACTTCTGCGGGTTTAAATGATACTTCATCAATAATAAATTCCGATATTTGCTTGTCAGTTACAGTAAAAAATATGCGCGCCATAATGCCTCCAATGATTGTAACACTGGATCCGGTTGCTTTTTCAGGTGATTGGGAATCATCAGACACAATATATAAGTTCGCCTCATAATCCCCATTTGCAGCTGATGCTGGCTTAATATAAAAATAATAAGGCACTATTGTTTCTCCTATTCCCATTTTTACTTTTTCTGAAGGCAGGACAATATATTTGGCTCCTGATCCTGTTACATAAACCCTAAAAAAACGATCTTCATTCTTTCGTATTTCCGCCCTTACCAAATTAATTGTTTTTTTCGCATTTGATTTGTTGCTCAAATTATTCACGGTAATGGTTGAAGGAGCAAGACCAAAAGAAGACGCAGTAAGAGGAGTAAAAATCATACCTGCCACTGCCAAAAGCGTGAACATTGAAATTAAAATTCTATTTTTTTTCTTTATTTTCGCTCGCTTTGTAGATATCAAAAAGATATTCATAGAATTGTTATATAAAAAATAAAAAAATTACAAAAAAACAAAGCGGTACCATTGGATATAGAATTTCATAGCGATTTTGCAAAATATCCATAAAATTTGATAAAATATTTTTTTTAACCAACGGACGGATTGAGATGGGCTTTTCAAAAGAAACTACTTCTTTGTTGTCTGATTGAAAAACTATTTTTGCTGAATAACTTCCTCTTTTAATTTGCTTTGGAATATCAAACACAAAATTAAATGATTCGTCGCCAAACGGTTCATGCAAAGCATACTCAGGACTAAAACTCACTGTTTGCTTAAAAACAACTTCATTGCTTTGATTAGTCACTTTAATTTCAATTTTCTGAACGCTTTCAACAGAATTTCCCTTATTCTTAATCGAGTAATCCAAAGTTATTTT
Source organism: bacterium (assembly GCA_043821725.1). Taxonomy (GTDB): domain Bacteria; phylum Patescibacteriota; class Patescibacteriia; order Magasanikbacterales; family GWA2-37-8; genus CAYHSR01. The sequence goes on along the minus strand of JBDRCM010000027.1, from coordinate 7,888 downwards.
ATCAGCTTTTTGATAAAAAAACAAATCATTGATGACTAAATCAGAACGCTTTTCTTCCACAACATCAAATGCTACTTTAGCGCTCAATCCCATATTTATGGCCATATTGGTCTGCAAACTGTTAGGAACCGCTTCAGAGATAAATATGATTTGCGCTTCATAGTTGTTAATGCCAGCGTTTTTCGGCTTGATATAAAATATAAACTCTTTTTCTGTTTCACCGTATTCAAGAGTCATTCTTTTTTCCGGCATTTCAATGTATTGAGCCCCGGTTCCGCTTGTTTTAACATTAAAACTTAAATCCGAATATGACTCCTTCTGGCTTCTAATAATGTTTACCTTTTTTTCAACAGTTGAATTATCAAGCACCCCATTCAATGTTATTTGGCTTGGCGCGATTCCAATCGCATCAACAATACACGGAGTAAATATAATCAAAAACGCAAAAATAAAACAAAAACTAAACAACTTTTTTTTCAACGAACAGATTTTCATTTTGGTATTACTAATTAAATTTTACATTGCATATTTACATTGCATACATATTATACTATAATACGCTCTGTATTAACAGCACAGCTGTGGAAAACTTTTAATCACTGTAAAATATTTATGAAACATATAACCAAAAAAAAGAAAATTCTTGCTATTTTAATTTTATTAATAGTGGCAATAAACATTGGATTGGCTGTCGTATTATTTAAAATCTATTCAATAAAGAATGCATCAGAGATCTCAAGCTTAAAACAGATATCCGAACTGGTACTGATTAAGCACACTGATAAAGTGTTTTCCATACGACTGCCTGATAAAAAAATCCAAGAAATTTTAGGCAAATGGAATCACTTATTTGTCAACCCAAATGAAATTATTGTTTTCGGCCTGCCTGAAAACAGCACAGACACACAGGCAATGTATCATTTTAATAATGAGATAATACGGCATCGCAATATTTCATCTCTACCCGGCTTAATAGGCGAAATAAATGTTGATGCAGGAAAAATGTATTTACTGTTCCATGGCCTAGAACAAAACTCAAAAACCAAAACACAACAATATTTTTGCGCCTCAAAAATATATTCGCCGGATGACTTTAAAAAATGCGAAAAGATAACAGACATTCTTGATGATAATGGCTACCAAGACAAAGCAGAGACATTTGAATCATTTTGGGATCCAAATTATAAGGGCATCTTGATAATCAAAGAAATAGACAAGCAAAGAAGAATTTTTTCATATAACATGACAAGCACCGAACTAAAACTTATAGATGAGAGCCAAATAAGCACAAAAACCAATGAAATTGAAATTAGCAACTTTTATGGCTTTGTAACTCTTACTGACAATAAAAATAACATTAAGCGCAGGGCTTTGATCCCTTCTGCGAAAAAAATTATTATTTTGGATGAAAAGCGCGTGCTGGCAATAAAAAAAGAAAAAATTTATTTAATTGATTTGGACGTCCATAAACAAATTGAGCTCATTGATATACCAAATAGGCCGTATATTCTTACAACCTCATTTGATTTCTATAATTCTGCCGGTGATATTCGTCCGTAAAACAGGCCCATAATAGCGAGAATCAGTGCTTTTTGGACGATTATCTCCAAGCAGAAAATATTGGCCATCTCCAACAACATAAGTTAACGGTCTATTTTGCCCCATAAGCTTAGTGTAAACTCTACTGTCAAGATAGTCGGACTCAATAATCTGCCTTTCCTGGGTTTCCCCTATTACTCTGACAAACACTTTTCCTCGTTTGATTATTATTACTTCGCCGGGCATGCCGATGATTCTTTTAAGCATTAATTTTTGATCTTCAGGATCAATAATCTGCACAATGTCATATCTTTTCGGCTCTGTGAATAAATAAACAATTTTATTTACAAAAAAAAGATCATTATCAACGAATGTGGGTTGCATTGAAGGGCCATTTGTCTTGCCAGGGCTTATTACAAAAAACCTTATTACTATTATTGTAAACAAAAATAATGCCAGCACATATAACACTAAATTAAGGTAATTTCTAAAAGCGTTTATTTTTTCTTTTAATTGCAATTTCATAAAAAATTATTCCGTGCTACTATTTTTTTCGTAGCTTGCTTATTTCATACATATAAAATTTAATGCATAAAATGTTAGAAATCATAGCGTTATTTACACTTTTATTTTTTGATCGCTATGTGTCATCCTGAGCGTCTTACCTGTCATCCTGAGCCCTTCGCTACGCTCGAGGATAAACTCCGCGACCGAAGAGCTTGCCCTGAATGAAATGAAGGGATCCCCCTCATGTTATCTAAGGGATTCTTCACTTCATTCATTCGCTTTGCTCATTCATTTCGTTCAGAATGACATTTAAACGATTATTATAAGTGTAAACAACGCTTGTAATTCTTACATAAAACTTATTAACTTTTTTTTTATCTGAAGATGTAGTATAATAATTTTAATCAGAACTCATACAGAATTTTTTAAACCTACCTATTTATGTTTTCCAATTTCTTTAATGGTATTATGGCTAACAGCCGAGATATGGGACTCTTTTTTGATAACCTCTTTCATAATCATGGATTTTTGGGATTTATGGCCGGCATTATAATAGCAGTGGTAGTAATCGGCTTTATTCTTACTAAAAATCCCAAGCACATCCCCATTATTCTAAAGTATTCCGAGGTTGAAAGCTTTCAAAGAATAGCGCACCGGGATAAAAACGGAACTTATTTGCAGGCATTTAGCAATTTCGTCACATTATATACCCGCGTCCGCACATTATTTTTAACGGCTTTTATAGCCCTTTCCGCAATGATAATCACTGCCATGCTTACTTACCGGTAGCGTCAATGCGAATTATTTTTTTTAATAAATTTTCTTTTTATTGCCCCAAATGGAAAAAATATAACAAACGCTATTATTGCCAATGGCCAATACTTTTTTAAACCGATAATCACGCTAACGCGCCAATCCACAACACCTGAAACTTTTGCAAGCATTCTTTGCTCAAGCGCCGGAATAGCAGATCCATTGGCATAGGCATAGGCGTGAAAAACATATTCGCCCTCATCCAAATAAGCAGGTACTGTTAATTCCACAAAGCTCCTTGTAAACGGGGCTATTTTTTTTGCTCTTGAATAATTGATTGTCTGTAATAGAATTTTCTCGCTTTTATCATAAATGCGCACTGACAACATATCCAATCCGGCCATTTGATTGCCTGCGTTATCTAAATCCAAACTGAATTTTATTTGTCCGGGCAAAGAGAAAAAAAGCCACTTTTTTTGCGCAAAAGCGCTTGACAACTCTATATGGCGAGGGCTAATATCACTTACTTTCGCGTCAATAATACCCAATAAAACTTTAATTTGACTGCCGATATTAACAGCGCTGTTTTGGCCGACAGTTAACTGTCGCTCGCTAAATGAAATACTGCCTGTAAAATCCATTGCTTGTCCGGCAACGAGATTTTCTGATAAGCTTTTTGGTATATTAATCGTAATTGGCACTTGTACTTTGTTTTCTCTTGGACTTAGCACAATTGACTTGTTATTGTTAACAATTACCCAATCATTTGCCTGTCCCAAATCTTTTTTTACATCAATAATTGCTTGTTGTCTTACATCTGACCGACTCACCTCAATGTACACACTTGTTTTTGAACCTGGCATCAAATATCGCTCCTGTATTTGGCTTGGACTTATTCCAAAACCACTGCCAAAAGCCGTTCCAATAAATGCTAAACAAGAAAATACTCCCAGTAAAATTGAAAAATAAATTCTTTTCATAATTAAGGCCAAGGCAAGCTATTTACGAAACCATTAAAATAAAACGTCCCGGCATAAATTCCTTTAGCAGGCACAGGAACTTCCAATCCAAACCATATTTGGCCGGTCTGTAAAGATGATGAGCTTATATTTTTTGGAATATTGATATCAACACTCTGCCCAGGAGAATATCCCAAAGCAGTTGCTGATGCAAAAGCGGTATTCGTCACCAATGAAAAGCGTATGTTGGATGGCGGTATTATAGCGGTTGTGCTTGGCGACGTTAAATCATCAGAATAAATATTTAAATCAAGCGAAACATTGCCGGTACTTGTGACAGTGACAATGCGATCCAAAGGATCAGTTATTCCACCGGGCAAACTTTGGCTGAAATAAACATCTTGTTCAGCTTGTATTGCAGTTAATCCATCAACTTCAGGCGCGTCAATCGGGCTGTATGCTTCGCCTGTCATTTCACTGGTATCCGTGGCTTCTATCCATGCCCTCCAATATTGAGCGGAAAATGTAGTGCTTACACTTGTTGGATCTGCATGAAACTGCATTTGTATGGAACAAGTAGCCAAACAGCTGTTTACTGAACAATCGCTTAAGCCACAACTCTGAATTTCATAACAATTATTATCATCAACTTCGCACGCTTCAGCTCCGCTTACTCCTGATCTGAAAATCTTAGCAGTAACATTGTCAATAAATTCATATCCGTCTCCATGACTAACAGTACCTGTGGCGCTAACCAAAACAGTGGAATCTTCAATTAAAGTAATATTATTTTGGCTGTTTAAAGACACATCTGATACTATAGGCACTGAACTGGAGGCATACTCATAAGTAACTTCAGCATAAGTTGTCGCAGGAACACTCTCTTCCTTTTTTGGTGCTGTATATTCATACCTAATTTTAAGACCATCAAGTTGGCTTTGTGTAAGTGAGAGCGAATCAAAAGTTGCTGAAACCCATTTGTCAGTCTGTCCAGTATAGGGGATTTGAACTGTATTGCCATACTGAGTTGATTCATCAGCATCCCACAATTCAATATTAGTCACTACATTAAGCCCAACGTGGCCGAACAACCAAACTGTAATGGATGAAACAGAGGTGACATCGGTTATTGTAGTCATTTCCAAAATGGTAACCTCATTCAGAGCACAAATAAGATAGTCGGAATAACCGCCCTCATCGGGATAGCGAAATAAATCATCAAGAATAGTATAATGATCAACACCTGAAGGCGTTGGCAAGCATTGTGTGAGTGTGCCGTCTCCGTTTGGGTCAATATACTCCATTTCATCAGAAGCTATTTGCCACTGTCTGCTTTCTATAAAAATTGAATCAAACTGCGTGGCAGGAACTTGTTTTTGAACAAGTATTTTAGGCTTCTGCACTACCACAGGAGTTGTTGTTGCAGTTGTTGTTGGTGCGTCTGTTGCAGGCACAGAAAATTTCATTAAATCAATAACCTGCTCTGTTTTTAACACATTTCTATTTTGCCAATCCCCTTTAAATAATTCCATTGGTCCCATTAAATAAATATATGGGCTTATATGAGGGGCATCAAAGTAATATGAAAGAATGTATTCTTCACCTGCATCCCATTCCACAAGCGAAGTAAGAGAAGACACATGACTCCCTTGTTCAAGCTTCATTTCAAATTCTTCTCCAAAATAATTTCTTAAGGACCAATTGCTTACTACAAAATCGCTTGGAAATCTTTCCACAATCTTGCCTTTTAAATCCTTATTAACTTTTATTTTAAGCTCCATACTATATTGGGCAGGGGGATAAATTCGCGTTGGTCCAATTCTTTCAACTTCAAACGCCGGATTGTCCTTGACTTCAAAATAATCGGTTATGCTATAACTGTTTTCCATATTTTGCAAAACCATTTTATATATTCCTAACTGAGCGGTATCACTAAAATATGAATAATAATCCGGAACACTAACGACATTATCAGGGCCACATTCTTGCGAACGCATTACTTGCAAATTTTGCGAAGAATTATCCGGCTTAATTATCAGCAAAGATAATTCAGCATCACAAATTGTATGCCCGCTGTCGTTCAAAGCCGCCATCTGCAAATATGCTTGCTCGCCTGGTGTATATATTGACCTGTTTGTATTGATAGCCAGTACGCCCCATGTAAAATCCTGACTATAGCTTATTAGTTTGTCGCCTTCAATTATTCCAACTTCCAAAGTATAATTCCCCGGCCTGAACTTGCGCTGGCTCTTGTTCAAACGCACTTTAAACCTGTTTCCATTTTTGTAAATAATTTCCGGCTCCAGAGTAGTCATAAATTTCCCATTCTTATCCAAAATCATGGCCTGCAATTTAAAATCATCTTTTTTGTCTTTTGAGCCGGTGCTATTATCTGAGCCGGCGCTATTATCTTCATTGGACTTTGCGCCTTTTTTGTTTACTTTCTGCCAGTATGAGCTCATCTTGCCTGATAAATTATTTATTATTGAATTATTCCTTTGAAAATAAGCAAACTCCATTTCAATATTTTCATCCAAAGCAAAACTGTCCTTGCCTGAAACAAGCAACAAGCTCATATCTTCAGGCCTTTCATATGCTTTTGCTTCAATCCACGTAGAATCAATATATATTGTTTTTGCTTGTTTTTCCCAGTTTTTGCCTTCTTCAATTTTATCCGGCCTTATTAAATATTGATATTCAAATTTAATTTTAGTTTCTTTCAAATCACCAACGGTCTTAATATGGTTTAAAGGCAGATATAAATAGCCATTGCGAGTCAAATTTGAATGATCTTTTTTCAAATTGATGCTTCTTAATTTTTTCCATCCATCAGCGCTGTCAGTACTATAGCTTATAATTAATGTATCGTCTTTTATATTCTCATATTTTAACGTGGCCAATGACACTCCAAGTTTTGGCTCCTTGATTCTATCAACCAAGCGCATTGTGTATGGCGATTTGGCGATATTAAACCCGCTAATGATAAGATCTGTACTGCCGTCTGTCCACACATCAGTATCAACTGGCTCTTCTTTTTCTTTTTTAGTTTTTGTTGTTGAGGTTGTGGAGGTTGCAATAGTGGTTGTACCTGTCATGAAAGTGGTTGTAGAAATCATGGTGGTTGTCGCAATCATGGTGGTGGTTGTGGAAATAGTTGTTGTGGAGGCAACAGTGTTGGTTGCAAAAACAGTTGTTGTTGTGGCTAATAAAGTTGTAGTGGAAATCGTTGTAGTGGAAGTTAATATTGAAGAACTGGCAATTGGCGATAAAATCGTTGAAGTTGAAGATAAAGTTGAAGTTGGCAAAACTGTTACTGATGGCAAGGCCGGCGTTGATGAGGTTGGAATGGCTGTTGTTTTTGTAGTTGTTGTTGAAGAAGTTGCAGACGTGCTTGTTCCCGTATTTATGGTTGAGGTTGTTTGTTGGAGCGTTGATGTGGAAAAAATTGGAACTGGCTGAGTTGAACTGCCAACATCCAATGGCATAGTAGCTGTTGCGGGACCATCGATAAAATCAATTAGTGTGGTGGTTGCTGTATTTGTTGTTGATGTGGATAAAGTTGTGGTGGAGATTGTGGAAGTTGCGCTTAAGGAATCTGAACCAATGGTTGAAGTTGCAGTTGAAGTGGCAAGATCTGTAATTTGCTTTTCAAAAATATATGGCTGTGGCTTTGGAATGTTTGGATATGCTGAATTGGCTTCATTAAATTTTTCCAGTCCATCTTGTTTTGAAACTTCTATTTCCGATATGTTGCTTGGTTTCAACCAACTACCAAAAATCATTACGGGCTTGGCATAAATATCGTTTTTTCCTGAAGCAACTTCGTTTTCCTGCCAAGGCGATAATCCGGACAACAAAACAACTGCCAACAAACAAGGCACTATTTTTTTTCTAAATTGCCTTGACATAAAAAATATTCTGTAATTATTCAATGCCTATTTTCTTACGTGTAATTATAACACAAAAATTTGAATAAAAAAAATCCCGACTTAGGGTCTGTCGCCAAATACGCTTTCGCAATGAACCCCTCCCTGTGCCAAGAGCACAGGGTATCAGGTCAAAAGGCATAATGTCTGCGACTCTACCCCGTGGCAAGACCACGGGGTATTTTACCTGCGCTCGCTCGGAAA
>JBDRCM010000026.1:0-18391 GCA_043821725.1 bacterium | reverse complement strand
GGTCTGCCACCAAATACCATTTCTACTGCAATTGATAAATTATGGCCAAAATCGTTTCAAAATTTCTTGGCTTATCTTACAGATAGGCCTCAAAATTTTTTATCAAGCGAAGCGAGAGAAAAGAAAAATGATAATTTTTCTTTTCCGAGCGAGAGAAGATAACTATGGAATTATCAACAATTTTGTCTCATAATTTATCAATTTCGTCACGAAAGCGCATTTGGCGACAGACCCTTAGTGGACCAAGCTTTTTAGATATATATACTCTTGCTTCAGATAGACACGTTTTATGCACTGGTTTAAAAAAATCCTCCTACATATCAAATTCATCAGGCAGAGACCTGTAACGATTAAGCTTGACCACAAGCTTATAAAAAAAATAAGACCCAAAAGGATACCGTCTCTCGCCCAGATCAAATACATAAAGCATTTTTTATCAAAAACCGAGTTGATTATAATTAAGGTTGCGATAGCGGTGGTAATCTTGTCCATTGCAGGGGGCGTAATAACGTTTATAATAAAAAATAAAACTGTAATTCCGGCTGACGGAGGAGAATATATAGAAGCGATAATAGGCCAACCAAAATACATAAATCCACTTTTTTCATCAGTAAGTCAAATTGATTCGGATTTGACCTACCTAATTTATTCCGGTCTATTCCGTTTCAACAAAGATCAAAAATTGCTTCCGGATTTGGCGAGCAAATATGAAATAAATGACGACAAGACAGTTTATACTATTGATTTGCGCCAAGATGTGAAATGGTCGGATGGCGAGCCGTTCAATGCGGATGACGTAGTATTTACTTTTGAATCAATACAAAATCCGCTGGTTAACAGCCCTCTTTTAGCCGACTTTCAGGGGGTTAGCGCTACAAAGGAATCAGAATATACAATTAAATTTACACTAAAGGAGCCATTCAGCCCATTTCTAAAATCACTCACGCTTGGAATACTGCCAAAACATATCTGGCAAGATATTCCGCCGGTTCAGATAAAACTGGCAAGAAAAAACTTGGAGCCCATTGGAACAGGCGCTTGGCAATTTGAAAAATTAATCAAGGATGGACAGGGAAACATACAAAGCTATACATTATTGAGAAACAAGTATTATTATAAAAAAAATTCTTATTTAAAAAACTTATCCTTTAAATTTTATCCTGACTATAATCAAGCAATTAGCGCACTTAAGAGCCAGGATGTAATGGCGCTGAGCTTTATACCTTCGGAATACAAAGATAAAATATCAGACAAAAATTTTCAAACGTACAATTTCGTTCTTCCACAATATACCGCGTTATTTTTTAATCAGGCAAACAACACATATCTTAAAAACAGCGACTTTAGAACGGCGCTTGCAAGTTCAATAGACAGAAAAAAGATAGCTGAACAGATATTGGGTAATGATGTCAAAATTATTGACTCCCCTATTTTACGCGTTTACGGCGATTTATACGTATCCTCATCCACTATGCCGACGTATAGCCCAACTTCAACCTATGCCATTTTAGACAAAAATTGGAAGGCGCTTCAGCCCGAGGAATATTATGATATAAAATTGAAAGAATTAATGAAAGAAAAAGAAAATGAGATAAATGCCATTAAAAATGATGCCAGTTCGACTCCTGAAAACGTATCATCAACAATCCAAGCCATTGAAAAAGACATAGCCGACTCCATTAGGCAAAGTATGGATCCAACGCAGAGCTTTTACAGGCAAGATAAAAATTCCAATATATTACAAGTTAAAATTACAACCACAAATGGTGCTGAATATCAATCAGTTGCCCAAGAAATAGCAAAGATGTGGCAGTCAGTCGGCATCAAAACAAACATTGAGCTCGTGAATAAAAGCACTATCAAAGATGTTTTAAAGACAAGGGACTATGAGATTTTACTTTACGGTGAAATTATGGGTAATGACCCGGATCCTTTCCCTTTTTGGCATTCTTCTCAAACGCAATATCCGGGTTTGAACCTGCCTATTTTCGCCGACAAGGAAGCTGACAAGCTTTTGGTTAAAGGACGTTCCGGAATTGATGAGCAAGAAAGAGCACGTGTTTACTCTGAATTTGAAAAAATTATAATTAAAGAACTACCCGCGATATTCCTTTACAGCCCTGTTTACTCAATAATAATTAATAAAGACATAAAAGGATTTGAAATAAATAGAATTTTTTCGCCTGCACAGAGATATGCCGGTCTTGATGAATGGTACACAAAAACAAAGAAAAAAATTCGATTCTTTAAATAGCATTGCCTTTCGCGAAAAGCGATATGGCGAAATTGCTCGGTCAAGGCAACACCAAAAAATATAACTTTAAACAATTAAACAAAGCCGGGGTGGCGGAACTGGTAGACGCGCATGGTTCAGGTCCATGTCCCGCTCGCGGGGTGGAGGTTCAAGTCCTCTCTCCGGCACAAAAAATTGTAATCTTTAATTAGTTAACCAATATGTTATTTATTATTTAAAATTTTATGATACAGAAAAAAAATTATCAGCGAACCAACTCCGTTTTATACGCCAAAAAAACAAGCGTGGAAAAAACAAACATCTCTAAGAAAGAAATCAGACCGCAAATCGCCAAAAGCGACGTCAAAAACGATTCTAAACTGAACAAGCGCGCCAAGAGAAAATATTATAGAACCGCCGAAAAACAACCGGCTGGTAAAAAATATTCGCAAAAACATCAAAAATATGATTTTAGAAAAACAATCATTAGAAAAACTGACAATTCGCTAAGGATCATTCCCTTGGGAGGATGTGAAGAAGTCGGCAGAAACATGACAATATTTGAATACAAAAATGATATTATTATTCTTGATATGGGTCTGCAATTTCCGGAAGAAAACATGCCCGGAATTGACTATATCATACCGAATATCGAGTATCTGAAAGGAAAGGAAAAAAATATCCGAGGCGTTATTCTTTCACATGGCCACCTTGACCATATTGGAGCTGCGCCAATACTACTGCCAAAACTTAATTACCCTCCGATCATAGGGCGCGATCTTACTATTAGGATGACAAAGCATCGCTTGGAAGACCATGAAAAAGGAAGTTCTCAAAAAATGAAAACCATTTTAATAAAAAGCGTAAATGACAGATTAAAAATCGGTGAATTCAATATTAGTTTCTTTCAAATTGAGCATTCAATAATGGACGCTGTGGGAGTTGCAATTAGCACTCCACACGGCACAATACTCCATCCGGGCGACTGGACATTGGAAAAAAACGATAAAGGACAACCGATTCTGGATTATAAATCGCTTACTCGCTTTCCAAAACCAACTATCCTGATGCTGGAAAGTTTGGGTTCTATTGATGTACGAAAAAGCGCAAGCAGTTCGGAAATGAAAAAAAATATTGAAAAAATAGTGAATGAAGCCAAAGGAAGAGTGGTTATAGGAACTTTTTCATCGCAAATTGAAAGAATCGGATGGATACTCCAACTGGCTGAAAAACTGGGGAAAAAAGTTGCTATTGACGGATATAGCATGAAAATGAACATTGAAATAGCCAGAGAGCTCGGCTATATCAAATATAAAAAAGAATCTGTAATAAAAATAAAAGATGTTGACAATTATCCGGACAAAAAAATAATGATACTTTGCACAGGCGCGCAAGGTGAAGGAAACGCAGTGCTTTCCAGAATAATAGATAAGAATCATAAATACGTTCAACTTAGAAAAAATGATACTGTAGTGTTGTCATCCTCAATTATTCCGGGAAACGAAAGAACGATCCAACGCCTAAAAGATAATCTTTACCGCCAATGCGACAATGTTATTCATGGAAGCATCATGGACATCCATGTTTCCGGACATGGAAATCGCGAAGATATCAGATATATGCTGGATCAAATCAGGCCAACATATTTTATACCTGTTTATGCCAATCATTACATGCTGAAAGAGGCGGCAAAGCTTGCAAAAGAAGAAATTGGATATAAAGACGATAAAATCATTGTACCTGATAATGGATGCGTGATAGCATTTGACGAGCATGGCGGTAAAATGATTGAAGAAAAAGTACCGGCTAACTATGTATATGTTGACGGACTTGGAACAACCAATACCTCAACCATAGTATTGCGCGATCGCCAAGTGCTGGCTGAAGACGGCATGGTAGTGGTAATAATCACAGTTGACACAAAAACAGGTCGGCTCATTCAAAATCCCGACATTATTTCACGCGGCTTTGTTTTTTTGAAAGAGAATAAAGAACTGATTGAGGAAGTAAGACATCAGGTTAAAAAAATGGTTATTAAATCCGATCCTTTAAGCTGGAGTAACACAAACTATATTCGTAATAAAATAAGAGATGATGTAGGTAAATTCTTATTTGTTAAAACAGAAAAAAGACCAATGATACTGCCAGTAGTGATTGAAGTTTAACAATCTGGTATAATAGATAATACACAATATAGTAAAATAACAAAAAATATATGAAAGTATCTTTCTATGGCATCTGGCCTGATTTAAAACCGCACGTCCGATCAAAAATGAGGGGCTTTTATACCAGCATTTCCAGCGAACCCTTAAGCAAAGACAATGTAAAAAAAGACACTGAAATATTGGCGATATTTGTGCATTCAAAACTGGATCCGAAGATAATGAACATGATGCCAAAATTAAAAATGGTCGCCACAATGAGCACCGGCTTCAACCATATTGATCTTAAAACCGCTAAAAAGAAAAAAATCCCAATATGCAATGTTCCCACGTATGGCGAGAACACAGTGGCTGAACATGCTTTTGCGCTCATGCTCGGATTGGCAAAAAAAATATTTCCTGCGGTTAAAAGAGTTAAAGAAGGTACATACGACTTCCATGGACTGCGAGGAACCGACTTAAGCAAAAAAACGCTTGGTATTATCGGTACCGGCCATATTGGCGCACATATGATTAAAATGGCCAGCGGATTTGAAATGAATGTGATTGCTTTTGACGCTTTTCCATCAAAAAATCTGGCCAACGAACTTAACTTCAGATACACAACACTCAACCAACTTTTAAAAACATCCGACTTTATCAGCTTGCATGTTCCTTTATTTCCTGCCACGTACCATTTAATCAATAAAAAGAATATTAAAACGGTAAAAAAAGGGGCATACATCATTAACACCGCGCGAGGTGAACTTATAGAACCGGCCGCTCTTCTTTGGGCACTGGAAAATAATCAAATTTCAGGCGCCGGCTTGGATGTTCTGGAGGAAGAGGACTATGTGACGCATGAAGAAAAAATAATTTCAAACGGCCTCACTCCAATGCAAATTAAAAATAACCTTATTAACAATGTGCTAATAGATCACCCGAACACAATAATCACACCTCATAACGCTTTTAACAGCACTGAAGCGCTAAAAAGGATCATTGACACCACAATTGACAATATCAAATGCTTTGTAAAAGGAGAAGTAAAAAACAATGTAACATAACGGGTCTGTCACTAAATACCATTTCTAATACAATTCATAATTTATGACCAAAATCGCTTCAAAATTTTTCGGCTTATGATAAAGTAAATGAACCCCTCCCTGTGCCAAGAGCACAGGGTATCTCATGTCAAAAGGCATAATGTCTGCGACTCTACCCCGTGGCAAGACCACGGGGTATTTTACCTGCGCTAGCTCGGAAATGAAAACAAGTTTTCATTTCTCTCGCTTCGCTTGGTAATAAAAACCCGCCTAACAAAAAAATGTTTGACGGGTTTTTAAATTCATGGCTATAAGCCGAATTCTGTATCTTGGCTTAACCATTGGCCAAGCTAAGATGATGATCATTTATCTTGCCGTGTTGTTACCAACACGGTCTTTTTTGATTTATTGACAATTGCCAATCAATCAGAAACAGCGAGCGAACTTATCCATGATATAAAAATCAGGGCTGCTCTTGCATGCAAGTAAGGATTTAGCCGTTTCACTCCGAACCTTAAAGCCCCCGGCCCGGACTAAGCTGTTATTTCCATTCAAATGGAGACATGGGGTTTAGCTTTCCACACCTTTTCAAGTATGGACGTCTCTGCTCGCACCTCTTTCCAGTATTTTGTCTTGCGACAAAAGATTGGAAGACGGGTATTACCCGCTACTCGTTTATATTAATTTGCAAAAAGCAAATCAATATGCATGTTCGGACTTTCCTTGCCGGCCAAGTCGGCACGATCATCAGCCATGAACTATGTATTTATAGCACATTTTTTGACTTTTGTCAAGTACAACATTGGCAAATTCAAAAATTATTTTAGACAAAAATTGCCTAAAATGTTGTATTCAATGTTGTATTCAATGAAGTAAAGCCCCGCGTTTAAAGGGTCTGTTGCCAACAAATTAATTTGACAGAGCTGAAATATCGTCAAATTCCATTTTTTCTATATTTGCCTTTAAATCTTCCAAATCCTGCTCGGTAATTCCAATTTCAACTTTTGAACTCACTGTTTGAGTACTCCCTGTTGAAGACGCGGACTGGTTGTTTATTGAAACCGATGTTGTAACCGATGGCGTAGAACCATTTTCAGATGCCTTATTGCCGGACTGGCCACATCCGGCTGTCATAATTATAAATGTAATAATGATGCCTGATAAAATAATTTTATTCATACTGTTCAATTAGTTGATTTTAATGATCAAATTAAAGGATTCAACCATGCGCGCCTGGGCGTTTATCAAATCAATTTTAGCCCCGCGCAAATAATTATTTCCCTCAGCAAATTTTATGAACGGCATCCCCGGCAAATTTACCGCCTCATACGATTTTTTAGAGGAGTTCACTTTTTCCTGTGCTAAAAATATATCTTCCACAGCCGTGTCAAGCTTCTTTATTATCTCATCATTATCGCTCAATTTCAGCGCGGCCGACCTTAATTTTGCCTCATAATTTTTGCTTGTATCTATTCTTTTCTGACCCAAGTGCACCCACACTAAACCTGTGTTGCGGGCAACATCCGTTAAAAGCTGGGTGTAAGAACCTATCATATTAATGAACACAACTCCAACATCTATCCTGTTTTTAATATTATTAACATCCTTTCTCAAATCCATTATCTTTGAAAGATTGGAATTTACATCCTGCTCAATGCTTGCTTTTAAACTATCCGGAACTTCAGGATTGTTTTTGGCTTCAATGTTTTTCCATTTCAGCCATGCTTCTGCTTCGTCCAATACAGCCAACAAAGTTTTCTTTGCGGCATCAACAACTTTACGATCATTTTCCACGCTTCTATCCATTGCGTAAACAACTCTTGCCTGCCTGTAACTGCTGTCAGCGCTAACTCTGTTGGCTCTTGCGTCAAACCACTCCTTTTTAACTTCTCCTTCCGTGGCAGCCATTGCCGGCAATATATACATACCAAGCATAATGGCAATTGCCCACAGGGCAATAATCTTCCTCATAAATTTTTCATTAGCCCAAAATGGAATCTTTTGGGATTAGTTAGCTATAATATAATCTACCACATCCTTACACACTGTCAATGGAGAAACTTTATTGACCAACCGACTAATTTGCGCTAAAATAGTTATAATAATTATCTATGAAACGTTTTGAGCTCACATTTGCATTTCTGCAACTTCCCTTGGACTACATCCTTTTGGTGCTAGCCGGCTTTGGCGCCTATCAATTAAGATTTACTGCAATGATGACCGGCATACGACCCATTGTATTCCAGCTAACTTGGGATGGTTATTGGCCTTTGGTCATGATGACTGCTTTGGGTTGGCTGGTTATTTTTACTTTTGCCGGTCTTTACCATACAAATCCAAACCGTAAGCTGTTAAAAGATTTGAGGCGCTTAGTTTTCGCCTGTACCACCGGATTTGGCGCAATTACAATATATGTCTTTTTTACTTTGCAAAAATTTGACTCCCGTTTTTTGGTTTTGGTAAGCTGGATACTGGCCATAATTTTCGTGGCTATGGGCAGAATAATAATGAAAGGCCTGAAAACGCTTTTCTATATTGAAGGCATTGGATTGCGACGTACCATAATAATCGGAGATCATGAAATTGCCAACCGGATAAAAGATTACCTTGATAATCGTAGGTCGCTCGGCTACAACATAATATGTGTTGAAAAAACTTACAACAAGCAGATTTCAAAAAAAATGCTGGATAATAAAATTGATGAGATAATTTTTACCAATCCAAAATCAGATGAGCACTCCGTTCTGGAAGCCATTAAATTCGCTAATGAGCACAATATAACATTCAAATATTCAGCCGACCTGTTCGCCACATTTTCAACCAATATGACGGTGAGCACAATATCCGGAATACCGATTATTGAACTTCAGAGAACGCGCCTACATGGCTGGGGAAGCATTATAAAAAGAATTTTTGACATAGTACTCAGCATATTGATAATGATTCTGTTCTGTCCGATATATATTGTCATATCAATAATAACGCTTTTGGAAAGCGGACTGCCAATAATTTATAGAAACGAACGCGTGGGACTGCAAGGAAAAAACTTTTTCGCTTACAAATTCCGCTCAATGCGTCCGCAATACTGTACAGGTCCTCAATTTGGCAAGCGCGGAGAAAAAGCGCTTGCCAAAGAAATGGAGCTTATAAAAAAACAAAGCTTTAAACCCGGACCGGTATATAAAATCAAAGATGATCCTCGCGTGACCAAAGTGGGGCGATTCATCAGGCGCTGGAGCTTAGACGAACTTCCGCAGTTCATAAATGTGCTTAAAGGTGAAATGTCATTAGTCGGCCCCAGACCGCATCAGCCACGCGAAGTGAGCCAATATGAAAGGGAACAAAAAGTGGTGCTGGCCATCAAGCCCGGGATCACCGGACTTCCTCAAATATCAGGCCGGAGCGACTTGAGCTGGGAGGAAGAAGTTCGGCTTGACACCTTTTACATAGAAAACTGGAGTATGCTCATGGATCTCATTATATTATTTAAAACGCCTTTTACGGTTCTGTTAAAAAAAGGCGCATGGTAAGAAAAACAAATCTCACAAATGAAAATCGCTTTGGTTCATGATTATTTAGCTCAAGATGGGGGCGCTGAGCGGGTTTTGAAGGCAATGCATGCCATCTGGCCCGATGCGCCTATTTTTGTATTATTCCACGATAAGAAAAAAATTGATTCTTTCAACAATGCGGATATTCGCCAATCTTTTTTGGCATATATGCCGTTTGGAAAAACAATATTTCAATGGTATTTGCCATTAATGCCAATTGCCACTGAAAAGCATAATCTGCACGGATTTGACGTAGTTATCTCATCAACCAGCTCTTTTGCCAAAGGTGTGCTTACAAGGCCTGACACTTTACATATAACATATTGCCACACTCCTCCAAGATACTTATGGACTGACACGCACGAATACTTAGATCATCTTAAACACCGACTTACCGTCAAAATAATGTTGCCACGCATTATTCATAAGCTTAGAATGTGGGATAAAATGACGGTTGACAGAGTTGATCATTTTATCGCCAACTCAATCACTGTCAACCAGCGCGTAAACAAATACTACAGGCGCGACAGCGACATAATACACCCGCCTGTGGAAACAAAGCATTTTAATATTTCAAAAAATATTGGCGACTATTTTGTAGCCGGAGGCAGGTTAGTGGGATACAAGCGCATGGATATCGCCATAAGGGCATTCAACCGATTGCGCTGGCCTTTAAAAATATTCGGAACCGGACCGGAAGAAAAAAACCTGCGCAAGATGTCAAGACCTAATATTGAATTTCTTGGCAAAATAACAGACCAACAAAAATCAGAACTGCTAAGCCGAGCCAAGGCCTTTATTCATCCGCAAATTGAGGACTTTGGAATCACTCCTCTGGAGAGCATGGCATCCGGACGCCCTGTAATAGCATTTGGCTCGGGCGGAGCTACTGAAACAATAATACCGGAAAAAACCGGACTTTTTTTCAACAACCAGTCCTGGGAACATTTGGCCGATGTACTTTTAAAATTCAAAGATTACAGTTGGAACAGCGAATTTATACGTGCTCACGCTGAAAAATATGATGAACATATTTTCAAAGAACGTTTAAAACAGTATGTTGAAAGTAGATATGAAGAGCATAAACAGGGCCTCAAGCAGACCAGCATTTTTTAATTGATATATGAACATTGGAATTGACATAAGATCCTTAATGACGCCTCATAGAACCGGAGTTGGGCAATATGCTTTTGAATTATTGGACGCGCTTCTGCAAATCGATAACGATAATAATTACTTTTTATTTGGAAATTCAGCCAAAGATTCGCTTGTCAACATTCCACCATGGAATTTGCCTAATGTTCACTATGTTCTTTCAAGATGGCCTAACAAACTTTTCAATGCAAGCATTAAACTGTCGCAAAGACCGAAAATTGATGAAATAATAAGAAAAAAAACAAAGCAAAAAATTGACTTGTTTATTTCCCCAAACCTTAATTTCATCGCTCTTAATCCAAATGTAAAAAAGGTGTTGGTGATTCATGATCTTTCATTTTTGTTTTTTCCTGATTTTTTTCGCTTCAAACAGCGGTTATGGCATTGGGCCATTAATGCTAAAAAATCCTGCCAAACAGCCGATTTGATTATAACGCCTTCAATTAGCACAAAAAATGACATAATTAAACATTTAAAAATAAATGAAGAAAAAATCAAAGCTATATATCCCGGCATTTCAAAAAAATTTTTAGAAACCTCGCAAAACATGGCCATAAACAACGCGCAAGATGAATTTGAAAAAATCGTCAAACAAAAATACGGTCTTCCGGATAGATTTCTGCTTTTTCTTGGAACCATTGAACCGCGAAAAAATATATCAGCGCTTGTAAAGGCATTTGAAATGTGCGCCGGCAATATACCAAGCGATATTCATCTCGTTATTGCAGGAGCGCCCGGCTGGAAAAACAAAAAAATATTCAGTACAATAAAAAAATCAAAAAGCTTTGGTAGAATAAAATTTGTAGGGCATGTGGATGAAGCAGACAAACCAACTTTGTATTCGTTAAGCAGTATATTTATCTATCCTTCCGTTTATGAAGGATTTGGCTTCCCAATTTTGGAAGCAATGGCAACCAAAGTTCCTGTGATCACCTCTAACCGATCCTCCCTGCCCGAAGTTGCAGGAGACGCGGCATATTTTGTCAATCCCAACAGGCCAACACTCATAATGGAAGGAATCAAGCGGGTTTTGAACAGCAGTCCATTAAGAAACCAACTGATTTCTCAAGGGACGGAGCAGGAAAAAAAATTCAGATGGTCTAATTTTGCAAAACAGCTGTTGGATTATACAAAAATTATTTAATATTTCGCGTTAAGCGCGGAGCTTCTATAAAATCACTACTCACATGAAAATAGGAATTGATGCGCGCATGTTCGGCCCGAAGCAAGGCGGACTCGGGCGCTATCTTCAACAATTAATACTCCACTTGGAGCAATTAGAAAACGATTCCAATGAATACGTAATTTTTTTGAGCAAAGAAAATTTCAATCAATACAGTCCGGCTGAGCCACAATTCATTGAAAAAGAAAATAATCACCCGTCAATTCCGTGTATTGAAATACAAAAAAACCAAAGATTCAAAAAAGTACTGGCCGATATGAAATGGTACGGCTGGCATGAGCAAATGTACTTAAAAAAAATCATAACGAAGGAAAAAATAGACCTAATGCACTTTCCTCATTTTAACGTACCGTTTTTTTACGACGATCCTTTTGTTGTTACAATCCATGATCTGATTATGTATCGCTATCCACGCCAGCAGGCAAGCACGCTTGGACCGATCCAATATTGGTTCAAGGATAAGGCACATAGATTGATCGTCAAGCACGCAGTATCATGCGCACTAAAAATTATAGTGCCGTCTGAATTCACCAAATTGGAAGTGGCTAAAATACTGGACGTTCCTCTTGAAAAAATTTCAGTGGTATCGTTGGCGCCGGCGCCATTATTGGTTGACTCAAGCGATGCTGTAAAATCAATCAAAGATAAAGGCCCAAAAAAGGAACTTTATGAAATGAATGTGGCCAAGCCGTATGTCCTTTATGTTGGTAACGCATATCCCCATAAAAATCTGGATATGCTGATTAAGGCATGGCAAACTTATTCTGCAAAATACGGCAACGAGCGCCAGCTAGTTTTGGCCGGTAGAAAAAATTTCTTTTACAGCCGATTAATAAATCAGCATAATGTTAATGAGAATAATGATATCATTTTTATAGCCGAACCAACCGACCAAAAACTTAATATTTTATACGAAAACGCCGATTTATTCGTATTTCCATCATTGTGTGAAGGATTTGGACTCCCGCCCTTGGAGGCCATGCAATATGAACTGCCAGTAATAAGTTCAAATGCTGCCTGCATGCCTGAAATTCTGCAAGACGCGGCCTTGTATTTTGATCCGAAAAGCCATGAAGATATTGCGCGAGCTCTCCACATTGGACTTTCAGACAAAACAATCAGAGACCGTCTTAATGAAAAAGCAAAAACAATTTTAGATAAATACAACTGGCATGACACAGCCGGTCAAACAGTGCAAATTTACAATTCAAAAAAAGAATGACATACAATAAAAAATATTGTATAATATAGTCATGAAAACAATCAAAAAAAGAAAAAACCGTAGGCAGGTTAGACGCTGTTCTAGTTGTGGTAAAGCAGGCCATAACAGGTCAACTTGCCAAGGAGAAAAAATAGGCGATAATCAAAAAGGAAAAAAGCCGGATAAACCAAGTTCGCTTAATTTATATATCCACCATGTATCCTCTGATCCCGCAAAGTCAGAGCACATTGTTGACCTTAAAAAAAACAATGCATGGACTGAAGTTCAAACCGTGCATCCTCAATATGAAAAAGCTCTTCCATACCATTATTACCATGAGCAAACTTTTGAAAATTCCTCAAAAGGATCCGGAAATCTCTGTTCGTTCGGTTCGGGAGCGAGACCATGCACCGACTCGGTAAAGTTGGGACTTGTACGGAATGAAGAATTAAATTTGAAAAATACCGCAGAGAATTCTATTAACAATGCAAATAATTCTTACTCTGAAAAACAAAATCCAACGCGATTGAATTTCGCGCCTAAATCGGAAAATCGCGCTTTCACAACTTTGAAGAACTCCAAACCAAAAAGAAAAAACAAATTCAAAACAGTACAAAACAATTTATTAAAAAGCAAAGAAGCGATAAGCGGTTTTAATAATCGTCTTGCTCGCAACACGCGCGGCTTTTTCAAAATGTACTTCCCTATTCAACGGACTGCCATATCGCTGGTAGTCTTTTCGCTGATAATTTTTGCACCCACCCAAGCTCGCACATATTATCAAAATTTAAAAAGTACAAGCCAAACAATCGCCGACAGTTCAATAAATGGATTTAGCGCCCTTAAAGATTCCACAACGTCCATGCTAAATGGCGATTTTAACAGCGCTTCCAATTCACTGTCCGTCTCTCTAAATGATTTTAACTCGGCTGTGCAAAAAATGAACAACAGCCACCGGCTTGCGCAAAAAATTATCTCATACATCCCAATTTTAAATGAAAAAATAGCTGACAGACAGAATTTGCTATTGGCAGGGCAGAACATAGCTTTAGGCAACGCCGATTTGCTTGAAGTGATAAACAAGCTTCAAAGCCAAACAAGCTCAACGCTTACAATCACAAAAAGCGTTCAAATAGTTAAGCAAGATATTAGCCAAGCTTTAGATGACTATCAAATAGCTCTGGATTTGCTGAATAGTTCGGATGTAAGTGCAGTCCCTGCTGAATACAGAGAACAATTCAAACAGTTTAAAGCGCTTTTTGGGGCTTTTGTAAGCGACCTCCAAGAAATAAGCAACTCAGCTTTCGCAATTAATGAAATATTCGGCGGACAGGGGCTTAGGCGCTATTTGCTAATGTTCCAAAATCCTCATGAATTAAGGCCCACTGGCGGATTTATGGGTAGTTTTGCTCTACTTGAATTGAAAAACGGCAAAATAATCAATCTTGAAATTCCAGCCGGGGGAACTTATGACGTAAAAGGCCAGCTTACCAAATATGTTGAACCGCCGGCGCCAATGTTACTAGTAAACTCGCGCTGGCATATGCATGATGCCAATTGGTTTCCTGATTTTCCGGCCAGTGCTGAAAAAATAATGTGGTTTTATCAGCATAGCCGTGAAATAACTGTTGATGGAGTGATCGCAATAAACGCGGATGTGCTTAATCGCGTACTTAATTTAACCGGCCCGATATTGGATGAAAGCAGATCATTGGTAATCACCTCTGAGGATGCCATTGAGACCATCCAAAAAGTGGTTGAACATGGCAGTGATAAAAAAATAAACAAGCCAAAACAAATCATAGCTGATCTGGCTCCAAAATTTATTGACTATTTTAAAAATTTAAGTGGCTATAATATTCTACCAATATTACACAACTTGCAAGACGCACTCGCGAAAAAAGAAATCCAGCTTTACTTTATTGACAAAAAAACCCAGCAAATCATTGAGGATTTTGGCTGGGCCGGAAAAATAATCAAAAACGATAATACATCACAGGACTATTTAATGGTTGTCAACACAAATCTTCTTGGAGAAAAAAGCGACGCGGTCATAACGCAAAAAATTTCGCATCAGGCCGAAATTCAGCCGAATGGCACGGTAATTGACACGGTTTCCATTAGCAGAACTCATAGCGGAAATGTGGGAGAAGAATTTTACGGAAAAACGAATATTGATTATTTACGGCTGTATGTTCCGCAAGGTAGTCAGCTGATTGACTCTGGCGGATTCAGCTGGATTAGCGACAAATATCTTAACAGCCCTGAAGTATGGTATGAAAAAGATCAATTATTACAATCCATTGAAAAAGAAATAGGCATCGACCCAATAAGTGGTACCAGAATAACCGAAGAATTTGAGAAAACCGCATTTGGAAACTGGGTGGTAACAGAACCGGGCAAAAGCAGTGTGGCATATTTCAAATATAAGCTTCCATTCAAGATTACAATTGAACAAATAAGGC
Organism: bacterium; assembly: GCA_043821725.1. Classification (GTDB taxonomy): domain Bacteria; phylum Patescibacteriota; class Patescibacteriia; order Magasanikbacterales; family GWA2-37-8; genus CAYHSR01. Next base: position 3,416 of record JBDRCM010000026.1, on the reverse strand, counting down.
CGAAATCCAAATGGATTGGAAGCTTTTTTGACTATGGCTATGACAAGACCAACTATCAATTTATAGTTCAAAAGCAATCCGGAATAAACAGCGCTTTTGAATCACAAGTTATTTTCCCATTTGGCTGGAATCCTTTCTGGTACGACGGCCAAGGAATAACAGGAGCGAACAATGGAGCTACGATAGGTCCCATTATCCTTGAATCAGACAAACTCTGGACTTTGATGATGAAAAAAGAATAACGAACCGCTACAAACCGTAGGGTAAATAAAATAAATAATTTATCAGATAGCATATGCCAAGACAAAATAAAACTTTTTCAACCAAGCCAATAGGATTAGAAAAAAAAGAAGCAAAAGCCGTAACAGTAAAAACAACAAAGGATGCTTTGGATAAACCCACGAAAGCCGATAAATTCACAAAAACCGTTAAAAAAAATATCAAGCGGAAAATAAAAGGCGCGAGAAAAGAAAAAATTAAATATGTGGAAGAACTTCAAACCGAACAAGACATCTTGGGAAAAAAAACTTTAGAGCAACCTGATCCTTATGAACTAGGCACGGAAAAAGAAGAAGAAATCAGCAAAAAACTGAACGATATTTATCAAGACAGAAATGGACAAATGCCGAATATGCGCAGGATAAAAGTAAGAAAAAGCCACCCAATAATAAAATTCTTCCTTTATTTTATAGTAATCGGGAGCTTTATGTGCGCCATAACGTGGATAGGCCTTTTTGTATTCCCTCAAAGCAATTTTTCAGACGATAAGATAAGCTTGGAGATCACGGGAGAGCAGGAAATATCGCTTGCTCAAACGGCAATTTATACGATTTCAATTGATAATTATCAAAATAAAACAATTAAAGACGCTATTTTGTCAGTCCAAAGCCCGAATGGTTTTGTTTTTACGGGCAGTGATCCGACAGCAACCAACAAGGGCAATACTGAATGGAGAATCGGAGATATTAAGCCGTATGAAAGAAAGGAAATTAAAATACAAGGCATTACTTATGGCAACGCAAAAGAAGAAGAATCGTGGAGAGCGTCTCTTACTTATAGCCAAGAAAAGTACCAGTTCACAGGGCAAAAAACAACAAATTTGCCGATAAAACTTAAAAAGATGCCATTTGTTCTATCCATATTATCGCCTGACAAAGCTGTTGTCGGAAGCGAAATAACATATTCATACAAATTGGAAAATCTTGATAGCCAGCAGATTGGAAATCTCAATCTGCAGACAAGCTGGTCAACGAATTTTTCAATCGCCACATCATCGCCATCATTGGACAAAAATAACGCTTGGATAATTGACACAAATACGACAACAAACAACTGGACGCTAAAAGTGCAGGGACGCTATATAAGCACCACTGAAAAATTTGCCTCTGCAAGCGGAATAATTTCAATCCCAATTAATCAGACCGGCCAAAATTATAAATTGGTCGAGCAAACCGCGCAAACAATGCTGGAATATAACAACCTCAATCTTTCCCTTGCAATTAACGGGAAACTGAACAACTTCTCTTCACAACCGAACGATACATTAAACATGACAATTTATTTAAAAAATTCAAGTATGGAAGATCTGGGTGATGTGAATGTAAAATTAATAATTGATGCTCCATCCGCACTAAACCGCAGTTTAATGGACTGGGGCAATATAGTAGATGAACTTGACGGAGCAATAAGAGGACTTCAGTTGAGCAATGAAGTAAGGAGAGGACAAATATCTTGGAATCAAAAAATGGATCCGTCTCTTAAAGATATGTCTCCTGGCGACGACATTTCAATGAACGTAAGTTTGCCCATAAGAGGCATAGACAAATTTCCATTGGATACTCTAAACACTTATTTAATCAATGTGTCAGCCCAAGCCGACTATGAAACCGATGGTAAAGAGCGCAAAGCGCTTACAGGCAATGCAATCAATATTACGGTTAATTCGGATTTCGCGATTGAAGTAAGGGACAAAGAAAGCACATCTGACGATGGAAAGCAAAAACATGAAATAAAATGGATATTAACCAATAATTTTCATGAACTTAAAAATATTTCTTTAACAGCCGACATATATGGCAAAGCGGTTCTTGAAGCAGGAACACAGGCACCGGCCGGCGAATTTATCTATGATGAAACAACAAAAGAAATGTCTTGGAAAATTGACAGCATGCCTCTTGCGGTTGATGTGCTTGCTTTGCCTTTCACAATTATTTTGGATGAAACAAATCCCTCTCAAAATGTCTTGGTTTCAGCTGTAAAAGTTGAAGCAACTGATGTTGTCACAGGCGAAATCATACAATTGAACGGGGAAGAAATAAAATTGAAAAGTGAATAGTCAGGATAAAAAATCTTCTACCATCTTATAAACTTGCACTCTGTCTTCTGAATTCACCCATTTTATTTTTTTGTCTCTTTTAAACCATGATATCTGTCGCTTAGCATAGTGCCGCGTATCTCGTTTTAAATTTTCAATACATTGTCCAAGGTCCTGCTCGTTGTTGAAATACGGCTTAAATTGTCTATAACCCAACGAACTCATAGACGGCATGTTCCAAGTCAATCCTTTATTTAAGAGAGAAATTACTTCTTCAAACAAACCCATTTGAATTTGTTGGTCAACGCGGGTGTTTATCCTTTCATAAATGTCATCCCTGTCCATTAATATTCCTATTAGAAGAACATTGAAAATGGGCTTTGCTTTTTTTCTTTGTTTAACAAATGAACCACCCGTAAGCGTGGCTACTTCCAGCGCTCTTATCAATCGTCTGCGATTTTTCATATCAATTAATTTGGCGCTATCAGCATCTATTTTTTCAAGCATTTTTGCCAGTTCAATTGTGGTTTTGCGCTCAAAATCCGACCTTAATGCATTATCTGGCTTGATTTTCGGAATAACAAAATTATCAACAAGCGCCGATATATAAAGGCCTGTTCCGCCTGCCACAAAAACATTATTGCCTTTTGCAATAATTTTTTTTATGGATGATTCGGCTTTTTTTTTGAAATCAGCCAAACTGAATCCCTTGTTCGGCTGAATGCAATTCATCAAGTGATGCTTTATTTTGTCAACAACATATGCGTTTGATTGCGTTTTTCCATCCGGCCTGTCAGTTCCGATTTTCATTTGCTTGTAAATCTGCCTCGAATCAGCTGAAATAATTTCGCCGTTAAACTTTTTTGCAAGCTCAATAGCCAGCTTTGTTTTACCGCTGGCCGTAGGGCCCAAAATAACAATTATTTTTGGAAGTTTATTCATATTATGACGCTTTTTATTATTAGGGTCTGTCGCCAAATACGCTTTCGCAATGAACCCCTCCCTGTGCCAAGAGCACAGGGTATCAGGTCAAAAGGCATAATGTCTGCGACTCTACCCCGTGGCAAGACCACGGGGTATTTTACCTGCGCTCGCTCGGAAA
>JBDRCM010000025.1:0-32137 GCA_043821725.1 bacterium | reverse complement strand
CGCACTGAACGGGCCTACCACCAAATACCATTTCTACTGCAATTCATAAATTTAGACCAAAATCATTTCAAAATTTCTTGGCTTATCTTACAGATAGGCCTCAAAATTTTTTATCAAGCGAAGCGAGAGAAAAGAAAAATGATAATTTTTCTTTTCCGAGCGAGCGAAGATAACTATGGAATTATCAACGATTTTGTCTCATAATTTATTAATTTCGTCACGAAAGCGCATTTGGCGACAGACCCAGTCCTTGATATTTTGCTTTTAAGAATAATTATTAATATATGCTCTTCAAATATAAAAAAGCCGCAACATTATTGATTGTAACGGCAGTTTTTACAAGCTTGATTTTTTTAACGCACTTTGAAGCGCAAAGCTGGAATGATGCAAGCAGGTTTGCGACCATAGAACAGGTTGTTGAAAATAAAACATTTGTGATTGACCAATCCTCATTTTTTACCGGAGACGCAGTATTCATAGACGGCCATTTCTATTCGGACAAGCCCCCTGTTTTTTCAGTGTTTTCTTCAGTGCCGTATTTTTTTCTTTATAAAATTGGTTTTATAGTGAAAGCATGTTCTCAAATAATGATTTATCTTACAACTGTTTTTTCGGTTTTGAGCTTCACAGTCATTTTTTTTATTTTTTTCTATTTTTTGTCCCGCGGATATTTTTTATTAACGCAGAGCAATGGTGAAGTAAGGGGTTCATTAAATGGAAACCATTTAATGATTTTATTGGCACTTTTTATTACAGGCACGGCCATCTTTCCTTATTCAACGGTTTTGAATAATCATCTGCCCGCTGGAGTGTTGTGCGCAATTGCAGTTGCTTTGTCGCGCGTTGCTTATAAGCCACCGGAAAGGAAAAATTTGTTTTTAGTTGGATTTTTGTTCGGTTTGGCATGCGTGATTGATTTGTCTGCGCTTTTTTTTACCTTTATATTTTTTCTTTATTTTGTTTTTGTCGAATTCGCGAGCGAAAAAGACAATGGCGACAGCGGCTTGTTGATTGATCGAATTTTTAAGATCGTGTATTTTTTAGTGGGATGTTCCCTGCCGATTCTATCGCACTGGGCGTTGAATTTATACATTACCGGAGACATTATACCTGCGTCATTGCAAAAGGAATTTTTTCTGTATGAAGGATCCGCTTTTAATTCCGGCAATCTCACCGGCGCGAGTTTTGCGATAGGCAGTGCGCGAGAATGGTTTAACTATTTCTTTGAAGTAACATTTGGTTCAAGAGGTTTTTTTATTCATAATCCCGCGCTGTTACTGGGATTTTGTGCTCTCCCTTTTTTAATTTCGTTTGAGAAAAAATTGATTGATAAATTGTTTTTTTTCGCATGCGCTTTATCAATATTTTGCGTTGTAATGTATTACTCTTTGCTTGGAAAGTCCGGCGGAGGTTCAGCTTACACTGTGCGGTGGTTTGTTGTTTTTGCGCCTATGCTTTTTATTCCTTTGGCGCGCCTTGTACAAATTTTTAGAAAGAAAATGTATCCGGTCATAATATTCATCCTTTTGCTGTCTTCAATTTGGAATGTGCCGGCATCTGCGTTTGTTTTTAAGAATTTAAGCAAATATCCGAGCTATAACGGCATTAATGCTGTGAAAAAATTTCCAAATTATTTAAGAGCGCAGTCAGATCAATGGGAAAATATTTTTGTACGTAAAAAATACTGTGAAGAGAAAGAAGAATATGATATAATAAAGTCAAATAGTAATTGATGAGATATTTTTCAATGGATAATATTTTTTTACAAGTAAGCGTCTTGTTGGGAATAGCAGTATTGATCGCTTTTATAATGAGAATGTTGCGTCAACCGTTGATTGTTGGATATATTTTGGCCGGCATTGCGGTTGGTCCGCTTTTTTTGAATTTTGTATCTGCTGATGAGCAGTTTTTTAAAACGTTTGCCAAGTTTGGAATCGTACTCTTGTTGTTTGTAGTCGGTTTAAGTTTAAATTTAAATTACGTAAAGAAAGTTGGACAAAAAGTGCTTGTTGGCGGCCTCATTCAATTCGCTTCCACAGCACTTATTTGTATGACTGTTGTTCAATTTTTGAAATTCAGTTTTATTGGCGCGCTTTTGTTGGCTATTTCCATTACTTTCAGCAGTACTATTATTGTTATCAAGCTGCTCAGCGATAAAAGAGATCTTGAAGCGGTTTACGGCCGTTATGTGATAGGGCTTTTGCTGGTGCAGGATATTATTGCAGTTGCAATAATGATTTTTTTGAATACTACTTCAGCTTCTGTGGATGTTTGGTATTTAACGGCAATCATCACAATGGCTAAAGGTTTTCTTTTAGTGGGCGTGGTTTTTTTAATGTCTCGATATTTACTGCCTGCTATAATAGATGAAGTCGCTAAATCAAGCGAAATGCTATTTATATTCACGGTTGCATGGTGCTTTGGGATTGCCTCTCTTGTCTATTGGGCTGGATTCAGTATTGAAATTGGAGCGATTATCGCGGGAGTTTCATTGGGCGCGTCACCATATCAACCGGAAATCAGCAGTAGGGTGAAGCCATTAAGAGATTTTTTTATTGTGTTGTTTTTTATTGTGCTTGGAAGCGAATTGCGTATTGCTGACGTGCGTGGAGCGCTGGTGCCAACTATCATAATTTCTCTCACGGTGTTGATTGTCAAGCCGATTATTTTGTATTTTATTATGAGATGGTTGAAATATACTCGGCGCAGTTCATTTTTAGCTGGCACGACAGCAGGGCAGGTAAGCGAGTTTGGGTTTATTTTGATTTTTACCGCAGTTGGGTTGGGTTTATTGTCTGGAACCGAACTTGCCGTCCTTACAATGGTTGCGCTTATTACCATTTTTATCTCTTCATATCTGATTACCTATAATGAGCAATTTTATAAGATGTCTATGCCATTGTTGCGCAGATTGGGAGGCGATGAAAATAGGTCAATAAAAGAAGAAAAAATAGACGACTATCCCGTATGGATTTTTGGTTATCACCGTATTGGTTGGAAGGTTTGTGAGGCACTGGCAGAAAAAAAAGTTAAGTTTGCTGTGATTGATTTTGATCCCACGGCAATATCAAAATTAAAACGTCGCCAGATTCCGGCTTTTTTTGGCGATGCCGCTGATGTGGAATTTTTGGAGGAAATACCTCTTCATAAGGCCAGGTTGATAATATCAACTTTGCCGGAAGTTGATGACCAGAAAACATTGATAACTTACATCAGGCAGCATAATAAAAAAGCGCAGATAATAGCGAATTTATATCACAGCGATGGTTTGGAAGAGCTTTACCAAGCCGGCGCAGATTACATAATGATGCCTCATTTATTGGGTGGCCAATGGATATCTGAAATTTTAAAGAATCATGCCTGGACAAAAACAACTTTCAAAAAACTTCGATCTTCTCAAAAAAAAGAAATGCAGCTGCGCTTTACAGCGGCTACGCATAAGTAGGGGGTGCGGGATATAATACAAGCGAATGCGGAATAAAGGCCGATTTGAATATTCCGAAATCAAAATTCGGTTTTTTTATTTTGTTTATCTAAACCACTTTTGAAATTAGACAATAATCTAAATACGGAGAACTCCAAACACATGCCGAGTAAAACAAAATCGGTTCGTAAAAATAGAGAATTTGCTTAAATTTACTCAATAAGCCATAATATGATATATATTGAACTCATACAGAGTTTAGCATTATGTCATCCTGATCCTTTCACCTGTCATCCTGAGCCCTTCGCTACGCTCGAGGATAAACTCCGCGAAGGATCCCTCTCATGTTATCTAAGGGATTCTTCACTTCATTCATTCGCTACGCTCATTCATTCCGTTCAGAATGACATAGTGGTAAACTTTGCGAAGAGCTTATCTGTCATCCTGATCCTTTCACCTGTCATCCTGAGCCCTTCACTACGCTCGAGGATAAACTCCGCGACCGAAGAGCTTGCCCTGAATGAAATGAAGGGATCCCTCTGATTATTCAAATTAATTCAAGTGAATTATTTAAGGGATTCTTCATCCCGACTAGGTCGGGATAAGTCCCGACTAGGTCGGGATAAGTCCCGACTAGGTCGGGATAAGTCCCGACTAGGTCGGGATAAGTCCCGACTAGGTCGGGATTCAGAATGACAGACATTTTTTAACATTTGTCATTTCGTTAGTAATAGCGTATTATGTTGGATAACTCTACATGAGTTCAATGAATTAAGATAGTTCGGTTGAAGAAATTAGAAAACAAGATCCAGAGGAATTATCATAATTTAATATATAGTTTGTTATTCAATTAAGAAAAAGTTTATTAACTAAAAAAGACATATGGACAATCAAAATTTAAACCAGTTAAGTCCGGAAAATTTTCAGCCAATTGAGGTAAAATCAAAGTCCAAGAAAACCAAATTTTTAATTGTTTTAGGAATTCTGGCGGTAATTATTCTTGCGGTGGTTGCCGTGTATTTTGTTGTTACAAAAAAAGGCCAACAAGCAATAAAGAATACCGCGCAAATTATATATAAGCCGGCTGTGGCCTTTGCCTCCAACTTCGCCACATATGAAGAAATTCAAGTCAGTACGACGCCAAAAATTTCAGCTTATTCGGTTAGCGCGGATTTAAGCAATGTTTCGAATGTGAATGATTTTTATCTTTCCACTGAAGCAAAACAATTGCTTGTTAAAAACGCTTTTGTTGTTACGCCGGGATATAACAACGAATTCTTTCCTCTATATGAATCCAACCGATATAAATATATTCCAAATTTTATTACCACTGATTCAATGTTGCACAATTACCATTTGATGTTTGATTTTTTACTTAAGCAATTAGAACAGGAAAAACTCACAGCAGAATTGAAACAGTTAAACTCTGCCATGCTTTCAGAGGCATTGAGCCAGTATAACAGTTTGGAAGGAACACAATGGGAAAACGCCACTAAAAGAAATGTAGGTTTTTTTGCGATTGGGAGCAAGCTTTTAGATTCATCTGTTGCTGTTCCTTCAATAGTTAAAAACGAAGTTGAGAAAGAATTGGCGCTTATTGACGCGCATCTGGGGATTTATGAATCTCCAGTAATGAATATTGGCATGTCAAGTGGAACAACATATAACACGCCACAAGGGAATTTATCGCTTGAAGCGCTTAAAGAAGATTATTCTCAATACATACCGCGAGGCCACTATGATAAAACCGAGCAACTTAAAGCATATTTCAAATCAATGATGTGGTATGGAAGATTAACTTTCCGATTGAAAAATGATGATGAGATAAAATCAGCGATTTTAATAACGCTATCCTTAAATAGTCAGAGCAATCAAGCAAGCTGGAACAAGATTTATGAGCCGATTAATTTTTTTGTCGGCAAGAGCGATGATATTACATATTATCAATTCAGAGATTTGGTTAAGCAGGTCTATGGAGAGAGTGCGACGCATCATACCGTATCCAATGAGAAAAATAAATTTGATACTTTTGTTGACGCCACAAAAACACTTGAACCGCCGCAAATAAATTCAATGCCGATTTTTAATCCGGCTATCCAACCTGACAGGGAAAAGGAAATCAAGGGTTTTAGATTTATGGGTCAGCGATTTACAATTGACGCTTCAATTTTTCAGCGCTTAATTTATCGCGAGGTAGGAACAGATAAAGCACCACGTATGTTGCCGAAAGGATTGGATATTCCATCAGCAATGGGTTCAAAGGAAGCGCTTGATATTTTAACGCAAATGGGAGAAACAAATTATAAAAACTATTCTGAGAATATGTCCAAAATGCAGGCCTATCTTGTTGGATTGCCGGTTAAGAATTGGACGCAGAATTTGTATTGGGGTTGGCTTTATCAGTTGCGCCCGCTTCTTGAGACCAAGCAAGACGGCTACCCGACCTTTATGAGAAGTTCAGCGTGGTTAAGAAAAGATTTAAATACTTTTTTGGGAAGTTGGACTGAATTAAAGCATGATACAATACTGTATGCTAAGCAGGTTTATGCGGAAATGGGCGGTGGTAATCCCAAAGAAAATGATGATCGTGGCTATGTTGAGCCCAATCCGTATGTTTATGCACGCCTTGCCTCGCTTTTAAAAATGACGCAGGAAGGATTGGAAATTCGCGGATTGTTAACTGCTAATATGAAAGATAATTTAAGTAAAATGGAACAGCTGGCCATGTCGCTGAAAACCATATCAGAGAAAGAATTGAATAATCAGAAGCTAACCGACAATGAATATGAACTTATCCGTTCCTATGGCGGTCAGCTGGAGCATTTTTGGATTGAAATAAACAAGGATGAACCGCAATTTAATCAATCATCAAATTGGTCGACTTATCTGGATGAGAATCCATCGGCAATTGTTGCTGATGTTGCCACTGATCCAAATGGCCAAGTGTTGGAAGAAGGCACCGGCAAAATTTATGACATCTATGTTGTGGTTCCCATTGAAGGTAAATTAAAGATCGCCAAAGGCGGAGTTTATTCCTATTATGAGTTTACTTGGCCGTTAGTTGACAGATTAACTGACAAAAAATGGCGGGAAATGCTTGACTCTGGCCAGCCCCCTATATTGCCATCTTGGACTAATGTTTTTGTTGCAAAATGACATCAGCGCAAAGAAAAAAAACATTAATAATCATACTTTTTGCCCTCGGTTTTAGCGTAGTTATTTTTGGAATTTTTTATTTATTTTTTTGGTTTCAGAAAGCAACTCCATACATTGAGAAGACAGACAATGTCAGTCAATCAAAGGATAATAATGATTTTTTGAATTTTTTGGAGCAAAAAAAGAAACTTTCTCAAATAAAAGGGGAAGTTTCTTTAATTGCGGTTGGAGATATATCATATTCGCGCGGGGTTGAAAGAACAGTTAAAAAAGAAAATGATATTAATTATCCTTTTTATAAAATTAAAGATTATTTTAAAAGTGCGGATTTGATTTTTGGGAATTTAGAAACGCCGATTACTCAGGGCAGGGAAATTGCTTATCTTGAGATGCTTTTTAGGTCAAATCCTGGAACTCAACAGGCATTAAAAGAGGCCGGATTTTCTGTTTTATCGTTGGCTAATAACCATACTATGAATTTTGGAGAAAAAGGCCTTAAAGACACTTTTGATTATCTTGATAAAGCAGGTATAAAATATGTTGGTGCCGGAATGAATGAACAACAAGCAAATCACCCGGTTTACATTGAAAAAAAAGGAATAAAATTCGCTTTTCTTGCATACAATGACGCTGATGTAGTGCCTGCATCATACGAAGCAGGAAACAATCATGCCGGAACTGCATTTATGAGAAGCGTGCAGATGGTGGAGGCCGTAAAAGAAGCAAAACAAAATTCTGATTTTGTAATAGTATCAATGCATTCAGGAACTGAATATATTGGCGAACCCAATCACTCACAATCAAATTTTGCTCATGCAGTGATTGATGCCGGTGCAGATTTGGTTATAGGCCATCATCCTCATGTAGTTCAAACAATGGAAAAATATAAAGGAAAATACATTTTCTACAGTTTGGGCAATTTTATTTTTGATCAAATGTGGTCCCAAGAAACAAAAGATGCGTTAACAGCCAAGATATATTTTACAAAAGATGGAATTACCAAAATTTCTTTTTTGCCTGTGGTAATAGAGAATTTTGCCCAGCCAAGAATGGCCAATGATAGTGAAGCAAAAAAAATTTTACAAAGATTGAAGTTTCCTTATGCGGACAAGGTAGTTTTTTCTTGGGATAAAGCAAACAATGAATTTGACAGCCGATCCAGAGCTGTAATTTACGAAAAAACCCAATCAGGCAACTCTCTATTTACCAAAGAAGAAAAAGCAGATTTAGACAGCAATTCAATACCAGAGGTATACATTTTGGAGGGCGGCCAATTAACAATAAAAGAAAAATCAAAAATAATCTGGCAGTCATCAACTGATTGGTGGATAGATGATTTTGTTCTCGCAGATTCTAATAACGATGGAATCTCGGATATTAATTTATCTTTATGGAAAGCAGGAAATTTTGGAGAGTCAAAACCGTTTTGGGTTAAAGAAAATGATATGAGCGTTAAGAATCATTTTTTTGTTCTTGATTTTTTGAATGGAAAAGTAAAGACCATTTGGGGCTCTTCAAATCTTGAATTTCCAAACTGTAATTTTAAAATTGTTGACATTGACAATGACGGAAAGAATGAATTGGTTGTTATTGAAGGGGATTATTCAAGCAATTATGAATGTATTGGGAATTATGTTGCCGTATGGAGATGGAACAGATGGGGATTTGCAAACGAATGGAGAAGCGCTGATGGAAATTTTACAGGTCTTGAAATAGAAAGAATTAACGGGAAAAATTATATTGTAGTTGACTTTCCAAGCTGATTTATTCTATACAAGCAGGAGTGAGGAGATTTTCGCCATGACTTATCATTTGTAGCAGAAATCGTATTTGATAGCAGACCCATTAAGATGGTTAGTTGGTTGGCTTTTCTCGCTTAAAAAATATAATTAAATATAAAGCCTATCGCAACTATTCCAACTGTAACCAAAGCAAAAAACCAAAGCAGAAGTTTGAGTTTTAAAACTTTTTTTAACATTATTGCTTCCGGTAAAGAAAGACCGACAACAGCCATCATAAAAGCAAAAGCAGTTCCGAATGGGATACCCTTGGCTACTAAAGCTTGAATTACCGGTACAACCGCACTGGCATTAGAGTACATTGGAACGGCCAAAATGACTGCTAAAGGCACTGCTAAAATACCAGCTTTCTGCAAATATTCTTCAAAAAATCCTACCGGTATATAATTATGGATGACAGCACCTAACAAAACACCAATAATAATATATAGCCAAATGTTGCGGATAATACCAAAAGCTTCTTTAGTTATCTTTAATATTGCCTTATCAACAACGGGCTTGCCTTTTTTACAACAACATTTTTTTTCTTCTAATTTGATTACATACTTTTCCATCTCTAATTTGCCTATGATGTATCCACCAATCATACCGATACTCATGCCTGCTATTATATATGACAAGGTTATCTTCCAACCAAAATAACTAAAGAACAAAGTGACGGCAATTTCATTAATTAAAGGCGAAGTAATCAAAAATGTAAATACAACCCCCAAAGGAATATTGGCTTGCAAAAAGCCAATAAACAAAGGAATTGATGAACAAGAACAAAAAGGTGTTACAGCACCAAATAAAGCGGACACAAAATAATCTAAACCGTATAACTTTTTACTAATTAAAAATTGTTTAAACTTAGTAATCGGCAAATAATGACGTATCAGGCTCATTAAATGCGTTATAATTATTAACAGAAGAAATATTTTAATGGTATCGTAAATAAAAAAATTAACTGTATTCGCCAGCACAGTATTTTTGCCAAGCTGTAGTATATTATATGTAATATAATCTGATAGTAGATGCATATTTATACTTAGTTTAGCACTGCCGTGAGCACTTGTCTAATTCTCAGGATTAATGGGTCTGTCGCCGAATACTATTTCGCTACGAAAGCGCATTTGGCGACAGACCCTTAATTGATGGTTGTGTTGGTTAATTTTAGATAAAGAAAGCCCGCCTTGACTGGCGGGTTTTATTATTTTTAATCCTGCTTTCTGCTCATATATCCAATTTGAATATATAAACAGGAGTGAAGAAGGAAGGATCTCCTTGATTGCGGGGCGGGTGGTGTCGGGCATTTTATTGCCTCCTCGTTTTTGGTCGCCTTTCGAACATAGGGGTGATGTCTGTCATTCATTTTCCTCCTTTTGTATATTTAATTATACAGCATTTATTCAAAATATAAAAATTCCACATTGCTTATTAAGTATGATTTTGTAAATTGAGTCGGGGTTATGGGATAAAGTGGCAACCTATTTGGCTAAGAATAATATCATTTCTTAATCTACTCTATCATTTCTATTTATTATTTATCCGCAATCTCCCATTATGCAGGTTGTCCACATAAAACATTTTTTTCCGCATACACCGCAATTATATCTATCAGTAAAAATATTTGTTTCACAACCATTACTAAATTCGTTGTCACAATTCCCCCATCCCGATGAACACGATGATATGGTACACACTCCGCTACTGCAGGCGGTAACCGCCTTGGTTGCACTACATTTATTTCCACAACTGCCACAATTATTTATATCATTACTGGTTTTTGTTTCACAGCCGTTTCCATAACTTGCGTCGCAGTCTTTATATCCATATTTACACGATGCAATGATACAGGCATCGCCAGAACAAGTCGCCGTAGCATTGAGCGCACTACATTTATTTCCACAACTGCCACAATGATTCGTACTGTTCATAGTAGCCTCGCAACCATTATTATAATTTGAATCACAGTTACCATATCCTGATTTGCAGGATGTGATGACACATACTCCGCTGTTACAGGTAGCGTTGGCATTAACCGCGCTACACAAGCTACCACCTTCATCAATTTGATTATTACAGTTATTATCTAAACCATCACATGTCTCGCTAGCGCCCGGATTGATGTTGGTATTATTATCATCACAATCTGATTCGCTTGTATAGCCATCTTTATCTGTGTCATCATATTTTGTTTTTGTCTCTGTCGTTGTCGTTGTCGCTGACCCTGACCCTGACCCTGACGTTGCTTCTGTTTCACTTTTGAGTTCAACTTGTTTTTTATTAGACGTTTGCGACGGCTGAACCGTACTAGTAGGGCTTGTGGCCGAAGACGTATCAAGTTCAGAAACTTTTACTTTAGTGCCTGTTACCAATAACCAAATTACAATGGCCAGACCCACTACAACTAAGGTTCCAATTATGGCGAGAATAACACCAATTGTGTTTTTGCCGCCTTTATTATTTTTATACTGTTCAATATTTTCCATATTTTTAAAATTAATTTTATCATATTTTTAGCGTACCACAAAAATAGGGAGGAAACAAGATGTATCTACAAGTATAGAAAACCATTCTTTATTTATGAAAATGGTTTTTTTTCCTGTTAAGTCGGGGTTATTGGAGGAAGCGGGAACCTTTTTGGATAGGAAATAACGATTATTTAATACTATCTAATAATTCTAGAGTAGCCCTGACTGAAGGATTGTCTGTATTAATTAACTCAACCTTATCACCAAATTGAAATAATATTGGAGTTATAAATTCATCAGCCCAAGAAGGAGTAAAGGTAATTACTCCACCAAAGTCTATTTCTATTTTTTCGTTTTGAGGTATGGAATCTAAAGTATTTTTAAAAGCATTATAGGCCTCTTTACCATCTTGTCTAGATGTTAGAGTAGTTCCAAATTTATTTAATTTGATAGTCATAATTTTTTACACTTTTAAAATTTAAATATAATCAAACAACCACTAAAATATATATCTATGTCTCTAACATCTAATTTACTATCTCCTTCCTTGATATAAACTTCTGCGGCACCACTATAAAAATTCAATTCAAAGGGATTATTTCTAATAATTGCACGAACAAATTTTAAACCATTGCCCCTAGCTTCTGGGGCTCTGCTAGATATAATTTTAGTAAATGCAATCTTCAAAGCTTCTTTATCGTTCTTTAATTCTGGTTTTACCCTTCTTAATGTCCTTAAAACTCCTTGCCCTCTATCAGCTAAAACAATTACGCCCTTATCTAAATTATAAGCAAAAAATAATCCCGGAATATCTAACCAATTACCTAAATTATGATCAAATGAATTATTACCAATTTCACCAGTAATGGCTGTTATTAAAGGAAATATATCTTTAACTCGTTCTAATTTAGCCACATCATGTTCTAGCTTGGATAATCTTCCCTTAAAATCTGAAATTGTTTGACAATAATATTTTTTATCCGGCTCTTTTGGAGAACTTAAAATCCAATTATCACCTATAACAACAATATCTTCTTTAAATAAATTTAGATCAAATTGACTGTAATACCTATGCCCTCCATCGGTTTTTTGAGCTTTAAGTTTACCTTTTTTATCCCACCGACGAAGAGTATCAATAGAAACACCAAGAAACTCGGCTGCCTGACCTATGCTCAATTTTTCTTTATCTTTCATAATAATTGTATTAATATATGCATTCATTATATCATATGACAAATATCTATGCAAATATTTAATATGTGCATAGATATTGGTAAAATTTATTTAAATAAAAAAGTACTTTTGAACCTTTTTATACAAGGCAAAGATTTGGCTAATTTTACACTAAAAGAGCCCTATAACATGATGTCTAGGACTCCCAAAAACGCTTCTTTTGTAGAATTGTCGGGGTGATAGGACTTGAACCTACGGCCTCCTGCTCCCAAAGCAGGCGCTCTAGCCAACTGAGCTACACCCCGAGGTTATTTAAAATTAATCATCCAAAAACAAAACTGTCGGAAATAAGGTGATTAAACATAAATTTTCAGTATTTTTTTTGTGCCAGGGGTGAGAATTGAACTCACGACACGAGGATTTTCAGTCCTCTGCTCTACCACTGAGCTACCCTGGCTTTTTGAAATTATAGCATAATTCTATATTTTATACATAGTGGACCCGAAGGGATTCGCCCTATACCGAGCTTCGCTCTGGTATAGGGCGAATCCCTTAATATGCGATGGCTTAATCACACATCATTGTTTTAGTGGACCCGAAGGGATTCGAACCCTTGACCCCCTGCATGCAAAGCAGGTGCTCTAGCCAGCTGAGCTACGAGCCCAATGTTGTTTTATTACGAAATTAGATAAATGAACTAAATATATCAATTGCAGAGCCGTTCAAGCTAATCTGTGAGCTGCTTGCCCGTTGGAGTTTATAAGCATAGGCGGGAGCTACGAATCCATGCATTAAACAGAAATAAGTATACAAATAATTAACAAAAAAGTCAACTAATGGTATAATATTGGCAGGTAAAATAATTTCATTAATGCAGGTCTTGGCACAGGGAGCGGTTCATAATATTGATAAGTTTTAAATAATTAAAAATATGATTTCTCTTTTTGAAATACGCATGCTTTTGCCGATTTGTCTTGCTTTAATACTCGGAGCAATACTTGGATGGCAGAGAGTTCAATATGGAAGAGCGGCCGGACCAAGAACCTATGGCTTGGTAACTTTAGGATCAGCCCTTTTTACGCTTTTATCGCTAAATGCTTTTGTTGACACTTCAAGAGTGGCGGCCGGCATTGTTACAGGCATTGGCTTTCTTGGTGCGGGCATGATTATGCGCAAAGAGGATCATGTTGAAGGTCTGACTACTGCGGCCGGACTATGGGTTGCGGCCGGCATTGGAATGGCAGTGGGATCCGGCTATTATTTGCTGGCCATATTATCGACAATCATTGTTTTTCTTTTGTTCATTTTTGATGACAGCAAATTAAAAATTATTAAAGAGCCGTCTAAGAATAACAATCCTCGTTCTAATAGGCGAAAGCCGCACTAACACGCAAATAATATTGAAAAGACCTCCAGCTTGCGCCAGAGGTCTTTTTTGTGTCGGGGTTTTACAGTTTTCTTGAGTTGCCTCCTTCTTCTATTATTATTACTCCGCCTTTGCGATGTTCACCTGGAGTTTTGTTCGGCTCTCTTTCATTTCCAAATGGGCCGTCCGGATTATCCAGAGGTATTTGGACAACCGGCCTTTCTTCCGGTTGCCTTCTAGATGGTCGCTTTTTATTTCTTCTTTCTGGTCGTCGTATTTTAAACAACGGCTCTTCCCGTGATATGTCAGTATTTGGTGTTTCCATGTTGTTATGATTTAATTTCTTCTTCTTCAGCGGCCATTCCTTTTTTAATCACATCCCAAATATCATTTTTTATCTGCTTCATAAGTTTTGGATTGGAGCGCAAATATTTTTTTGCGACCTCTCTGCCAACTCCGAATTTTTCATCTTTATATGAATATGAATTGCCTGACTTATTGATTATTTTGTAAAGCACGCCATTGTCAAGCAGATCGCCTGCCAATGAAATACCTTCATTATACATTATATCAAATTCACATGTGCGGAAAGGGGGAGCAACTTTGTTTTTTACCACTTTGAGTTTAACTCTATTGCCGATTATTTTTTCCGCCTGCTTGATCTGAGCTGATCTCCTTACTTCAATTCTGACAGATGAGTAGAATTTTAAAGCCATGCCTCCGGTTGTTGTTTCCGGATTTCCATAATACACTCCTATCTTCATTCGTGTCTGGTTTATGAAAACAACCACAGTTTTTGACTTGCTTACAACTCCTGTGAGTTTGCGCAAGGCCTGGCTCATAAGACGCGCTTGTAAGCCCATGTGTGAGTCACCCATATCTCCTTCAATTTCAGCTTTGGGTACTAATGCGGCAACTGAATCAATTACAACAACATCAATGGAATTTGATCTTACCAAAGTTTCAACTATTTCAAGCGCTTGTTCACCGGTATCTGGCTGGGAAATCAACAGGTCATCTATGTTTATGCCGATTTTTATAGCATAATCAGGATCCAGCGCATGCTCTGCGTCAACAAACGCGGCAATGCCTCCTATTTTTTGAACTTCAGCAATTATATGCTGGGCTATTGTTGTTTTTCCGCTTGCCTCTGGGCCATAAATTTCTATAATTCTTCCCCTGGGCACGCCTCTGACTCCAAGCGCGATATCCAGCGACATGCACCCTGTTGGCACAGCATCAACCTGCATTGTTTTTGCCTCTCCGAATTTCATTATTGCTCCTTCGCCAAATCTGCTTTTTATTTGGTCTATAGCGGCTTGCGCTAATTTAAATTTTTCCCCCGTTTCTTCGCTTGTCTTGGCCATAAATGGTTAGTTAATAATAATTTACTTATTTTTCAATATTAATTTCATCATAGCAGAAACTCAATAAAAAATCCATAAAAAAAAGATAAGGTTTTTATCAATTTTAATCTGGTTTAATTGCCCTAAAAAACCTGCTCGGATACCTCGCAACTTATTGTTGGGTCTGGTTTATTAACGCCAGCAGGCAGGTTTATTTGCCGTTAGGTAGAAGCTCTTGGCACAGCGAGATTTATTGCTTTAATCCGACCTTTTTAACGTCATTGTTTCGCACAATCACATATCTTGTCAAAGAAGTGGTTTTTCCGTGTTTTTTAATTGCAGTTATTGTAATGGCATTAAGTCCGTTTGACAAGTCAATGCGACTTTCAAACTCACCGTTTTCATTGGGGCGTATTTCCTGTCCGTTTATTGATAGCGCAACTTCTTTTTCAGTTTTTCCTTTTACAACAGTATTTAATTCATCGCAAATATATCCTTCAGTTGGCTGTGTTACAATTAATTTCGGAGGTTTGAGAATGCCGTTTATTTGCCATGCCATATAACCGATAAACAGAATAACAACCGTGGCGATTGATGTCCTTTTAATCCACATAAAGATTGAGGCGAGCGGACGTATTTTTATTCCTTTTCCAGGGTGTATTAGTTCATAATTATCCAGCCCTGTTTCTTTACAGAATTTATTGCAAATTTTTTTTTCATCCAGCTTTAGCATGCGAGCTAATTTTTTTACGTAAGCCAAACAGTGGGCTTTTGCTTTGGGAAGCAGTTCAAGATCATTGTTTTCAATGGCTCGCAAATAGTTCTCTCCAATATTAATCAGCTTGGAAACTTGTTCAAGATTGAGATTCATGCTTTTGCGCTTTTGCATCATTATTTCGCCGGCCAGCAATGGTTTTTTAAGTTTTTTAAGGCAGAAAATCGCCATAAAATATTTTATTAACGTAGCGCAGCGAGGGTCCCGCTAAGCGGGACCGAGCAAGCAAGTTAAATACCCCGTGGTCTTGCCAGAGCGGTCTTCCAAACTGCTGTGCCTGATTACCCCGACTGAGTCGGGGAGGGGTTCATTTTTTAAATCATTTTTTTTGTTCATTTGTTTCGTCTTCAACATCCTCTTCTTCATCTTCATCAAAATATTCGTCCACATCTTCTGCTGAAGCATCATCATCTACTTCACTTTCTTCACTGTCATCAACATGACTCTCATCCGGTTGTTCCTCATCAGGTGTATCGTCCTCGTCTGCTTGCTCATCTTCCTCGTCATCGTCAACATATATGTCATCATCAAACACGGCCGATCCGCCGGCATCCATTGTTCTTTCGTTTTCAGTCAGTTCTTTTTCAGGTCCGGGCATGATGTGTTCAGTAAAAACTTCGCGTGGTTTAGCGCCGTCAGGTGGTCCGACAATGCCGGCTTCTTCCAACTCATCAAGAATGCGCGCCGCTCTGGCATAACCGAGTTTTAATCGTCTTTGGAGCAAAGAAGCGCTGGCCTTGCCGGATTCCAGAATAATCCTTTTTGCTTCTTCAAATTTTGGATCATAGTCATCGTCTGAGCCGCCAAACATATTAATAGTTCCTTTATCACTGCCAATGTTGCCTGCTACTATTGTTTCATCGTATTCCGGCTCTTCATGATGTTTGCCTTTAAGATGGCTTATGACGCGTCCTAATTCTTCTTCAGACACAAAAGCTCCCTGCAAGCGTTTTGGTTTTGACATGTCAGAGCTTAAGAATAGCATATCGCCACGGCCGAGTAGTTTTTCCGCCCCCGGACAATCAAGAATTGTGCGCGAGTCAATAAGTGATGGCATTGAAAAAGCGAGCCGTGTGGGAATATTTGCCTTCATCAATCCCGTGATAACTTCAGTGCTTGGTCGTTGCGTGGCGACAATCAAATGGATGCCAACTGCGCGCGCCATCTGCGCTATGCGAATTATTCCGGCTTCAACTTCGCTTGCCGTTGAAGCCATTAAATCCGCAAGTTCGTCAATCACAAATACTATGTGAGGAAGCTTTTCTTTTCCATTAGTGTTGTATGTGTTGATATCTCTTCGTCCTGCCTGAGATAACAAGTCAAATCTACGGTTCATTTCGTTTATGGTCCAGCGCAAAGCGTTTACTGTTTGTTTTGCATCAGTAATAATCGGCGTCAACAAGTGCGGGATGCCATTGTACATTGTTAGTTCAACCCGTTTTGGATCAATCATTATCAGGCGCAGTGTCTCGGCCGTATTTTGATAAAGCAAGCTAAGAAGAATTGTATTAATGCACACGGTTTTTCCAGATCCGGTGGCGCCGGCAATTAGCATATGGGGCATTGACGGCAGGTCAGCGCACCAGACTTTGCCTGCAACGTCTTTTCCAAGAGCCACGTTCATATTGGTTTTTCTTGCTTTCCATTCCTTGCTTTCTAACAGTTCGCGCAAGCTTACCATAGCGATTTTTTGGTTGGGAACTTCAATTCCCACCAATGACTTTCCCGGAATTGGCGCTTCAATTCTAATCGGATGGGACGCGAGCGACAATGCCAGATCATTATTAAGGGCTGTAATGCGCGTAAGCTTTATTCCTTTGGCCGGCTTGATGGAGTATTGTGTCACAGTTGGCCCAACTCTTACTTCACCCATGCTCACTTCAATTCCAAAATTGGACAAAGTATCTTTTATTGTTTCAGCATTGGCTTTGATATCTCCTGCGCTTGGTTTGCTTTTGGTGGTAAACAGCAAAGACAGTGAAGGGAGATCGCGTATTATCACTTTGGGTTTTTTTGGCTTGATTGTTATTTTCTTTTTATCCTCGTCTTCATCATCTTCTCCATCTTCTTCTTCCTCATCATCTCCATCAACCAATGTTTTTTTCTTAAAGGAGTTTTCAATCTCATCTTCATCCGGCTCATCAGCATTATCATTGCGGTAGTTGCCTTTAATTCTAAATTTTGTTTTGTACTGCTCTTTTTTAAGCAGTCCTGTAAATCTGATCATTTGCTTGCCTGTCCATCCCAACGCTCGGAAAAGTTTAGTATGAAGTTCAACTATTCTGGCAAGTGAAGTATTGAACAAAAAGATAACGGCAATCAAGATTAGGCCAAACAATATTACAAGTCCGCCCCAATATCCAATATATTTTCCCAAAGGCCATGCAAGCAAAAAGCCAACTATCCCTCCTCCCTCTCCCCTCACTGAGCTTTCCCACATTTGGGTGGTTGGAATTTTCAGATGGACAAGCGCGTTAAAGCCAAGGAAGAATAGAATTGAGCCCAGCCAGTGGGTTGGCTGGTAATTGTAGTCCATGTCTTTCACTATCAGAATGGCAACTAGCAAAAGGATTATGGGAAATACATAGCGAACTCCGCCAAAGCTGATTGCCAGCAAAGCGTCAATGAATTTGCCTGCCACTCCTGCCATTTCAAAAAAGCTTAAAGCAGATAGGCCGCCTGCAACAAAAAGCAAGACAGCCAAAAGTCCCCGATTTATGTCCGGGTTTAAATTTAGCCGTTCAAAAAAGCTAAGTTTGCGCGTTTTGCGTCTAGCCATAATGTATGATGTTAGTTTATTATATCACACTTGAAAGTTTGTAGTAAACAGCTGGATTGACATTTGCGCTTCAAATTGACACCAGCGCGTTAATTAGATATATTATGGGTACATGCCAATAATGGCATGCATTGTTCTTTTCTCTGCGCCAGCTACGAATTAGCAGGCGCTTCAATCCACCTTTAACGGGTCTATCGCCAAATACCATTTCTACTGCAATTGATAAATTATGAGACAAAATTGTTGATAATTCCATAGTTATCTTCGTTCGCTCGGAAAAGAAAAATTATCATTTTTCTTTTCTCTCGCTTCGCTTGATAAAAAATTTTGAGGCCTATCTGTAAGATAAGCCAAGAAATTTCAAACGATTTTGGCCATAATTTATTAATTTCGTCACGAAAGCGCATTTGGAGGCAGACCTTTAATTTCAAGGTGTTTTTTGTTTACAAAAAAATTTCTCAACATGCATCAAGAGTCTATTGCGAAAGAAGATTTTATCATCTCAACTAAGCTGCGACAGGAATAGCATGTTTTAACTAACGAATCAAAGCCGGAAACTTCCTTCGGACGATATTGCTACTGTCCGGAAGGAGGAGAGAGATTGTTTCCTAAAATCCGATTCGGTTGAGACATCAATTCCTGCGCAGCTTGGCAGAGACGATTATTTTGATATTTAGCATTAAAGATTATACCATAAAAGAATTTTTTTTTCACTATTTTTTTCAATTATAATTTTGTCTGACTAATCTGCACGGTATTTTAATCCTAAAAATTAGTTTGTCAAGATGCTGTTTTTTAAAAAAGGTAAAAAAATGCGAAGCGTCTTGTTAGTTCATATCTCCACTGTTATTGTCAAAAGGGTTTGAATTATCAGTTTGAAGAAAAGGGCGCGAATTTCACAGTTCCTATAAGCCACAGTGGCTCAAACAAGAGCCAATACTCCGGCCATGTTTACATCCTGTGGATAATTATTTTTGTTTTCTCCTACAGCAAGCGCTTTTTTGGCTTAAATATGCAAAAAAACAGATTTTCTTGACAAACTGAATAATTTGTTCTTTAATTTGACAAAAAAGGCAAAATAAGGTAAAATTTAGCTGTTTTCCGAGCTAGTATCAAAACAAAAGCCAGAAATCTTGGAAAATTATCTTAAATAAGCGAAAATCACGGCTCTCGTTAATCAACGGGATTGCTGTGTGCAAGGAACATAAAAATGCTAACCTTGCCGATTAGCTTCAATTTATAAGAAAAGAATAAAGACACCGATTTGGTGCGTTTTTTTGTTGTCCGCTTGTTCAATATTTTTTTAAACTGTTAACAAATTTTCATTTTACATAAATAAATATAAATAATATATGCCAATTTTCAAGCGACAGCCAATCAAAAGCAATGAAAGAAAATATTTTACTTCTTCTCAACCGGCAATGCCAATGCCTGATTTGGTTGAAGTTCAAAAAGATTCATATGATTGGTTTTTAAAGAATGGAATCAAGGATTTATTTGACGAAGTTTCTCCAATGACCGATTTTAGTGGGCGCGATTTGGAAGTGTATATGGAAGATTATTATCTTGACGATCCTAAATTTGATGAAGTGGTTTGCAGGGACAGAAATTTGACATATGACGCGCCATTGCGGGTTACTGCACGCCTCACAAATAAAAAAACAAAAGAAACAAAATCCCAGGAAATCTATCTTGGTGATATGCCTCTTATGACCCAGCGCGGTACTTTTATCATTAATGGAATAGAAAGAGTGGTTGTGTCTCAGTTAATTAGAAGCGCCGGAGCTTTTTTCACCGCTGAAACAGTGCGAGGACGCAGATATTATGGAGCGAAAATAATACCAAACAGAGGAGCATGGATAGAAATTGAAACTGACACCAACAACGTAATCTGGGTTAAGGTTGACCGCAAGCGAAAAGTCGCGGCCACTTCACTTTTAAGAGCATTTGGATATCAAACAGATGATGAATTGATTGAGTTGTTTAAGGACGTTAACATCCATCCGAGCATTGATTACATTGAATCAACAATAAAAAAAGATATTGCAACAAACGAGGACGAAGGGTTGATAGAAGTATATAAAAGAATAAGGCCGGGAGATCTGGCAACGTCAGACAATGCCAAAAGTTTGATCCGCGCCATGTTTTTTAATTTTGACCGCTATGATCTCGGCAAAGTCGGCATATATAAGTTCAACACCAAGTTTGATCTTGGACTGGGGTCAGAGCAGTTTGATAACAAAGAGCAGAGAGTTTTGTCGCCTGAAAAATTATTGTTAGTAATTAAAGAAGTTATCCGCTTGAACGTTAATCAGGAAGAGCCGGATGATATTGATCATCTTGGCAATCGACGCATCAGAGCTGTTGGCGAGCTTGTGCAGAATCGTTTTCGAGTAGGTCTTGCCAGAATGGAGCGTATTGTTAAAGACAGAATGAGCACGCAGGATATAGATCAATTGAATCCAAACAAGCTTGTGAATGCAAGGCCTGTTATCAGCGCCATAAGAGAATTTTTTATGAGCTCCCAGCTCAGTCAGTTTATGGATCAAACGAATCCATTGTCAGAGCTTGAGCACAAGCGTAGAGTAAGCGCCTTGGGTCCGGGTGGATTATCGCGCGACCGAGCCGGTTTTGAAGTCCGCGATGTACATACAACCCATTATGGCCGTATTTGCCCGATTGCCACGCCTGAAGGTCCGAATATCGGATTAGTCAATCATCTGGCAAGCTATGCAAAAGTAAATGAATATGGTTTTATTGAGACGCCTTATCGCAAAGTTATTAAAGAGGTTGCCAATAAGGCGGAATTTACCGAAGGCGAGATTATTGATGAAGACATCGGAGGCCTGAAAAAAGGGGACTTGATTGATAAAAAAACAGCTGAAAAACTTTCCAAAGATAAAAAAATTGAAAAAATAAAAATCAAAACGCGTGTTACCAATGAAATTGTATATCTTAACGCTTTTAAGGAAGAAAAAGTAGTTACAGCTTCAGCAACCATAAAAATTGATGAAAAAGGATATTTTATGGATAATAGCGTACCTGCGCGTATCTGCGGACAGCCCGGCACTGTGGATGTTGAGCGGATTGACTATCTTGATGTGGCCTCAAACCAAATTGTAAGCGTGGCAACCTCATGTATTCCTTTTTTAGAGCATGATGATGCAACCCGCGCTTTAATGGGGTCAAATATGCAGAGGCAGTCGGTTCCCTGCATTAGGCCGGAACAGCCATTGGTTGGCACCGGAGTTGAAAGAAAGGCGGCTGTTGACTGCGGGCATATAGCAATATCTGAAGTTGATGGCGAAATTGTGGAATTAGATGGTTCAAAGATCGTTATTCAGGACAAGAACGGAGAAAAATACACATATATTTTAAATAAGTTTGTGCGATCCAACGCTTCCAGTTGCGTTAACCAGAATCCCATAGCCAATTTGGGTGATAAAGTTAAAAAAGGACAGATCTTGACTGATGGGGCAAGTGTGAAAGATGGAGAGCTTTCGCTTGGACAAAACATGCTGGTAGCGTACATGATTTGGGATGGCTTTAATTACGAGGACGCTGTTATTGTTTCAGAAAAAGTTGTTCAGGACGATCGTTACACCTCAATTCATATAGAAGATTATACTATTGATGTAAGAGAAACCAAATTGGGTCCGGAAGTTGTTACTTCTGACATTCCAAACGTGAGCGAAGAAAAATTAAAAAATTTAGACAGTGAAGGAATAGTGCGAATCGGAGCGGAAGTGAAAAGTGGCGATATCTTGGTTGGCAAGATTACGCCTAAAGGTGAAACAGAACTTAGCGCTGAAGAGCGTCTTTTGCGAGCGATCTTCGGCGAAAAGGCGCGTGATGTTCGCGACTCTTCTTTGTATCTTGAGCATGGCGAGCACGGTCGTGTTATTGACATTAAGATTTTTTCCGCGGAAAACGGCGACAAACTGCAGCCCGGAGTTGTAAAGCAGGTTCAGGTAAGAGTGGCTGACATGCGCAAAATTCAAGTTGGAGATAAGATGGCCGGACGGCACGGCAACAAAGGAGTTATTTCTAAAGTGGTTCCAAGAGAGGACATGCCATTTTTGGAAGATGGAACGCCCATTGATATTATCCTATCGCCATTAGGGGTTATTTCCAGAATGAACCTTGGCCAGCTTTTGGAAACGCACATCGGATTGGCAGCCAATGCATTGGGCTACAAAGTCGCTACCCCGGTGCTTAATGGCATGAGTGAAGCGCATATAAAAGAAGAGCTGAAAAAAGCCGGCTTGCCGGAAAGTGGACAGGTCATTTTATACAACGGAAGAACAGGCGAGGCGTTTGATCATCCGGTAACGGTTGGCTACAGCTATATGCTTAAATTGAACCACATGGTTGAAGATAAAATTCACCAACGTTCAATAGGGCCTTACAGCTTGATTACACAACAGCCACTTGGTGGAAAGGCGCAGTTTGGTGGACAAAGATTCGGAGAAATGGAAGTATGGGCGCTTGAAGCATATGGAGCGGCTCATACTTTGCAGGAAATACTAACCATCAAATCAGATGACGTGCCAGGTCGGTCAAAAGCGTATGAGTCAATTATTAAAGGCGAGGAAATTTGCAAGATTAATTTGCCGGAATCGTTTAATGTGCTTGTTCGCGAGTTAAAAGGACTTTGTCTGGATGTTGAATTACTAAAAAGATCTGATTCAGGATCCTATTTAACCTTTGAAGAATATGATGAGGAAAAGCAAAAAGAATTAAAAGATCATATGGGTGAGCAAGACGAAACTGAACAATATTAAAATACAAATATTAACCAGCAATATTATGCAAGACAATAAACATAATCCAGCCGATTTTGACGCCATGCGTCTGCGTTTGGCTTCGCCAGAGGTTATTAAGAAATGGTCTCAAGGCGAGGTAAGTAAGCCGGAAACCATTAATTATCGCACTCAGAAACCGGAAAAAGGAGGTTTGTTTGCAGAAGAGATTTTTGGTCCGACAAAAGATTGGGAATGTTTTTGTGGCAAGTATAAGAAAATACGTTATAAAGGCATTATTTGCGATAAGTGCGGAGTGGAAGTGACGCGATCTTCAGTCAGGCGCGAGCGTATGGGGCATATTGAGTTGGCCGCTCCGGTAAGTCATATTTGGTTTTTGCGTTCAGTTCCATCAAAAATAGGCCTAATACTTGATTTGTCCGCTCAAGCTCTTGAAAAAGTTGTGTATTTTGCATCATTCATAATTACAAAGGTGAATGAGGATGAAAGAAAGAAGACATTTGAATTGCTTCGCAACGAGTATAAGTCAAAAAAGAAGCAGATACAAAAGGAACTGGAAAAAAAGATGCAGGAAGCCAATGATAAAAAAGCCAACATTTCAGTTTTGGAAGATATGCAAAAGCAGGCGGAGGACAAGCAGAAGCAACTTGAAGAAGATTATCAGAAAGCCGACAAAGAATTAAAAGAAATACAGCTTTTGAAGATTATTTCAGAAAACAAATATCAGGAACTGTCATTGCGTTTTGGACATTTGTTTGAAGCATCAATTGGCGCTGAAGCGGTTCGTAATTTGTTAGATAGGATTAATCTTACTGAAACAGTCAATAAACTTAAGGAAGAACAAGAAAAAGCCAAAGGAGCCAAACTGGAAAGAATAATACGCAGAAAAAAAGTAATTAAAAGTTTTGTTAATAATGGCATAAGACCTGAGTGGATGATTTTGAAGTCAATCCCTGTGGTCCCTCCGGATTTAAGACCAATGGTGGCTTTAGATGGCGGCAGATTCGCCACTTCAGATCTAAATGATTTGTATCTCCGTGTCATCAACCGCAACAATCGCTTGCGCCGGTTGCTTGAGCTTGACGCTCCTGAAGTAATATGCCGCAATGAAAAAAGAATGTTGCAGGAAGCGGTTGATGCACTTATTGACAACAATGCCAGGCACGCCAAAACAGTAACAGCTTCCACAGGCCAAAAGCGTCAGCTTAGATCTTTGGCTGATATTCTTAAAGGTAAGCAGGGTAGGTTTAGACAGAACCTTTTGGGAAAAAGAGTTGATTATTCAGGGCGTTCAGTAATAGTTGTGGGTCCCAATCTTGATATTGATGAATGCGGACTGCCAAAGCGAATGGCGTTGGAGTTGTTTAAGCCGTTCATTATGAGCGAAATCATCAAAAGGGAATTGGCTCACAATGTGCGTAGCGCTTCGCGTTTTGTTGAATCTGAAGCAAATGAGGTTTGGGATATTTTGGAAGAACTAACAAAAACGACTCGCGTGTTTTTAAATCGCGCGCCAACCCTTCACCGTTTGGGCATTCAAGCATTCCATCCGCGTTTGATAGAAGGCAAGGCCATTCAATTACATCCAATGGTGTGTACTGCTTTTAACGCGGATTTTGACGGCGATCAAATGGCTGTTCATCTTCCATTGACCGCTGAAGCTCGCTGGGAGGCGGATAATTTAATGGCCGCTGAAAAGAATATTCTTAAGCCGGCAACCGGATCTCCGGTTATTACTCCGAAACAGGATATAGCTTTGGGCTGTTACTATTTAACCCGCTTTAAAGAAGGAGAAGGCAAGAGCGAAAAAACAAAATATTTCAGCTCGGAAAAAGAATCAATGTTTGCTTACAAAACGCGCCATATCGGCTTGCAGGAAAAAATTTATGTAAGGTTTTCAAATTTAAAGAAATTTCCCAAAGACAGCGATCCGATGCAGGAAACATCAGTTGGCAGAATTTTGTTTAATAAGGTTTTGCCTGATGAGCTGCCATTCCTTAATGAATCAATTGATGTAAAGAAGTTGGGTATGATTATTCGCCTATCTTTGGAGCTGTGCAAAAAAGAAGATATTCCTCATTTTCTTGATTCGTTAAAGAACATTGGCTATCGATACGCTACAAAGTCCGGGTATTCTCTTGGAATGGACGATTTTCCTGAAGTTTCCGAAAAGGCGGATTTGATTAGCCAGGCAGATGGAGATGTTTTCCAAGTTCATGAACAATATCAAGAAGGATTGCTTACAAAGTCAGAACGGCTAACCAAAATTTTGAACATCTGGGCTGAAACCAAGGACAAAGTGGTGGCTAAAAATCAAGAGACATTGGATAAAAATGGTCCTGTGTTTGCAATGATTGATTCAGGCGCGCGCGGAAGCTGGGGTCAGCTGGGACAGGTTATAGGAATGAAAGGATTGGTTGCTTCTCCTTCAGGAGAAACAATAGAACTGCCTGTTAAAGGCAATTTTAAAGAGGGTTTTAGCGTATTGGAATTTTTTATATCTTCTCATGGAACCAGAAAAGGTCTGTCAGATACGGCTTTGCGAACTGCAAACGCCGGTTATTTGACAAGGCGCTTGGTTGACGTTTCACAAGATGTCATTATCAGCGAAGAAGATTGCAATACCGAGCAAGGAGAAATTTTTACCATTGAGCAGTCCCGTGAAATGGGGCAGAAGTTGTCTGAACGCGTATGGGGTCGATATGTAATGGAAGATGTTAAAGCAGGACGAAAAACAATCGTTAAAAAAGGTGAGATAGTTGATGATAAGATCCTGCGGTTGATTGACGAGCATAATGTGGATTCAATTCACGTCCGTTCCGTTATGCAGTGTCGAATGACTAAAGGAATGTGTCGCAAGTGCTATGGCTATGATCTGGCGCACAACAAGCCAGTTGAGTTGGGTACAGCTGTCGGAACAATGGCGGCTCAGTCAATCGGCGAGCCAGGTACGCAGCTTACCATGAGAACTTTCCATACTGGCGGAGTTGCCGGTGGCGGAGACATAACACAAGGTTTGCCACGAGTTGACGAGCTGTTTGAAGCTCGCAAGCCAAAAAAACAGGCAGTGCTTGCTGAAGTTGAAGGGCAAATTACTATTGAAGAAGCTGACGGCAAAATTATCACTTCGCCCACAGGGCGCAAGATTTTTGAGGGCAGGCGAGGCCAAAAGATTTTGCATGTGCATTTTTCAGGCATGGATGAAATGAAGATAAAATTTACAAAAAGCGATGAAGTAATGGTTAAAGAAGGCGATAGCGTGAAAAAAAACCAGGTTCTTCTTGTGCGTGGCAGTTCCGGAGAAGAAATAAAATCAAGTTACAGCGGTACAATCAAACTGATTCGCAATAATATAGTTCTTAGTTATGAAGGACCTCATGTACGCGACTATATTATTCCCATGGGCTACAAGATATTGGTTAAAGAAGGCGATGTTGCAACCAAAGGTCAGCGTATGACTGATGGAAGTATTAATCTGCATCAGCTTTTTGAATTAAAAGGAAAAGATGCCGTTCAGAGATATATTTTGGAGGAAGTTCAGAATATATATTCTTCACAGGGCCAGAAAGTGAATGATAAACATGTGGAGCTTATTATCAGACAGATGTTCAGTCGCGTATATGTTGAAGATGTTGGCGATACTGATTTATTGCCGGGCGAGGTAGTGGAGAAGTCGCAATTGGATATATCAAATCGTTTGGCGCGCAAAGCAAAGGACAAGCAGGCCACAGCAAGAGAGCTGTTTATGGGTATCAGTCGAGTGGCTTTATCCACACAGAGCTTTTTGTCTGCTGCATCATTTCAAGAAACCGCGCGCGTATTGATTAATACAGCCATTACAGGCAAGATAGATTATTTGAGCGGATTGAAAGAAAACGTCATTATTGGGCGATTGATCCCTGCAGGCACTGGATTTAAAAAATAGTTTAGAGATAATTAAATTATTTCATCTTGCAGGGGCAGACAATGATCTGTCCCTGCATTTGTATTAATTGATCTTTTCCATTAAAATACCATTATTATGAGCGGACATTCTAAATGGCATAATATACAAGGCAGGAAAAGCAAACAGGACGCCAAGAGAAGTGGCTCTTTTAGCAAACATTCAAAGCTGGTAAGCATGGCTGCAAAACAGGGCGGAGCAGATCCAATAATGAATTTTAGTTTGCGTCTTGCCATTGAAAGAGCAAAGGCCGATGGAGTTCCAAAAGACAATATAGAGAGAGCCGTTAAAAGTGGAATTGGCGATCTTAAAGGCAGTCATATTGAGGAACAGATGTATGAATGCTATGGTCCGGCTGGAGTTGCGATTTTAATCAAGACCGTAACCGATAACAAGAACCGCACTGTTTCTGAAATAAAACATATTTTATCAAAAAACGGAGGATCAATGGGAGGTAGCGGGTCGGTTTTGTGGATGTTTGAGCAGAACGGCGTAATTGTTGTTGACAGTGGATTGTTTTCTGAATCTAATATTAAGAGGGATGACTTTGAGCTTAAGGCCATGGATGCCGGTGCTGAAGATATTTGCGATGTTGAAGACAACAAAATAGCGATTTACACGAAAAAAGAAAATTTGCAGAAAGCGCTGGTTAAAATAAAGGAAATGAATATTGAAGTGAGCGATTCATCAATGGAATGGATTGCCAAGGATAAAGTGGCTGTTGATTCCGCAACTGAAGAAAAATTGAATAGATTGTTTGATGAATTGGCAGCGCATGATGATGTGGAAGATTTTTTCACTAACGCGCAATAATTTATGAAGTCGGAAATAATTCTTGGCATTGATCCCGGATTCGGGCGCATAGGATGGGGAGTGATAATAGGCGAAAAAGGAGAATGGAGCGCAGTAAATTACGGGCGCATTGAAACTTCAATGAAGGATCCTTTTATTGAGCGCCTTGCGGAGCTTAAAAGAGAGATTGAAAAAATAATTAAAAAATACAAGCCCACGCGTATGGCTGTGGAAGATTTGTTTTTTTTCAAGAATTTGAAGACAGCCATTAAGGTTGGTCAAGCGCGCGGAGTCATATTGCTAACTGCGGTTGAAAATAAGCTGGAAGTGGATGAGTTTACGCCTTTGCAGATTAAGCAGGCAATAACCGGCTATGGCAGGGCTGAAAAATATCAAATGCAAAAAATGGTTCAAACAATTCTTCAATTAAAGCATAAAATCGCTTCTGATGATGCGGCTGATGCTTTGGCTGTCGCCCTTTGCGCCGGACAGAGTTTGTGGGTTAAGAGGATCTGAGTGATTTTTTAACACAGCGCAACGAGTCCCCGAAGGACATCGGAGCGGGTCTATTCGGGCAAAAGCCTGCCTGCAAACAAAGAACCCTGTGCTCTTGGCACAGGGAGGGGTTCATTTTTTTAATTTATCCAGAAAACCTTGATAATCGTCGTCGCGGAGAGGACAGGAAGGGGTTCTACCGGTTTCTTTTGTAAATTGTTTGTATCTTGTTCTGATGTCTGAGTAATGTTTTTTTAGATCTTCTATAGTTGAAGAATCAGTGACAGAGCCAAGAGAGTGTGCAGTTTCAGAAGCATAGCCACAGCTTAAAAGTTGCCCATCCGTATTAACACTGATACCCCTGTTAAAATAACTACACGCTCCTTCGTTTATAGAGCTATGTCCACCAGTATCCGACTTCTTTTGAGCAAGTCTTTGTAGATCTTCGTATTCATCGCCGACTAACATTTGCCATACTTTCTTGTTTCCCAATTTGCCACGAGGGATCGGGTGGTTGGCGATGAATTGCATATCATCGCCTGCAAGTTTCTTTATTGCATCTAGCTGTTTTTTATTTTGTTTGAAGACGGTAACGTTTATCCCTAGTCTAACTACTTTTTTGCCACGGATGACTTCTTCGGTCTGACCATATACCTCTCGCAACATCCGAATATTGTTTAAGACCTGTTCAAGAGTCAATTTTTCTTTCATTTCTTCCTTTATTTTATCAAATCCTATTAAAAATTTGTAAGTTTCAGGATCAATTGCGTCCAGAGAAACAAAAATTGAGACATCGTGTTCCCTATAAAATTCCGCTTGCTCCCGGGTGAGGCAGGTTGCGTTCGTAAACATGATAGTCCCCAGCCCCTCGTGGTGAGCGGCCTCAATGATGGGTTTCATAATGTCGTCAAAGTGTTCTGTTGGTTCGCCACCTCCTACAATAACTAACTCTTTAATGCCGAGTTCTCCAACTTTTGCGAGGAGTTTTTTGCGCTGGTCAATGGATAAGGGCTCTCCCATGTGACCTCCTCGGCCAGGTAGCGCACATTTTAGACAACGAGCACTACACTTTGTTTCAAGATTCATCATTAAGTACAATGGGCCTTTATCCTCGCGGTCATTTCCTTCTTTTGACTCAAAAAACTCCGGAGATCCTTTTAAAATTTTAGGGGCTGGGGACTTTTCATCCTCAATTTTTGGCTCAAATCCTTCAACACTCATATTATTTAATATCGTTAAAAATATAAGTTTTCTATATTTTTTAAAAAAATCGCTATAAAAATATTTCACTTAACGGACCCGAATATCGGAAGTTGCCGAAGCGTAGCAAAGGCAATTTGCGAAAATTGCGAACTAAGCAATTTTCTGATATTCGGTGTTATATGCGCCGAGTAAATCGTGATATAGCGAGAGCGTAGTGTGGCTTTAGCGTTTCGTTCACTACCATCCATGTTCACTATAATAAACTTCATTTTTTATTCCTTCAATTGCTTGTTTTATATACGGGATGACATTGTCTGGGATATTATCTAATTCAAACCAAGATAGGTCATCACATTTATGAGGTTCTTTATTTACAACCTCACCATCCCATTTTTCAGCAATAAAAAAGACATCAACTCTTTCATTATTCTCAGCAGTACCAGAATTTCTGTGCATTACATGAATAACTTTTAAATCTTCTGGTTTCAATAATATGTCTGCTTCTTCTTCAGCTTCTCTTATGATACACTGGGTAAAAGTTTCTGTTGGATCAACATGACCTGATACCATTGAATAATTACCATCTCCGTACCCAGTATTGAAACGTCTTAAAAGTAATATCTTGTTACTTTTCATTAATGTTAAGTAAGAAGCTGGAATATTTTGATGCCTTTTTGTTGTCATATATGGTTTATAAAAAATAAGATTTACAGCATCTTCATTTTAATTTTTGCCGGTGAGTGAAATGGCATATAACATCAGGATTATGAGAAGTTTCGCCGACTTTCTTATTATCATATCATATAGGAGGCGAAATTTGGGTGAGGACTGCAAGTAGATAGCTGTTGTTAAAGGGTCAGTTGAGTTTGAGAGGTATTTTGTTTAATGAGTAAAGCGACACTTTAAGAACAAGAACTAATCCTTAAAGCTTTAATTAATTGGAACTAGAAATTTTTCATATTTTTTTACCATGAATTTTATATCCTCTGTAAATTTGTTAGGATTTTCTTTTATATTTTCTTTTAATTCTTCTAAAGAAAATACTTCAATACCTGAACTTTCGCCATCAACAAATTTAATAGGTCCATCATAATATCCAAAATATATAGATGTCATATGTGGTTGGATAAATTCTGAATTATCGTTGGATGTTCTTTTTGATAGGAAATTTGGTAAATATTCAATTTTTTTAAATAGCCCAATAATATCTAAATTAGTAACTTTTGTTGCTTTTTCAAATTCTTCAGGTTCTAATACTGTTGCGGGGAAACCTAATTCTTCTGCACACTCTCTAATTACGGTCATATTAAAACTATCACCTGCTGATACATGACCTCCAACAGTTTTATCATATTTTCCTGCATTTTCCGTTTTTATTTTACTTCTTTTTTGTAAATAGATACGTCCTGAAGAATTCATTAAAAGTAATCTAATTGATTTAATTTTCTTAGTAATTTTACCAGTTTTTTTAAACTCTGTCTTAATTTCAGAATAAAATTTTTTTCTATCTTCAATTGTAATTAGGTCTGAATTTAAATCGTAAATTTCTAGTTTTTCACTCATAATGTTTATGTTATAGATATTTTTTAATACGTGTTTCTAAAGTTTTAAGCCCTTGTATTTTTTTAAGTCTCTCAAACTCAATGGCATATAACGTGGTCGATATGTAAAGTCTGCCAAAATTCCATTAAAAAGTCAATTATTATTTTGACAAATTTCGGAGAAAGAAAAAGCCCCTCCCTTGAAAATCATTTACGCGTTTTTTCTTGAACCGCATATCGTGCTGTTATGTGATGTAGGCCAAATTTTATATGTTGTAAAAATATAAGAACGCCCCAATAGCAGATATTACATAAACAAGAGAACTAAAAATATGAAACTTGATAGTATTTTTTACCGACTTGTCTAGCAACTTTTTCTGCTCCTCGTCTTTTGTCAGTGAAGCAAAAGCTTTGGCTTGCTGCTGCTTGCGAAAATTTGTAATTAAAAATCCGACAGTTAGAATTACAAACCAAATAAAGTAATTGGAAAAATTGAAAACGAATAGTAAATATCCGACAAGAACGCCATACCCAATCAATACTGGAAACATTTTAGGGAAATACTTGTGATATGTAGAGAAGCGATAAATTTGCATTAAAATAAAAATGCTTGCCAAAATAAATATAGCAAACAGAACAACGCTCATTTCAATTTTTCCAATTACGAGTCCGATAATCAAAAAAATTAAAGCAAGCCAAAGCGAAGCCCAGCTTATTACTTCGGATTTACTTCCCCTCATGAATGATTGCCAACCTCCTAAGAGGAGCAGAAAAAGTACAATGTAGATCATATTTTTACGTTATTTATAGGTTAATAAAATTTGGACTATTTCACATAACGTTTCTGGCACTAGTGTTGCGTTAACTTTTTTTAGTCTACCAAATTTTATCTAATTTTACAACTGAATTAACCTTTTAACGATTTTTCGATTTGAATTGAACATGAGATAATTATCCACAGTTTAACTAACTTTAAGATAATCATCTTTGAATCAAGAAAAGTATATTTTTTCTCAAATCGTTGATCTTATTTCAGATTATGAACTCAATAAATGCATTGAAAAATATTCTGGCAATAAAAGAATAAAAAACCTTTCTTGCCGTGATCAATTTCTTTCCCTTATGTTTG
>JBDRCM010000024.1:0-41943 GCA_043821725.1 bacterium | reverse complement strand
GATAATTCCATAGTTATCTTCGCTCGCTCGGAAAAGAAAAATTATCATTTTTCTTTTCTCTCGCTTCGCTTGATAAAAAATTTTGAGGCCTATCTGTAAGATAAGCCAAGAAATTTTGAAACGATTTTGGTCTAAATTTATGAATTGCAGTAGAAATGGTATTTGGTGGCAGGCCCTATATGTATCTTTACTATACTATATCATTTTTTAGAGGTGTTGCAAACATTGTGAATTGCATTGATATTTTAAAACGTATTTGGCTAATCTGATTTTTCAAAATTGTTCAAGAATTAATTTAAACAAAATACCATCCGAATTATCTCCTCTGCATGCGCGCAAATAAATTGCGAGTATGCAGGGAAGCGGATGGTATCTTGCTTCCAATGGTGGCGGGATTTTGAATGGAAGTTAGCGCATTGCGTTCTTTAGCGCATTGCGTTCTAGTGCTTGAAGTCGCTCCCCGGGTTTGTTAATGTCATGAACGCCAGACGCAATAGAAGGGTGTTTTTTATGGCCAGCTCGTCTCGCCTCAGTTGGTCCTTCATGGTCATTTGAAGCTTTTCCCGATCCATCTGGCGGTGCTTTTTTTTGGCAATGCGTCTGCATTCAGTATAATAGCTCTCACGCCACTGTTTCATCCATGGAGTGTGCCAATTCTTGTCCAATGAAAGCAGGATGATCATGCTCAAGACCATGACCCCACTCATTATGATCATTGCATAAGCGCGAGCGCCTGTTTCGTTGAGAAGATGCATGAAGCTTCCGGTTTCGCGTATTCCCACGACCACCACATGGGCGACCGCACCTATTGCAAACATGGCTACGGCTACTTGTACCATCTTCCAGCATAGCCGGTGCATTTTGGCCTGCCTGAGCAGGGAATCAATTATCCGGCTTTTGAATATATTTTCGTGCTGTTCCATTTCAAACCTCCCAAGGTTTGGATTTTTTGTTGAGCTTACAATGTAATTGAAGCATATTAAGATTAAAAAATCAAGGGTAATTAAAATCGCTCGCATGTGATGCGGGCGGTTTGGCGGTTGAGTGCAGGGATGGTTTACTTTGACGATTTTTTAATTCGCGAACATCATAGCTGAAAAATGTCATAAGGTTCAAAACGCGCTTCTTTTACCTCAGTAAATTGTTTGGCCGTTGCTTCAATTTGAAGCCAAAGAACATTTACGCGGCACGAACCGCCTGTTGTTTTGTACATTGGATCATCAAATAGCAGAGTTAGTATTCCATTATTTAATGACGCTTGTTTTAAGGATACCCCTTCAAGCGGATATTCTGTGGTGATCCCCTGATCTTGTTCTTGTTTTGTGAGTTTGCCCAAGAGCAACAATTTTATTGTGTCCTGAATCGGCGTTTTGCTTATTGGAATTTCTCTTTGCACCGCTACCAAGCCATCAGCACTGCATTTTAGATTTTCGGTTTCATCCAAGTCGGCGGCAGGATCGTAGTAATATAAAAATATTTTTCTCATTTTTTCGGCAAATGAAACAGGGATTATCAATTGGTCAGCGTTTTGAGTTAGCCCTGACGGATTGTCTTTTTCCAATATGATAGATCCCTTGCTTGTTGTTGGAGAAGAGAATTTCAATTCAGCTTCAAATGGCACGAAATCATTGGTCATCCAGTTGCCTTTTGCTTGAGCCGGAACAGATGCCAACAGCGATCCACTTTGATCCAACAGTTTGATGGGAAAGCTTGCTTCAAAAAACCAAGAGCCACGCGCTTGTCCCTTTATAGTCAATGGGCTGGTAATTGATTGTCCGGCTGAAAGATTTTCAACGCTTATTAGATCTTGTTTTGGACATGGAGCGAAATTACAGTCGGGCGCAATTCTAGAAACATAGGATCCGTCAGAGCAGAGCTTTGCTTCGGCTGTGCACGCCACGGGTTTGCCGCAGGGTTTGATTGGCATGGCCTTGCTTGGATTGCCATGTTTGATCCATCGTCCGTTTTCGCATATCCATGAGTCCTCGCTTCCGCGAAGTAACAAAATGGCGATAGTTATTGTTGTCAATAGCAGGATTGCCAGCAGAATCTTTTTTTCATATGCTTTATTTAGCATACAGTATTTTGAAAGTTATAATTTAAACACTGCAATTTAATATAACAATGTTGATATATATTTGAATATATTCAATCGCAATCAAGCAATATTATCAAGCGGAAGATGCTGTTTAGTGGGTGATTCAGGATGTGCTGGTGGTTTTGGATAATTTTTGTCCGGCGGGTTTTGTTTGTCTTTTTTTCTTGCAAGGCGCCAATGTAAAATGAACAGTGGCAGGGCTATCACTAACAATGATATATTTCGCGATAAATCATTGTGCAGGTCTGCAGTGCGATTTTTTTTGCGATTTTCATTATATTCACTTTCCATTTGTGCGCATTTTTCAGATACTGCGACCGGCGTTGAACTGCTTGCAGGCACAACAGCTGTTTGTTCGCATTCCATTGGCCGCGCGTATTGGTAATAGTCATCAGCTTGAGTGAAAACATACATTTTTAACACAGAGTTGATTATGCTGATGGCGCCTGTGGCAATCATCATAAGCGTTACAAAAGATACCAAGTAAAGATATATGGTTTTAATTAAGTTGATTTTGTCCGTAGGCATATTGTTTGTTTTAAGTTAATGGTTTTGATATTATATCTATTATACCGTATAGTGGTATTTTGTAAATGTATGATTTGGTTTTGTTTTATCAAATGTGCGTTTGCCAACCTAAGTGAATTATAGTAAGATATACTGCAATATGCGTTATTCAAATATTTTTTCAAAAACTTCAAAATCCGCTCCTTCTGACGCGGACTGTATTAATGCCCGTCTTTTAGAGCAAGCCGGATTTGTCAGTAAACAGATGGCAGGAGTGTATATTTATTTGCCTTTGGGTCTGCGCGTTTTAACTAAAATCCAGAATATTATCAGAGAGGAAATGGATTCCATTGGAGCAAATGAAGTTTTAATGCCGGCGCTAACGCAGAAAAGCAGTTATACCACAACCAAGCGCGATAATCTCGATATTTTATTCCATTTAAAAGGCAGAAGTAATACAGAGCTTGTGCTCAATATATCGCACGAAGAAGTAGTTACGCCTTTGGCGCAAAAATATGTTTTTTCTCACCGTGATTTGCCGTTCGCTGTATATCAAATTCAAAATAAATACAGAAATGAGCCGCGCGCCAAATCAGGCATTTTGCGAGGTAGGGAATTTAACATGAAAGATTTATATTCTTTTAACAAAACCGAACAAGAATTAGATGAATATTATGAAAAAATAAAAGCATCATATTTTAAGATTTTTCAAAAAATA
The DNA here is from genome assembly GCA_043821725.1 of bacterium. Classification (GTDB taxonomy): domain Bacteria; phylum Patescibacteriota; class Patescibacteriia; order Magasanikbacterales; family GWA2-37-8; genus CAYHSR01. The sequence goes on along the minus strand of JBDRCM010000024.1, from coordinate 38,620 downwards.
GGGATAGGTGGTATCACTTATTTGACTTTTGCGTCAGGAGGAAGTTTTAGCAAATATTCGCATGAGTTCCAAACATTGTGCGACGTTGGGGAAGACACAATATACTTATGCGAAAAGTGCAAAGTTGCAGTTAACAAGGAAATTATTAAAGATCAAAATTCATGCCCAATGTGCGGAGAGAAAAAGCTTGTTGAAAAAAATGCGATTGAAGTTGGAAACATTTTTAAATTAAAAACAAAATTTTCAGATGCTTTTGAATTTACATATATTGACGAGCAAGGGAAAAAACAATTAATTTTCATGGGCTGTTATGGAATTGGACCTTCACGCGTAATGGGAGCTTTGGTTGAAATATTTCACGATGAGCGTGGCATAATATGGCCTGAATTAGTTGCTCCATACAAGGTGCATTTGCTAAATTTGGGTGAAAGCGATGAAATAAAGAAATCCGTGGAAAAAGTATATGAGCAATTGCTTGCAAAAGAAATTGAAGTTTTGTATGACGACCGCCATTTATCAGCCGGAGAAAAACTTGCTGATGCAGATCTTATCGGGTGTCCGATCAGGGTTGTTGTTTCAACCAAGACAATAGCGCAGGACAGCGTTGAAGTAAAAAAACGCTCTGACAACAAGATAGAGCTTGTAAAATTGTCCAAGATTGCAGGGCAATTGGCAAAAAAAGAATCTATTTCATAATTTTGCGTTATGAAAAATAATTGTGGAGATGAATTTAATGGAGGAGATATTAAAGCAGATGATTATAGCGATTATGATGTGAATGATGTGGGCAATGAAGAAGATGAAAATAAAAAGGAAGCTATATTGGAAATAGAGCAAGGACTTAATGACGATGATGAGCTGGAAGATCTTTATGATCCTGACAATCGCGATAAAAGAGGGCCAAAACATAAAAAAGCCCAAGTTGGAGGCCAGACAAGAGCAGGGTTTGCAAAAAGGTTTAAGACCAATAAAGAATTTGACAGGACTCCTGCAGATCGCAGGGCAAAGGTTAGAATAATTGACAAGACAAAAAAAGTATAATAATAATTACACCGCACCGAAAGCCTAACGGCTTTGCGCCTTCATCCACAAGCTAAAGTTTGTGGTTTTTTTGTGGGGTAAAATTTTTAGAAACTAAAATATCCCGATTATATTGGGATATTTTTTTAGTAAATTTATGGGTCAACAAACTCGCACAAATTCAATTAGCGATTTTAATTGTTTGCCAATTCTTTTTTGTAGTGATGGGCATACATTTCCCAAAGAGAAATGAACAGCGCCGTTATAATCGGGCCGATAACAAATCCGGAAATTCCAAACAGCACAATTCCGCCTAAAGTTGAAAATAATATTAAAAGAGGATGCATTTGTGTGTCTTTTCCAACCAATATCGGGCGCAGTATATTGTCAATTGTGCCTATAATCACAGCGCCAACAATTAAAATAAGCAAGCCCTCCCATACATTGCCGATTACAAGCATTACAATTCCGGCAGGCATCCAAATTATATATGAACCCAAAGCCGGTATGATTGAAGCAACAACCATTATTACTCCCCAGATCAGCGCTCCTTGCATTCCTGTGACAAAGAACAGCATTCCACCGATGGCGCCTTGTATCATTCCAATTATCAATGTTCCTTTAATTACCGCCCTTGCCGTTGATGTAAATTTGTTATAAAGCATTTGTTCATTTTTATCTCCGAGCGGGCTCAAATACATTATTTTTTTCAGCATGCTTGCTCCGTCGCGCAAAAAGTAGTAAAGAGTGTAAAACATCATCAAAAACATCAGCACAAACATGAGTGAGTTTTGCGTGAATCCTTTTGCGCTCGCAAATATGTAGGCGGTAACGGTTTTCGTAAGCTCAGCAAATTTCTGCACCCAAAATGTATCGTCGAATCTTAAATTCTTGGTATAAGAATTGGTTTTAATCCAGTTGATTGTCTGCGATATATTTTCATTTATTTCGCTTCTGCTGTTGTCAATGGCAACATAAAGGTCAAGAGATTCTTTTATAAGCAAACTGCTCAATAGGACCAGCGGAATTATCAATATGATGAAAACGATCATCAAAGTGATAAAAACGCTTAAATTTTCCAGCTTCAAATGTTTTTTTAATTTTAAGTAAAGCGGATAAAAAATGCTGGCAATAACAGCCGCCCAAAAAATCGGCAACATAAACGGCTTTATCACATAGAGAAATACAATAGTGATGACGGACAGCAGTCCGAAAAATAATATATTGCGCAGTTTGGCAAAATCCATATAGTTTTGTTAAATATTTGTAAGAATAAATATATCGCCCTAGAATATCATGTTGAAGAAAGCACGACTCTCATTACATAATAGCATAATAAACCGCCTTATTCAACGAGCTTTTCAAGATCATCCTTTGCCAGCGCTTCAGTAATTGTCTGCTTTGAAATCACATTAAAGCAAATAATTAAAATTGAATAAATTATCGCTCCATAAATAATTGAAGCAACAACATGCGGGCTTGGCAGGAAGCTAACCAAGATCGTCATAATAACGGCAGAGCAAGCTATTTTAATAACAGCGCGAAAACGCAATTGTACTTTTGAATAATGTATAAACATAATAAGAAGGCCGATGCCGGCGTAAAATTCAGCAATAACGCTCACCCATACAGCTCCCCAGATGCCAAAGCGCGGAATAAATAGTAAATAGCCGACCAGAGCTAAAACAGCATCAGTGGCAAATATCCACATTGTTTGTTTTTGTTTTCCCATTGCAAGGTTTAAGTGTCCAAATGCCATTCCCATTGCAATGCCGATTATGGCTAAGCATAATATTCCCAAGATAGCCCCGCTTGCTTTAAATTGTGTTCCGCCCACAAGGATCATTATCGGAGTTGATAGCGCAAATATGCCTCCTGCCATTGGCAATAAAATCAAGGCCATTAAGTCCACGCTCATTTGCGATCTTTTTTTGAATTCAGTTGCTTGTTTGCGCGACCATGCAAAAGCAACCAAAGGCATCATAATTCCCATTGTTATTGACGCGCCTTGCGCCACAATATCAAGCACGCGGTATGCCGCTCCATACAATCCCATGTCTGTTTGGCTTACAAACAATGGCAGTAAAAGCTTATCGCCTTGCAGATAGATGGCATTAAACATCACAGATAATGCAACAGGCCATAATTTTATCCAGATTGCTTTGGAGATAATACGGTCAAAGCACATCTTAACGCGTATTTTGCTCCAAAGGTAAATTGTATAAATTAATGAGGTGCAGGCAACTACGGCAATAACAGTTAGAAAACCCATATCTGTTTTAGCGACAAAAGCCAGCCCGATTACTAAAAATATTCTTCCGAGCACCTCGCCAATTATCTGCGTAATCATTTGCAGTTTATGTTGGAGATAACCGATGAAAATTTGGTTTAAGGAAATGCTGAAAAAAGAAATAGATAAAATAGCCACTGCCAATTTAATCACAGTTGGATATGGAAAGACGAAAATTATCGCTATTGAAGCGCTGTAAATTACAAGTCCGGTTGTTGCCCGCCAACTAAACAAGCAGTCCAGCAGTTTTTGCTTGTTGTGCTGTGGCTCTGACATCATTGCTGAAGTAATTACTGTAAAGCCAAAGTCAGTCATTATGCCAATGAACTGCAAAAAACCAATGGCAGTTGCATACCATCCGAATTTTTCAACTCCCAAATAGCGGGTCATTATGCTGATGGCAATCAAACCCAAAAGAGTGCTTACTGCTTTTCCTACAAATTGAATTGCAGTATTGTGAGCGATTTTTTTTGTTAAATTCATGTTCATATTATATCATCCTGCTGATGTGCGCACAATGCTGGACGGCGCATGCTGTATGAGCGATGAAAAATATTTTTGTTTTGGATAAATCAACAAAAACCGCCCTATGCCTTCTTCCGCGATGTTCCATTTTAATGAAACAGCATGGGAGAAGGAAGGCAGGGCGGTTTTGTTGGCGGGTTTGTCAGGTGATGTTATAGAGCACAATCGCGAATGCAATTGTGCAGGATATGGAAGATACAATTAGGTGTCTTGTTTTCATCTTCCAATCCAGTATCACCAGCACAATAGGTGGGGAGATAATGGAGGTAATAAACACCATAATATAAAGCGTTGTTGAAACCTGCGCCCAGATTAGAGGGCGCTCAGTGAAGTGGAATCTCATGGCTGGAAATGGGTTGGTAATCAACCAGATCACTATCTTTTCCACAATGGCCCAGCATAGGCCAGCGATGCAACTGACCATACCGAGGATAACTGCATCAACTTGTTTTTCGCTTTGCTTTTTCTTTCCCATTCATCTTTCCCTTTTTTTGTTATGGCGTCGGCTTTTGACTAGAGCCATAAGATTTGTCAATGTTTGGGTTTAATTTACCCACTAAGTTTCCAATATTTTGGCAAGTCAGTGGGTAAGCCGAGCCATGAATTGGCTCGGCTGGATAAACAGTCAGTTTGTTATGGTAGGCATTTATAGAAGGCAGCGTGCCCGTAATATTCGGGCTTTCCCACTGACCAGACCACGCCGATTGATCGACCGGCCTTGGCGATCTGTGGATCCCAGTTGCATGGGGTCCCTGAACCTTGTGAGCAGGCGCCAACGGCAACTGACTTCATTGTCTTGGTCACGCTGTCGCCTTCGTTGGCTTCAATCCAGGCAAGCCCGACTTTAGCGCCGGTCTGTAAGTCAAGAGTGGAGGCCAGAAATCCGCTGTCCAGCGCCACCATGTCCGTGACTTCGCCAGCTACTTTCATGGATTTGCCCATCTGCCATTTGCCAGTGGCAGTTTGGTACGCATACACGAAGCTGTGCCACGGATATGTTAAGGAGTTATCCTTGTAAAGGAGCCCGAACCGCCCGTCCTTGAGTGCAAATATTTTCTCCACCCATGTGTTGTACATATAGCAGGCGCCGTCGGCATACTCTGTTTCAGGAATTTTCAGGAAGTGTGTGGATTTTGCGTCGCTTATGGTAAGAGACGCGTGCCATTTGCCAGTGTTGAGATTTTTGCCGGTTGACGCCACTGCCACCCATTGTTTGTTTGCGTTCATAGCAAATGTGTAGTAGCAGTCATCAAAGTATCCGGGCACCCATGAGCTGTAGCTCATAGCCGGCACCTGGCCTTTTTTATCCATCTGATATACCACAGTGTACGGTAGGTTTTTGTTGTCCACCGCACTGATAGCCACCAATGAACCTTGCGGAGTGTGGGCGGCCGCGCGTGGGATACCTACCCATGTGACCACGTTCCAGGTGTTTTGCAGGTAGCCCATTCCTTGATACATTCCCATATTGTCCAACGCGTGCACAAAGTATGTGCCATACTGAACCTCGTCCCAGGTCATGATCTTGAATCCAGTGTCTTGGGCTATTCCGAACCACACACCGCCGGCGCTGTTCAAGAGCTTGTTGCCGGCACCGGCTTGGCCTGCGCTGTCAAAGACAGACGCAAATCGGTAGCTTTCATCGGGTATCCAGCCAGTGCCATTCTGCTTGTACATGCGCTTACTGACCATGAAACTTGCGTTCGGCATGTCAGGGTTGCCCCAGATTTGAATGCCGTCGGCGCGTGACAGATTCCATGTTTTTACTTGTTGCACCGAAGCGCAGGCGCCGATTGATGGAGCGCTGTCTGGTTTGGCGTCCGGAGCCGGCATGGCGTCTGGTGTGGATATTGAATCCGGAAACAGTTTCATGTCCAGCTTGGGCATGGCATCGGGCGTGGGTACGCCTGCGTCCGGCGAAAATGATTTCATGTCCGGCTTGGACATGGTGTCCGAAGTTGTTGTGCTACGGCCTCCGCAGGCCGACAGCATCAGGATTGTGATTATGATGAGCGAGCGGTTCATTTCATCCTCCGAAAGTTTGACTGTTTGTATTGTTAGGTGCTGTCGCAACTTTTTGTTGCTTGGCGCCATTTTTTAAAGAACTCTCTTCAATCAACTCTATAATTAAAGTTGATAGTTGGAGAGGGGTCGTGAGATCCCTTTGGTAGGAGGGCTAGAGTTCTGCTGAGGTACTGTTGTACCAATGACAGAAATACTCAGAGCCAAGCTTCAACGCCTCGTACGCGTTGTATGTGCGGATGATGGCGCCTTTTCCCACGCCCGTAGTGCGCATGGGAAGCTTTCCGCCCGCGTCTAAGGCATTTTAAAACCTACTTGGACGGCGTAGGCAAGTGATTGATGTTCATAATTTTTGTCCTATTTTCTTGCGCCTGCGCCACATCCAGCTTGTTCTGGAAGCGCGCGATTTTCACAGCCACGGCAATCAAAGCGGCCGATCCAATTACCATCAAGATAATCCAAATCCACGAAATGTTCGAAGTTTTGAGCCTTTTGTTCGCCTTATTCGTCTGGCGCCTCCTGTTTTTGCCCATCTTTACCTCTTTTTTTGTGGTTGATTTTCAATTATTGAGCCAATTGACTCAAGATGAAAGCTGTCTAGTGGCTTGCTTCTTGATTCAATTGGTTTTTGGCTAAAATAAGAGCAAAAAATATTAATCAAACATTTTTTTATAGCATGTAATTATAGCATATTTTAGCGCTTTTGTCAAGAGGTGTGGAAAATTTGTCAACGGGAAATAGAAATGTCCTACTTTCAGTGATTTAGAAATGTCCTACCGGTTGTTTTTGACGTTTACTATTGACAAATGAAGCCAAATGTGTTATTGTAATACGTTCGCAATCGCAAAAAAAAGCGATTATAGACCTTTTCTGAAATGAGAAATTTGCGAGCATTTCTTATTCCAAAAAAAATGGAGGCGATCATGACCGATCCGAAAACGAGCCCGCTGGCGGATACTGATGAGCTAATTGAGCTCGCGAGTAAGTGGCTCAAAGAGCAGGGTTTGCAGGATGGCTTGGAGCCGACAGATGTACTGGAGGATGAGGAGTTGAGGGTGGGGTTGGTTCGTGATCTTCAACGGCGCAAAGCTCTGGAGAAGGAACAGCGTATTGCCGAGGAGGAGCGCAAGGAGCGCATGAAGATAGCTGCCAAGCGTGAGGCCAAGGAGAAGCTCAAGCAGGCCATGTCCCGCAAGGAAGCAGAGCTGGAGAAGCAGGAGAAACCTGCTATACCCGTCAAAGAAGAGCGCGTCATCGACGCCGACCAGTTCGTAGCCATAGCCAAGGAGTATGGTTCTGATCTGCCGGACATGGTGTTCGAGAACGCAGAGAAGATGTGCGCTCTGCGCGGGTGGCTGTGCAAGTGGGCTTCATATTACAACAAACGCGAGGACAAGGAGATGGTCAGAAAGATCTCGGACTTGATTCACCCGCTCAACGAGATTTTGATCAAGGCATTTGGATTTCGCGATCTGAACGGTATCAAGTCGTTCCGGGCCAAGCCTGCGACTTATTACGAGATAGCTGCTCAGGCCGAAGCATTCGAGCCGTTTTTCTTCTTCCTGCCGGACCACGTACAGGTCAAGCAGGACACGGACTCCGAGGCCAAGGTAATCTCGAGTAAGTTGCAGTGCCCGAGCTGCAAGAACTGGCACCGCAAACTTTTCTACATGCCTGACGACAAGGGCAAGCTTATCGACGGGTTCGTGGACAGCCACGTGAGCAAGTTTGATGCAGAAGAAGCCGGAGTCAAACTGGCGTGTGGCAAGTGTCGCGAAAGGGTCATGAACCAGAAGAAAAAGGAGGCAGTCGAGCTGCGCAAAAGAGATACAGCCGCTCAGCAACGTGCAGAGGCCGCCAGGAAGAAGAAGGTGGCTGAGCGGTGCGGCGGTGCCAGAGAAGGGGGGGGCAAGGGCAAGAAGAAGGGCAAGGGCAAGTAGTCCAGCCCCAAGCTTCATTCCCGCCTTCCAAACAATGTAGAAAGTGTGCGCAAAGCGCAACTTTCTCTTCAAAGCGCAACCCCGACGCTTTCATCAATCGGGGAAATTCAAAAAACATTCCAAAAGGGATGTTTTTTGATTCTCATTGACATAAGTATATAAGTTTGTCATATTATTTTGGAACAAAGGTTTGATATACAATTCAACTGCGAATCGTTTGAGCGATTCTTGCAAACAAACAGGAGAGAGATCCATGCCGTCAAAGCCAAGTCTTCAGAATCCATATACTTGGGGTAAAAAGAGCTTCCGTTATAATACGACTATGGGTGATAGTGAAGAATACAGTGTTCTAATGCTTCCTGGGAGTTTTGGAAAGGTTGTGGTGTCTACGGAAGATGAATGTAACGATGGCGAGTTTGGCGATTGGTTTGTGCACCGTGTTAGCGATAACGTGTGGCTCAAGCTAAAGCACGGCATTTTCACGGTGTGGAGGTATTTCTGCCATGTGCTGGATACCATTGCCAATGAAAAAGACAAAATCGCGCAGATAATCCGCGCATGCGAAGGGATGGGGCTGAAATATAGATATTTGCAAGACGACGCGGATTTTGGGATGAGTGTGGATTATCTCAATGCTGTAGCCATTGAACAGATATCTGCTTTGGCTGGCGCGCGTGATACGGATAAGAAGAATGCCATAGGGTCTCTTCATCTTAATCTCATATTCCGCGATGTTGGGAATGGATCATTTTCCAGAATGGATCTAGAACTGCGCGATGTGGAGGCTGTCCGGCTTTTGGCCAATCGCTTGGACAAGTCGCTTTGCATGCAGGTATGGATGGAATACCATAGGTCGGTGGTGTGGAACTACATCATGGAGCTGGAAAATGTACTTGAGGAAATAAGAACCATTCTGCTTTCAATGCGAGATATGGTTGCAAGCGGATGTGAGTCGCACACAGGGCGTCCAACCAAACACTACCGCAATCCTGACAAAAAAATCCTAATCAGTTTGTGCAAGCGAATGCAAAAGCTGGTCTGGGCACTTAAAGTTAAGCCATACGCGCATTTGTGGAGGCGCTTGCATGAGGAAGCGCAAGCCATGTTTTTCAAGGCCAAGAAGTGGAATAAGGGAAATGACAGTATGGTCTTTGATATGAGCAATCTGATTGATAGGAGCTTGGCAAGCGTTGAACTCATGCGGTGCAGAAGGTATTTGGAAGTGTGCAGGATGTATCTGTACCGCTTGCAGACTGGCAATCACCATAATATGGCACTGCATGACGCAGTCATGAAGTGTTTGTGCGAGATAGTAAATGATCGCCTACCGACCATCATCAGCTGTGAAGCCATGGAAAATCTGGATTGTGCAACCCAGGTTCGCGACGTGCTCAAGCATGCAATTGCATTGTTTCGCGACAAGAAAGCAAATATAAACGACGAACTCTACAAAAGAGCTTTGCTTTACGTGGACAGCGCCATGGCTGCGATCTAACCCCGCCTTTCAGCACTCTCACATTGTTCTTTAATTTGAGCGCGCTTTAAAGCGCGCAAGGAGGCCTTCCACGCCTCAACAATTCTGTTGGGGCTTATACAAAAACATCTTGAAAAAATCAGGATGTTTTTGATTATCAAAGCACTGCAGTGAGCCCTGTGTTTTGCTTTTTCGATTGTCTTGGTCATCTTTTTTTAGTATGGTATAATACAGCTTGCCTATGAGAATATTTGCTTTCAAAGAAAACAAAATAAGCGGTAAAGCAGGATCGTTCATTATGGCAGGAACATTGCTCGCAATGTTTTTTTTGTTTAATGTTTCATCTGTAAGCGCTATTGATTTAACTCCTCCTGAATTTAAGGATCTTGGCTATCAGGCATCATACAACAGCCAGTCAATAAGCGACCCAATAGTTATTGAGGCAGGCGCAAGCAAAGAAGTTATAGTAAGATTTAAAAATATTGGCGCAAAAACATGGCAGGCAAGTGGTTCAAATTATGTGTCTGTATATACTATTAATGATAAGTACCGAAAAAGCGTTTTTAGTTCAACTGATTGGCTCAGTTCTTCTCATCCAACCAAAATTTCCAAAACAACTAAAACAGGTGAGATTGGAGAATTTAAAATAACCCTTAAAGCGCCTGCAAAAACAGGTGAATACAAGGAAGATTTTTATCTTGCGGCTGAAAATTCCACTTTCATTAAGGGTGGTTATTTTTATTTAAAAATAAAAGTGGTGAGCGCATCATCAAAGACAAGTTCATCCAACGCGCCAAGCGCCACAGCCAAGACGCAGGCCAGTGCAACGCAATCTTTGCCAAATGTTTCAAGCAACTATACGTTTACAAAATATTTGTACATAGGGGACAAAGGCAAAGAAGTTGAAAATTTGCAGAATATATTAAAAGATTTGGGTTATTTTACCTATCCGACCATAACAGGATATTTTGGATCTGCAACAAAAGAGGCAGTAGTAAAATTTCAAAAAAAGAATAAACTTTCGCCTTATCCGGGCTGGATTGGCCCTTCTACCAGATCGACCTTGAATTTGATTTCTAAAAATAGTTCAACAGCCGCTCAATCAACAACGGTTTTACCTTCAACTGCCGTTACAAGCAAGAGCGGAACAACCGAACCAAGCGCTTCCACGCCAGTAACAACAAATCCGGATTACAGCGCTGAACTTTTCGCGATTTCATCTGACGAAATTCAAACTGAAGGTGGCCAGCGCTTGTCATTTGCCACAAGATTTTTCAACACAGGCGAAAAAAAATGGAATGGATATGAATTAAGAGAAAATAACAGTTTTGTAAGCAGTTCATTAAGTGTTTCCAATGCCAAAGATATGAAATTGGCAGATGACAGCTGGACTACAGAGAGCAAAGTTATTGTTTCCAATGACATAGTTGAATCAAACAAGCAGGTTAAAATGCAGTTCTTTTTTAGAGCTCCGACAAAAAAAGGAATATATGTTGCCCGCTTTGAGATTATGACTGACGGACATATAGTTAACGGCGGATATGTGGAGATTCCAATTATTGTGAATAAAGACGCTCCAACTAATTACAGCCCGCCAACAGTTAAGCTGGACAATGCAAAAAGAGAGCTTGTTGATGAGCCGAATATAAGAGTGGGATTGTTTGACGCTGAAGATCCAGTGAAATTTATTTCTCCTTTTGCGTATAAAATATACAGTGGCAAGTCACTATTGGGAGCTTTGGATAAAAATATGACAGCCACGATTTCATACATCAATGGAAAATACAGCTTTGAAAGCGCGCAGAAAAGTTTTAATTCAGACGAATACATTCGCCTTGAACCGTTCAGTATGGATAATTATTTTATTTTACCGGAATATGAGAGGGAGATCAGCTGGAAAGGAAAAATATTTTTTAATACTTATCGCGGAGTGATGGAATTCAAGCATTCTCCACGCAAAGATATTCCTTATGTTGTTAATGAACTTCCATTAAGCAGTTATGTTGCCGGAATAGGGGAAACAGCAGATAACGCGCCAACTGAATATATGAAAGCAATATTGGTTGCCGCTAGGACTTACGCGTATTATCATATTAATAATGGAGTGCCTGCTGACCAGCGCACATTTGATGTTTACGCGAGCACGGTTGATCAATTGTATCTTGGATATAATTCGGAAATAGTAATGCCGAATGTCGTTAAAAATACAAAAGCCACTTTTGGAGAAATGGTTACTTATGAAGGGCAAGTTGTGCCCACTCCATATTTCGGCCACAGCAATGGTCAGACAAGAACATGGAAAGAAGCATGGGGAGGAACAGATAAGCCGTATTTAAAAAGAGTCGTATGCGAATACGACAAAGGATTGAGCATGTTCGGGCATGGAGTTGGAATCAGCATGCGCGATGCTTCTTTACGCGCCCAAGATCAAGGGCTTAATTACGAGCAAATTTTAAAATATTATTATACGGGAGTTGAGTTGGAAAGAGTATATTGATATTTAATCTTCACTTCTTTTTTTATGCAGTTTTTTGTGATGTTTTGTGGTACGTCGAAAGATATGAAAATCTTTGCATCTTCCATAACATTGGGTTTATGATTATTTATCCATTGATGCGGTGTTGTCTTTTATCATCTGCCGCAAGATCAAGAATAACTCTTCGCAAATAGTGCGGATTGGGCACATTTTGCATTGAAAATTTTGGAACAGAGCCGGCGGTTTGCACATCCACATTGCCGTATTTAAAAATGGTGGCGAAAAATCCTTTTACTTCAGATGACACATCCTGGATTTGGTACAAGTCAACTTCTGCAACTTTGCGCGCGAATAAGGTAATTTGTTTTATATCAACCATTCTGTCGTTTGTAATGATGTGCAGATCAAGATAAAATTCAATAAATGAAGTATAAAAGAAAAGCATTATGGATAAGTAATAGACACTGGCCAGCAGAACCAGAAGCGGATATGATTTTGGATTTGAAATTAGAAGCGGAAAAATGTTTGATAAAAGAAAATACAGTGCAACCGGAACCATCATTAAAATAATGAAAAATAATATTGTCGGAACATAAGTAATGAAATGCCGCCTCACTTTGGCAATGATTTTTTCATATGGCTTGGCATGAATAATATCGTAAATGGACATATATTTAGGTTCCAAATTCAAAAATTCCACTGACCCACTCGCCGTTGAAGATAACAACTTCTTGTTGCCAGTTTACGCCGACTAAAAGTCGGATGGTGAAGAAAAAAATCAACAGCGTTATTACAAGCGTAATGAGCGTGATAACAAAGCTGGCAAAAGTATAAGAGCCGGTGGTAATGATGTGCATTATATTAACAATTGAAAAAATAGCAAACAAAACCAAAAAGGCAAGGTAAATAAATAAAAAGGCGTATAAAGGAACTGTAATCATAATAATGTTTGCTCTTTTGGAGCTTCATAGCCAAGATGTTCATAAGCCGCAGGAGTGGCTTTCCTGCCCCTAAAAGTGCGCTCAATAAATCCAAGCTGAAGAAGGAACGGCTCATAAACCATTTCAATTGTGCCCATTTCCTCGCTGATTGATGCTGACAACGTATTAAGTCCTACCGGTCCTCCGCTGAATTTGTCAATCATTGTTCTAAGCAAACGGCGATCTATTTCATCCAGCCCAAGTCGGTCAATTGCCAGCATTTCAAGCGCCAGATTTGCTGTTTTTGTTTCAATAATGCCATTGCCCATAACTTGGCTGTAGTCCCTTATTCTTTTGAGCAAGCGGTTAGCTATACGCGGAGTTCTGCGGGAACAGCTTGCAACCAAAGAGCAGGCCTCTGAATGAATTTCAACCCCAAGCAATTTCGCGTTTCTGTCTAAAATTTTTTCAATGTCATTATTTTCATAAAATTCCAAATGAAAAGTATGGCCGAACCTGTCGCGCAAAGGGCCGGTAAGGGAGCTGATTTTGGTTGTGGCTCCGATAAGGGTGAATTTGTTGAGAGGCATGCGTATTGATCGTGCGGCAGGGCCTTTTCCCAACACAATATCAAGCGCATAGTCCTCCATTGCAGGATACATTATTTCTTCAATTGATTTGTTTAGGCGATGGATTTCATCAATAAACAAAACATCGCCTTCTTGCAAATTGGAAAGTATTGCAGCCAAATCTCCCACTTTTTCCAAAGCAGGTCCTGAAGTGATTTTCAGATTTGCGTTCATTTCTTTTGCAATGATATGAGCAAGAGTTGTTTTGCCAAGACCCGGACTGCCATACAATAAAACATGCTCAATTGACTCCCCGCGCTGTTTTGCGGCCTGCATTGAGATTATCAGATTCTGCTTGATTTGATTCTGCCCGACAAAGTCCTTTAACTGCTGGGGGCGGAGCGTAATGTCAAAAGCAAGCTCTTCACAGTCAGTTGGTTGGGTTTGAACCAAGCGCTCGTCTTGTCGCGGTTGATTTTGTTTTTCCATAGTGATAGTATTATAGAGTATAGGGTAAAATAATTCAATTGATGATAAAAATTTCAATTTTTTGTATTATTTTTATGTTGGCCTACACAAAGAATCAAAGAGAGGTATAATGTATAGAATTTTATTAACGTAGCGCAGTGAGAGTCCCGCTTAGCGGGACCGAGCAAGCAAGTTAACTACCCTGTGGTCTTGCTATAGCGGTCTACCAAACTGCTGTGCCTGATTACCCCGACTGAGTCGGGGATGGGTTTATTAACGCAGGCAGGTTTTGGCACAGTGGGGATCATTTTTTATGTGGATAACTCATTTGGTATGAGTTATTTTTTCTCTCTTTTCAGTGGAAATTAGCCAAAAAAATCAAACATACCTCTTTCTTGCTTTATGTGATATAATAATTGTTGCCACTATTGATCATAAAACAAAACACAATATATTGTGGTTGGATAAATATTATACCACAATTTATAGTGGCATATCATAGCATTGAATCAAAAGAGCCAGCAAAAAGCGATTGAATTTCATGGTTCAGGCGAGTAGGCCAAAACATTAAATGAAAATATAATTATGCAAAACACCGTCGCTTCCCAAGTATTCATTAAAGATGCTGATTTTAGTTACTCTCCGGATACGGGCTTGCAAATGAATCGCCATTATACTAAAGAAGGCGTGAACCCGTTTGACATGTTTGAATATGAGCTTAGATCATCAGTAATAAGGGAGCCAAGCGGGCAGATAATTTTTGAAATGCATGATGTTGAAGTGCCAAAGACGTGGTCGCAGGTGGCAACGGATATTTTAGCGCAGAAATATTTTCGCAAAACAGGCGTTCCCCAATATAATGAGGATGGCACTCCACAGCTTGATGAAAACGGCAATCAAATTACCGGCTCGGAAAAAAGTATGAAGCAGGTGGCGCATCGGATGGCTGGCACTTGGAGATATTGGGGCGAAAAGCACGGATATTTCGCGACAAAGCAAGACGCGCAGATTTTTTATGATGAGCTGGTATATATGCTTATCAATCAAATGGTTGCTCCGAATTCTCCGCAGTGGTTTAATACGGGACTGAATTGGGCGTATGGAATAAATGGGCCCGCGCAGGGCCATTATTATCCGGATCCCACAACCGGTGAGATTAAAATTTCAGAAGATGCTTATACGCATCCACAGCCCCATGCGTGTGGTCGGTACAATACAAAATTATTTACAGATAAAGGAATTTTAAATCTTGGAGAAGTTGTTGAAAAAGAAATGATTGGAACCAAAGTTTTTGATGGAAGTAATTTTGTCGGCATCAAGGCCGTAAAAAATAATGGCATTCAAAAACTTTTTCGAGCTACATTAAAAAATGGCAATTATATTGATTTTACCGATGATCATTTGATTTGGGCGGCTGAGAAAGCAGATGAAAAATTTAAAGAGTATAATTGGAAACCTTTAAATGAAATAGTTGGTTGTGCGGTTTATTATTATTCTTATGAGGATTTGAAGAATACAAATGGTTCAGGTAGATCTGAACAAACCGTTGTTGCTATAGATAACATTGGAGAAGAAGAAGTATATGACATTCAAACTGAATCCGGTAAGTTTTGTGCCAACGGTGTTGTAGTCCATAATTGTTTCATCCAATCAGTAAACGATGATTTAGTGAATGAAGGAGGAATTATGGATTTGTGGGTTAGAGAGGCCCGACTTTTTAAATATGGCAGTGGTACAGGCAGTAATTTTTCCAATTTGCGCGGTGAAGGAGAGTCGCTTTCCGGAGGTGGAGCTTCTTCAGGCCTGATGAGCTGGCTGAAAATAGGAGACAGAGCCGCAGGAGCTATTAAATCCGGAGGAACAACCAGGCGGGCCGCTAAAATGGTAATAGTGAATATAGATCATCCTGACATTGAGAAATTTATCCAATGGAAAGTTAATGAGGAAAAAAAAGTAGCGGCTTTATTGGTGGCCGGATATGATTCATCATACGAAGGAGAGGCCTATCAAACAATTTCAGGACAGAATTCCAATAATACAGTGCGCGTGTCGCAGGAATTCATGGAGGCGGTAGAGGCTGATGCCGATTGGATGCTTACGCGCCGAACAGACGGTCAGTCAGTAAAAGAAATGCCGGCTCGCGAGCTATGGAATAAAACCGCCGAAGCGGCATGGGCTTGTGCTGATCCTGGATTGCAATTTGACACCACAATAAATGACTGGCATACATGCCCGCGATCAGGCAGAATTAATGCTTCCAATCCGTGCAGTGAATATATGTTTTTGGATGATACCGCATGCAATTTGGCTTCCATAAATCTCGGCCATTATTATGATGTTGATAATAATATTTTTGACATTGAGAGTTTTACCTATACAACGAGAATGTGGACAGTTGTATTGGAAATAAGTGTGCTAATGGCCCAGTATCCAAGCAAGCAAATAGCCCAAGGAAGTTATGACTTCAGAACTCTCGGCCTTGGTTACGCCAATGTTGGTTCGGTACTGATGACCGCCGGCTTGCCTTATGATTCAACAGAAGCAATGAATTTTGCGGCCGCTATTACAGCCATTATGACTGCGGAGAGTTATGCTACTTCATCTGAGATGGCTAAAGCGCTTGGCACTTTTGTAAAATATGAAGAGAACAAAGATGAAATGCTTAAAGTAATTCGCAATCACAGGCGTGCGGCATATAATGCGCCGGCAGAGGAATATGAAGATATAGCAGTGCCTCCAACAGGAATTGATATTGACAAATGCGGAAATTATTTATTGCAGGCGGCCAGAGCCAGCTGGGATAAGGCCTTGGAAATGGGAGAAAAGCATGGTTTTCACAATGCTCAAGTTACAGTTCTTGCGCCAACCGGAACAATCGGGCTGATTATGGACTGCGCCACCACAGGAGTTGAGCCGGATTTTGCTTTGGTTAAATTTAAAAAACTTGCAGGCGGAGGATATTTTAAAATAGTAAATTCAGCTGTTCCATCTGCTTTGCGAAAGTTAAATTACAACGAGCAACAGATTGATAATGTTATTAAATACTTGAAAGGCAGTGGCTCTCTTGTTGATTCGCCTCATATAAATCGGGAGTCGCTAAAAGATAAAGGATTAATGACTGAAGAAATAGATAAGATTGAAAAATCGCTTTCTGGAGTTTTTGAATTGCAATTTACATTTAACAGTTGGACCTTAGGCGAAGAATGCTTGTCTCGCTTAGGATTTTCCAAAGAGCAATATGAAGATCCCGCGTTCAATCTTCTTAAAGCGCTTGAATTTACTGATGAGGAGATTGCCAAAGCAAACGAACACGTGTGCGGAGCCATGACAATAGAGGGAGCTCCGCATTTGCGCAATGAGCACTATGCAGTATTTGATACTGCCAGCAAGAATGGAAAGAAAGGCAAGCGTTACATCCATTATCTCGGCCATATACGGATGATGGCTTCTGTCCAGCCGTTTATTTCAGGAGCAATTTCCAAGACAATTAATATGCCCAATGAAGCAACCATTGAAGACGTTAAAACCGCGTATATTGCTTCATGGAAGCTGGGATTAAAGGCAAATGCCATTTATCGTGATGGATGCAAACTATCACAGCCGCTTTCCACTCGTTCCAGCGATAAGAATGAAGCTGATGAAAATGATGATGATTTGAAATCCTCTGCTGATTCAATTGAACTTATTGATGATGTATCTGAAAATGAAGTCCAAGCTATTGAATCAAAGCCGGATGTTTCGCAAGCCGTTGAAAGCGAACCACACAGCGTTCAAGAACAAGAGGCAGAGAAAAATATTTATGAAAGCGAGCCATTTGAACGCGGTGGTCCTGCCAAAAAATATGTTATTTCAAATGAAGAAGAAATGATTGAACAGATGGTAGAAGCCGAGCATGTTGTTATTGACTATGCTCATGACGGCACAAGCGCGGGAAAAAGAATTTATTTGCACGGCGAGCAGAGGAAGCTTCCTTACAAGCGTAGTGGGATCACAGTTAAAGCAAAAGTTGCCGGCCAAAGCGTGTTTATACGAACAGGGGAATATCCTGACGGACGTCTTGGGGAAGTTTTCATTGATATGTATAAGGAAGGCGCTGCTTTTAGAAGCGCGTTGAATTTATTTGCCGTTTCAGTGTCCACCGGCCTTCAATACGGCATTCCTTTGGAAGAATATGTCAACAAGTTCACATTTACGCGCTTTGAACCAAGCGGAATGACAGATCATCCAAACATCAAGTCATGCACATCCGTAATAGATTTTGTTTTCAGGGTTCTTGGAATGGAATATCTTGGAAGAATGGATTTTGTTCAGGTCAAGCCAAAAGGAATACAAAAAAACAGGGTTCAACGGCTGGCTAAAATGATGGAAATGGCAAGCGGGCAAAACAGTTTGGATTTTGAAGGAAGCATTGAAGAATTTGACAAGCAAATGAAAGATCAATTAACTCTGCCTTCTTTATTAAAAACAGAGCCCACTGAGCCATTGCGTTCCAATGGCGAGCAAGCTCCAACCAAAGTCAGGCAGTCATCTGCAAACAAGCTTGATTCATCCGCCGCTTCAGTTGCAGCACATCTTATTGGAATACAAAGTGATGCTCCTCCATGCCCAACTTGTGGCCATACCACAATTAGAAACGGCACCTGTTATAAGTGCTTGAATTGCGGATCAACTACAGGATGCAGTTAAAAAGCAATTTAGTAAAAAACAAGGCCTCCACTAATGTGGAGGCAGTTCACTTAAATTCTGCGTAAATGTTGGTGGCCGATTTGCCACATCTAACGCAAAAAACCGCTCCTTTTTTTTCAAATTCCGCGCATTCAATAAATACTATGTCATGTGGCATGCAGTTATTGCAGAAAATTTCCGTTTCATGTTCACAACCGGTAAAAGAGCTATTTATTTGTTTGCCGCACATTGGACAGAATTTTGCCCATGTCCATTTAAGCATAAATACTATGCAGAATGAGCATTTCATTTAACCCCCCTTTGTTGGTTGTGAGAAAAGTGCTGTATGCGATTTTATCATAATGAGTCAATTCAGTCCATAGTGGGCCTGTCGCTTGTTGCGGGTCTGTCGCCAAATGCGCTTTTGAGGTAAGAAAGATGAAAAATATGTAGCTTCTTTCGCACTATATTAACTAATAAATATGCCTTATCCGCAAAAACAAAAAACAATCACGCAAAAGCAAATAGAAAAAATCGTTTCCTATGTTCATATAGACAGCTTAAAGCCAAAAGAAGCAATAATGGTTAGAGAAGCCATTCTTAATGAAAGGGGTTCTGATATGAAAATTTCTTTGGATCAAATTTACAGAGCGCTTACCAAATTAAAGAACCAATACTTAATCAGCGAAGTGGATAGAAGAAACATAATGGAAAAGTTTGAGGAATATTTTGCACAGTAGAAAATTGTTTTTAGAAAGCTGTTTTTCTATGCCAATTTATACAAAAATCGGAGACAATGGGCAATCTTCTCTTTTGGATGGAAAGCGTGTTTCAAAGGACAACGCTTTTTTTCAGATCATTGGGGACTTGGATGAGTTTAACGCAGTTCTTGGTTTAATTTTGTCTGTTTGCGTTTTTGAATTTTCAAAAAAAAATAAAATGGGATTTTTTGAGAAATTAATTGATGATTTAAAAAAAATACAAAAAGATTTGTTTAAACTTGGAGCTGAAATAGCGAGTTTAAAATCATCTTCTAATAAATTTCATCCTGATCTATCAGTTATGCCGAATTCGCTCGCATCATTGAAATTAGTTGATTTGGAAAGCGTGCGTGAACTAGAAAATTCAATTGATAAAATATGGGATCAATTGCCAAAGTTGAATAATTTTATTTTACCGGGCGGGTGTTTAACATCAGCACATTTGCATTTGGCGCGCGCTGTGTGCAGGCGCGCTGAAAGAGGACTGGTTAATCTTGGCAACGAAATAAAAATTCGCAAAGAACTTTATGCTTATATCAATCGCTTGAGTGATTTTTTGTTTGTTTTGGCCCGTTGGGTGAATCTTAAAGCAGGTAATGTTGAGCATGGGATAAATGAACAAAAAACATAATTCTCAAGTTTTTAAGCCCAACTATTGACATTTTTATCAAGTTGGGCTATTATATTGTGCTACGTCCAATAATGGGATGAAGATTTAAGAAATCCAAAGAAGGAGGAAATCATGGCTGACATAGGTGCGTTCGGTTTAACGCTCGTAAGCAGTGATAAAAGCGTGGCGTTAGACGTTAAGATGTGCGTTGTTTGCAATATTGAAACAGCCACAGAGCGCATGGAAATCAGAGGGCAGTGGCAGGACATCTGTAAAGAATGTTTTGAGGAAGAAAAAGTAATAAAGGAATTAGATGACGAAGGTGAGATAGGAAGGAGATGGTAATGCCGGCTCTGCAAGCCATTGCCCCGCATCAATTATTGATGCGGGTTTCTTTTTTTAAAGGTTGAATTCATTAACATAGTGCAACGAGCGTAATGAAAATTCATTTGTGCCCAGGGCGGGACTTGAACCCACATGCCTTACGGCACAGCATTTTAAGTGCTGCGTGTATACCAATTCCACCACCTGGGCAACAGTTTCATAATAACATAAGAGGGATTGTTGTTCAAGAGTTTATGCTGGGTCTGTTACGAAAGCACATTTGGCGACAGATCGATGTTTGCGCAGGCATTTTCGTGCTTGTTTTTTGTTTTTGCATTTTAAAAAATTATTTAATCTTGTCCGTTTATGGTATAATTATAAATAAAGAGTCTGTTGCTGGGGAAAAACATGCTTTCATTAAAAAGAAAAATCAACAAAAAGGGTTTTGCCTTAATTGAGATCATTGTTGGAATGGGTGTTTTTTTGTTATTTGCTTTTGGGATTTATGGAGGCATAAATTTAATTTATAAAATTGTTTATAGTTCGCGACTGCGTATAATTGAGACGGCGATTTTAAGCGAAAAATTGGAAGTGGTAAGAAACTTGCCGTTTGATCAAGTTGGAATTTTAAATGGAATACCAAGCGGAGTTTTGCCACATTCGCAAACAACAACTTTGAATGGAATAAATTTTATTCTTACAACAACGGTGCGCAACATTGACGATCCGTTTGACGGCACTGTCACAACAACTCCGCAAGACACATCACCTGCTGATTATAAACTGGTGGAGATGTCAATTATTTGTTCCAACTGCATTCAAAAAAAATCGGTTTTATTAAGCACAAGGGTTTCGCCTCCGGGTTTGGAAGGAGCAAGCAACAATGGCTCGCTTTTTATTCACGTTTTTGATGCAAACGGCATTGATGTTCCGCAGGCAAATGTTGCCATCACATATATCGGCTCAACTACCATTATGATAAACGATGCTACTGACAATCAAGGAATGTTGCGCATTGTTGACACTCCAACTGGAACCGAAAGTTATCACATTGTTGTTTCCAAAGCCGATTATTCATCGGATTACACTGTATCTTCAACTGTTGGCAATCCAAATCCTGATAAGCCACCTTCAACAGTTGTAACGCAGACAGTAACTGAAGTTAGTTTTGCAATTGACCAATTGGCATCCTTAATTTTGAATTCAGTTGACTCGGCATGCGCCGTTATAGGGAGTTTTGATTTTAGAGCGCGCGGTTCCAAGACAGTCGGTCATAATCCCATTGTGTATAAATACCAGCAAGATTTATCAACCAATGCTTCAGGAGTTTATGATTTCGGAACAATGGAATGGGACGATTATCTTTTAAGTTCAATTTCAGCTACATATAATATAGCGGGTACCATACCGATTTCGCCTATCAGTTTGACTCCCGGATCTGTTCAGCAGTCATATGTAATTTTAAGCCCGCACACAAGCAATTCATTGTTGGTAAAAGTAAAGGACGCGGGCACATCAGGTCCTTTGGCAAGTTCATCTGTTCGCCTTTACAAAATTGGCTATGATCAAACAGTAACTACAAGCATTGGCTACACACGCCAGACAGATTGGTCAGGCGGTAGTGGACAAATTTTTTTTGTGGATAATGATTCGTATTTTGCTGATGATGGTAATATTGAAGCAATGGTTTTTGCCGGTGATATAAAATTAAAACAGTTCACAGGCAGTTATTTTAATGACGGATGGATTGAGTCCTCAACATTTGATATGGGGCCGAATTCAACTTACCGAAATATTGTGCTTGATCCGATCAGTCAGCCGGCTTCAACCAGCGTAAGAATACAGATTGCCACGAGCAATAGCAGTACTCCGGCAGTTTGGGATTTTCTTGGTCCTGACGGCACCGCCGTAACATATTACACAGCCACAAGCACGCTAATCCATGAAGGCCATAACAATCGGCAGTATCTTCGCTATAAGATTTTGCTTCATACAGATGATAACAATATAACGCCCACATTTTCTGAGATTTTGTTAACCCACACCAATCAATGCACTCCGCCTGGGCAGGCATTTTTCAGCGGGCTTTCAATGGGGTCATATACTTTGGAAGTGCAAAGGGAGGGCTATGACAGCATTAGCGGGCCGATTGATATAAGCGGAAATATTGATACTGAAGTGAATTTATCAATAAGTGGAGGATAAAGAAAGTTAAAATTTTTTTAGTATTTTTCTAAAAAATAAGCGCATGCTAAAAATATTCAAATTAAACAATCAAAGCGGTTTTACCTTAATTGAAGTTTTGGTGGCAATGGGAATTTTTATTTTGCTGTTATCGGCTGTGATTTTTTTGTACACTTTCAGCATTAAGTCAAACAAAATCGTCTGGGAACAGCTTTCAACACAAAATGAAGGAAGGAAAATAGTGCAGGATTTTATCAATGAACTGCGCAGTGCCAATTATTCCAGCATTGGAGCGTATCCGCTGGCATTGACCAGTAGCACTGAAATTGTTTTTTATTCCAATATTGACTCTGACACATTGCGAGAGCGTGTTCGTTATTTTATGTCAGGCAGTACTTTGCGTAAAGGAGTAATTAAGCCAACAGGAAATCCACTGCAGTATAGCGGAGACGGTGAAGTATTAACCGATATCGTCCATGATGTTTTTAATACATCCACCCCTGTTTTTTATTATTACGGGGAAAACTACGGTTATACTAGTAGTACTCCGCTTGAACAGCCGGTAAGCGCAATGGATGTAAGGATTGTCGGCATAGTGCTTGAGCTGGAAGAAGATCCTTCTGCCTCGCCTGTGCCTTTTCACATTGAATCAAAAGTGGCAATACGAAGTTTAAAAGACAATTAATACGGCTTGATTAATCCATTTGGATGCGGGTTCAATTAAGCCACCTGTTCAATCGCTGAAAAATTTTTATGATAAATTTTGTAAAATTCCTTGGCAAATTTAAACAAGACCAGCGCGGTAATTTGCTTTTGTTTGTCATGGTTTTCGGCGCAATAAGCTTTACAATAATAATCGGAGGAGTATCTGGGTATGCAATGCTTGAAAACCGGGCTTCTGTTTATAAGCACAACAGGGAAATGGCGTTTCAAATAGCTGAAGCAGGTGCAAACTACTATCGCTGGCATTTGGCTCATGACAATGATGATTATTATGACGGCCAAGGAGCTAGTTCAACAGGCCCTTATGTGCATGAATATAAAGATAAAGACGGCAATATTGTGGGTTTTTATTCTCTTCAAATAACGTCGCCTCTTTTGGGCTCGTCAGTTGTGGTTGTAAGCTCAACCGGCTGGGTAATAGGTCAAGAAAACAGCAGGCGCATAATAAAAATACGGGTTGGCTTTCCGGCAATGACTGACTATGCTTTTTTAACAAATACTGATGTTTGGATAGGCAATACTGAAACAACGCACGGCAAACTACATGCAAATGGCGGTATCCGTTTTGACGGCATTGGAGACGCCCCAATCACAAGCGCTAAAGAAACATACACATGCCAACCTGGCCATTGCTGTGATCCGCCGGCTGTGCATAATGGCGTTTGGGGGATAGGAGGGCCTCAGCAGTATTGGGATTATCCTCTTCCTCATCAGGATTTTGCAGGCATTACAGCTGATCTGGCCGCAATAAAACAATCTGCAATAGATAATGGAATTTATATTAGCAGTTCAGGCAAAAAAGGATGGAGAGTTCGTTTCGGATCGGACGCTAAGATAAGAATAAAAAAGGTTTCCTCTTGTACTTCATATTGGGGATATAGCACTTATGACGGCTGGCGTTATGATTGTACAGATAAGAGCGGTGAAACAGGCACTGAATATGTCTATGATATGCCTGCAAATGGATTTATATACATTGAAGATGATGTTTGGGTTGACGGCACTGTAAATGGAAGGGCGACGCTTGGTATTAAAAGTGGTAAATCAATTATTATAAATGACAATATTAATTATTTAGCAAAAGACGGCAATCATGTTTTAGGATTAATTTCGCCTGATGATATTTTAATACCTCGCAATTCACCCAATAATCTAAACATTGACGCCGCACTATTGGCGCAGAATGGCGCTTGCCAAAGATATTATTATTCATACAATACAAAAAACAGCATTACAGTGTATGGCGCTGTAATTACCAATCAGATTTGGACATGGAGCTGGGTTGATGGAGGATGCGGAGGTGGCGGGGGAACAACAATATCCGGCTATGAGAATACCAATTCAACTTATGATGCCAACTTAACTTATGGCCCGCCTCCAGGTTTTCCGGTTGGCAGTGAATATAATTTGATTTCTTGGGAGGAGATTGAGTACACCAATTAAGGATTGATTTTAGTGGATTGATTTGATATAATAAAAAAAACAATTTTAATCAGATTGTTTGGCCGGCTTGGGCATGTGGTATTAAATTCGCGGGTCAATAATAAATCCAACTTATGAATCAAAAGATAAAAAAACTTGTAATTCCGGTAGCAGGTTTGGGTACCAGATTTTTACCTGCCACAAAAGCCCAACCAAAAGAAATGATGACTGTTTTGGACAAGCCAATCATTCAGTATGTAGTTGAAGGCGCTGTTAAAAGCGGAATTACAGACATTATTTTGGTGACAGGACCTGGCAAAAGAGCTGTTGAAGATCATTTTAGCCCGAATTACGAATTAATCAATATGCTTAAAAAGCAGGGCAAAAAGGATATTGCAGAGCGCGTGAAAAAAATAGCTGATATGGCTAATTTCACTTTCATAAGGCAGAAGGGTCCGTATGGAAATGGCAGTCCGATTTTATCAGCCAAACATGTCATAGGAGATCAGCCATTTGCAGTAATGTGGGGAGATGAATTTTTTGTTTGCCCGAACAAACCTCATTTGCAACAGTTGATTGATGTGTTTAACAAATATGGCGATCCTGTGCTTACGGCTTATAAGACAGACAATGAAGGAACAAACAAATACGGAATAATAGATGGATTGCTGGTGGAGAAGAATGTTTTTCAAGTAAAAAGGATTGTTGAAAAACCCGGGCCAAGTAAAGCGCCTTCGCGCTTAGCATCTTTAGGCGGATTTATTTTAACGCCTGACATTTTTGGCGTGTTGGAAAAAACAAAATTGGGCAAGGGAGGGGAGCTTTGGCTTGTTGACGCCATATTTAAGCTGTTGAAAAAAAGGCCGGTTTACGCTTGCCAAATACAAGGCGAATATTATGATACCGGCTCCAAGTTTGGGTATTTGCGTGCCAATATTGATTTGGCTCTTAAGGACAAAGAAGTAAACAAGCAGGTAAAAAAATATTTGCGATCATTGAGTTTAAAGTGAAGATCCCCAGCTGGGAATGTGGGCTTCCTCAACTGCGAGAGATACGTAAAACTATTTAAACCTATTATTCATTTTTCGTAACTTTCGTATTTCGCACATATGCAGATCTGTTCTTTCATTTTAAAGCAAAATCAAGTATAATATCGCTATGAATTTAAGAAAATTTTTTTCCTTAATTACTGTAATTGCTATTCTAATGTCAACAGGTTTTGGTTGCAAAGGTTTGTCAACTGTTGAAAAGCAGGCAATAGCTCCGGTTGAATTGGAATATTGGACAGTGCTTGATGATGTTGATGCCATCCGCGCGTTAATTGATGAATATGTTGGTCCGCGCTCATATCTGAACGTTACTGTAAGACAGCTAAGGGAAGATGAGCTGTATTCGCGGTTGGTTGAGGCATTGGCTGAAGACAAAGGGCCTGATATTGTGTCTGTTCCAAACCGTCTAATGTCTGCTTATCGCTCAAAATTGGCAGTTATGCCAACAAGCGTGGATGACGCCACAGTGCAGGTAATAAAGAAAAAATTAGGCACAGACACAATCGTCACAATAAACAACCAGATAATGCCGTCAGTTTCAAATATTGACAGTGAATACGTGCAGGCAGTAAAAAAGGACGTTGTTTATGGTAATAATATTTATGGTTTGCCTTTGTCGCTTGATGTAATGGCGATTTATTATAATAAGGATTTATTGGATAGAGCCGGCGTTCCTGAAGCGCCGAAAAATTGGTCTGAATTTCAGACAGCTGTTAAAAAATTGAATAAATATGATTCAGAGGGAGAAATAGTCCAATCAGGTGCAGCTTTGGGGCTTGCACAAAATATATTGGGTTTTGATGATCTTATTTTTGCTCTGTTTAAGCAGAGCGGTATAGAGTTTGTTGATAAGAATGGCTACGCGACATTTGATCAATACAAAAGTTATGGCAGTGGAGTCAATCCGGTTGTGTCAGTAATGAATTTTTATACTGATTTTGCAAATTCAAACCGCGACACATACAGCTGGAATGATAAGATGGGGATTTCATTAGATGAGTTTGTAAGAGGAAAAACAGCTTTTTATTTTGGCTACAGTTCTGACGCCAAGAAAATTAAAGCCCTTTCTCCGCAGTTGAATGTGAGATTAATGCCTTTGCTCCAGCTTAACAGCGATCTGTCTGTTAATGTGGCAAATTACTGGGTACAAAGCGTTTTAAATAAATCAAATCATCAGCAAGAAGCATGGGGGCTTGTGAATTATCTTGCTCATTCATCTGCTACAAAAAAATACCTTGATTTAACAGGCAGGCCAACGGCTTTGCGAGCATATATTACAGAGCAAAGCGGACAAAACAATTTATCAGCATTCAGCTCGCAGGTTTTATCTGCTGACAGTTGGTATAGGGGAAAAAATTATCCGGACGCAAAAGGCGCGCTTGCCGACATGATAAAGGAATGGCTGCAAACTCCGCCTGACAATTACGCGCAGGATCGTTGGCAACAGGAAATTATAAATAGAGCGGCGGCAAGAATAAATCAGACATTATAATATTATGGCTATTCATAAAAAAATATTATTAATGTGCTTAATAATGGCGGGCTCACTGTTTTTGTTTTTGCCAAAGGCAAATGCCGCAACTGAATATTCGTGTTATTGCGCCAAAATGATGACATGTTTTGACGCAGATGAAAATTACAAGGCAACATGTGTAGCAGATACATCCTGCATATTTGCAAAAGTAACCTGCAAAAATGCTAAACTGGTGCCAGGTACATTAATACAACTTGTTCCATCAGGGCATTCTGCAGGAACCGCAGCCGTTCCTGTTGGAGCCCCTGCCGGAATGATGGGTACATCAGGCCTTGCAAGCTTTATTCCTGATTGTACCAATCTTGATAATTGCAGGGACATTAGCGTTTTTTTAATTGCCGCAATTGGCGTTGGAAAATATTTATTCAGCATAATCGGAGCTCTTGCATTGGTGTTTTTTATTTATGGCGGAATAATGCTTATTATTTCACAGGGCAATTCAGAAAGGGTAAAAAAGGGATTTCAAATTTTAATGTCAGCTTTTATCGGACTGGCTATCGCTTTTAGCGCGTATATGCTTGTACGCTTTATTGGCGAAAAGATTGTGCCCATAAAAAGCCAATATCAAATTACAGTTCCGGCAATAACACCGGCAGTAAAATAATAATTGCTTGAAGTTAACTTAACGTTAAATTATGGATATTTACAAACAAATATTATTGGTATGTTTAATAATAACCGGATCATTAATTTTTTTTACTTCAAAGGCAGACGCTGCAACTGAATACTCGTGTTATTGTTTGGATGATAATTCTTGCTGGGATGTCGAAGCATCCTATGAATCATCATGCAAAAGTCTTACTAAAAGCTGTACTTTCGCAAAAATTACGTGTGCCGATAGAAAATTGGCACCCGGAACAAGTAAAGGTACGTTGCCTCCTTCAGTACTTAAAGCTCCGGAAGCTCCGAAAACAGATAAAATAGCGGAATTAAAAAAAGCAGCTTCTGCCCTTAACCCAGCTGGATTTACAGATCCTGTTCAATTAATAGGCACTGTAATTAAGTTTCTTACATATTTAATCGGCTCAATTGTAATGGCTCTTTATGTTTATGCAGGCACAATGTGGATGATTGCAGGTGGAAATGCGGAAAAGCGCGCGCAAGCTGGAAAAATTCTTGTTTGGACGACTTTGGGCACCATTGCGGCTTTGGCAAGTTATACCATTACTAAGCTCGTTATGAACTTTGTTGCCGTATAAAAATAATATTATGATTAATTCAACAACATCACATAAAAAAAAGACACTTGATATTGCGATCCAAGCCAGCTTTATTGTCATATTTTTTATGACAATATTGTTAAGCCAACTTGAAGTTTGTTTTGCAGAAACTGTTCCGGCAGGCAAGAGCGCTGTTGCAAGCGGATGCACAACTGATGATAAAACAGGAAAAGTAACATGCAAGCTTGAAAATCCATTAAAGGTTGATACAACAGACATGCCGACTTTAATTGGAATTGCAATAAAAGGCGTGCTCGGAGTTATTGGCGCTGTTGCATTGTTTGTTTTTTTCTGGGGAGCTAATTCATGGCTTATATCAGTTGGAAATCCGGAAAAAATAAAAGCAGGAACCCAAACAATGATGTGGGCTGCAGTTGGACTTTTGTTGGTGTTTGCCAGCTATATGATGATGAGAGGCGTATTTTCTTATGTCGGCGGTTAGGATACGATTAAAGCGCAAATTAATTACGCCATTGAATTATTTCATAAAAGTGGTATAATTATATCAAATTGATTATGAATATATTTTATACAAGAAAGGGGGTGAAACTATGAATAAGATAAAAGCATTAGTGATTTTTTCTGTAATGTGTATGTTGGTTCTGCCGGTTTTGCCGGTTGGCGAAGCATCAGCGGCCATTAATTATGTTACATCCAATTCGCTTGGCGTTACTTATGCTGAAGCCGCAGGACTTGGCAACAGAGATATACGTGAAACAGTTGCCAGCATTATCAGAGTGGCTTTGGGGTTGCTCGGCATTATAGCTGTAGTTATCATTTTGATCGGTGGCTTCACCTGGATGACAGCCGGTGGAAACGAAGAGCAGGTTGGTAAAGCCAAAAAATGGATTTTCTCAGGCGTAATCGGGCTTGCCATCATATTGTCAGCTTATGCATTGGCATCGTGGGTGATAAAGGAGCTTGTGACAGCTACAACTACAGGTTAAGATTAATAAAGAAAATAATCCGGCAGAGGATTCGCGCGCGAAATCCTCTGCCGAGGATTAATTTTGTTGAAGCGCGCATTAATTGAGAAAGAAAGAGAAAAAGCAATTATGATTTTTAAACGCAAGAAACAAACAGCATGCGTGATAATGGTTTTTTCTTTTCTTTTCTTAATTTTACCGCTGATATTAACGCCGGCAACAGCCCAAGGGCTAAATCCAAACAGCATTGGAATTGGATACGGTTCATATACCGGTCTTTCAGAACAGGATTTGCGCTGGTCTGTTATAAGCATTGTAAGATATTTACTTGGCTTGCTTGGAATAGTATTGGTTGTAATAATAATGTATGCCGGTTATATTTGGATGACTGCCGGCGGAAATGAGGAAAGAGTAACAAGCGCCAAAGCATGGTTAAAAGGCGCAATTATCGGATTAATAATTATATTGTCATCATTTGCAATTACATCTTGGATTTTGCAAAGCGCAGTAAACGCAACGCATGGCATTAGTCCTGTAAATGTAAAACTGCCTTTGCCTCCAAAAGCAGTAAGTCCGATTCCGCCTCCGGTTGGTGGAAAAAAATAAACTTGACTCCGGAACAATCAGAAAATTTCACGTTTATCCTGCCACAAGTAGCAATGTAAAAACAATATATGAATTTTAAAAAAATAATTTTAATATGGCTGGTTTGCGCTTTTGCATTAACGCCTTCTTTGGCATTTTCCGTACCAGCAACAACAGCCGGAAGTACTGGGGTGCCTGCAACAACAAAAGATGATTATGGCCTGCATCGAGCGGCCAATCAAGCTGGGCTTAACAGCTTAGCGATAAGCAAAAGCGAGCCAAGAGCCTTGATAGGCAGTATTATTGGAGTTGGTTTGTCTTTATTGGGAGTTATTTTCTTTTTGCTCATTCTTTACGCAGGCATAAAATGGATGACTGCAATGGGCTCTTCTGAAAAAGTGGAAAAAGCAAAGGAAATGTTGGAAGCTGCAATCATCGGCCTGCTGATTGTATTGTCAGCTTATGCAATTTCCAGATTTATTTTTACAAATATAGTTAATAACAGCGGGACTGGAAGTACTTATACGTGCACCGGCACTAAATTAACCTGCAGAACTTCTTGCCAAGGCACTGAAATTACTAATTTAAGCAAAACATGTGCAACTAATCAAATATGTTGTGATGATAATGATCAATCTCACGACCCTTAATTTGTTTTTATGAAAAAAATTATATTAACAATTGCGTTTTTAATAGCATTAAGCCCTTTTGCGGTTTCAGCGGCAAATTTGAATGATGCTTTGGGAAATCTTCAGACAGCAACTAAGCAAACAGGCGTGCAAAGTGGAAGCTTTTCCTCATTGGATACTGCTGTGGGTTCAATAATCAAGACAGCTCTTTCTTTGGTTGGAACGATTTTTCTTGTTTTAATGGTCTACTCTGGGATTTTATGGATGACAGCCCAAGGCAAGGAAGAGCAGGTTGAAAAAGCCGTAAAAATAATCAAGGCGAGCATAGTGGGTCTTTTTATTGTAATGTCTGCTTATGCCATTACATATTTTGTAACTACAAGAATGGGTGCGGCTCAAACAACGCCAACGCAAACTCCAGCGACAGCAACCAAAAAACCATAAGCAAAAAATATGAAAATAACAACAACCAAAATAACAGTTGCAAGCATAATGGTTGTATTTTTATTTGCTTTGGCAGTTTGCGCTAATGCGGCTCCAAATATTAATGAATTTATACCATTGGTCGGACAGACAGCCGGTTTTGATACAGCTGTTACTGACACAACTTTATCTCAGACCGTTGGCAAAATAATTAAAAGCGTTTTAGCCATGGTCGGCACAGTATTTTTAGCCCTTACAGTTTATGCCGGTTTATTGTGGATGACAGCAGGCGGAAAAGAGGAAAGCGTTGAAAAAGCAATAAAGATTTTTCGCACCTCCCTCATCGGTTTAATAATTGTTGTGACATCATACAGCATTACGGTCTTTGTTTTGAGCGCTATATTTGTAATTGGTTCATCCGGAAGTTCTGCCGGAGGAGCTGGCGGATCCAACAATAATTGGGTTGAGGCAGGCACGACTTTTCATGAAGCCGCAGGACAGTTTTGGAATAATTTTTGGTAAAAATTATTTTTTATGTTTAAATGCTCTACAATAACAATCAAATCAGCCATTATAATAACAATGATTTTATTGTTTGTTGGCGCGGTTGGTATGGCAAATGCCGCAAATGGAACTACACCAGCTCAAACACAAGGCCTTGGATCTCAAGTTGATGCGCAGTTGAAAGCAGCTGCCGGCCAAAAAGGAGCAGGATATGGAAAGGCAGTTGACCCGCGAATCACAGTATCGCTGGGTATAAAGGTTATTTTGAGCACTTTGGGCGTAATATTTTTTGTGCTTACAATTTACGCCGGATTTTTATGGATGACTGCCGGAGGCAATGAAGAGCAAATAGAAAAGTCAAAAAAATTGCTTAAGCGCGCGGTAATAGGGCTGATCATTATTTTATCAGCTTATTCCATTACTTGGTTTGCCGCCAGGATTGCCTTTAATTATTTTGATAACCCGGCCGGAAGCATTTATGTTCAGCCAACATATATTCAGACGCCATAAAAAGCCAGATTAAAAAGTAAACCCCTCGCTTGAGGGGTTTTTTTATGCTATAATAATAAATGAAGCGCAATGCTTAATTTTAGTCATAATTTTTTAATAATTGTAATATGAAAGAGCCAACTTATGAAAATGCCATTACCAATTCATGGTCAATCGCATGGAAGCATAAATCATTGTGGGTCTTGGGACTGCTTGCCGCTTTGTTGGGTCAGTTCGGATTGAGTAGCTTTTTTTCACGTGTTTGGTTTTTATGCAAGCATGGCACAGTAACATCTTTGTCTTGGGCCGGTACTGATGTTCTGACGTCTTTTGCGGATTTTAGCTGGAAGAATATTATGGGATTTGTCTGGCTCGGAGTAATCATGCTGATAATTTTTGTCGGTGTGGTATTTGTTGCAATATCAGCCCAATCCGCTCTTGTATATTATCTGGCGGCTAATTTTGAAAAAAAGAAGTTTACTGATTTGTCAAAAGCATGGCATAAAGGCGTGCAGAGATTCTGGCAGGTGTTTGGAATAAACGTGCTTTACAAGCTTACGTTGGTTTTTTTGGTTGGCATAACAATCGTGTTATTAAGAATATCCGACATAAACCTAAATTCTTCACTGAATTATGTTTTTGGCCTGCTTATTGGTTTGATTTTGCTTGCCTATATATTTGTTTCAATTGTGTATGTTTATTCTCTTGGCTATGCAATAATCGGCAAGTTCAATGTTGTAGATTCCATAGGCCGCGCTTTTAGATTGTTAAGCGATCATGTTTTGGTTTCCCTTGAAGTGGGCATTATAATGATGTTCTTGAACCTGCTTTTGTTCATTGTTGCGGTTTGTTCTCTATTAATAGCTTTTTTGCCAGTTGTTGTTATCTGGATAGTTGCGGCCGTTTTGAATCTTACGCCTCTTGCAATTTTTGGATTTGTGTGCGGAATAATATTATGGCTTCTGCTTATTGTTGTTGTCGGCTCTGTTTATAACGTCTTTAATACAGGAGCATGGATTTATCTATTTGTAAAAATGCACAAAGAGGGCGTAATCAGCCGGCTTGTGCATTACGCGCGAAAAATGTTCAAAAAATAAACCCCTGCAACAAGCCGCAGTATAAGTGGGCTTCTAATTACAGTGAATAATTATGTCGGATTTTCCAACAATACAATCTCTTTTGAAAGATGAAGACGATCAAAGCGCAAAGCAAGACAAAGAAAGCGCAACTTCCAAATTCAAAGACAAGATCAATCAAATGGATTTAAGCGCAAAGGAAATAGAAGTAATAAATAGCGCCGCTAAAATCGGCTTGCCACATATTGATCTGGCTTCTTTTCCAGTAAGCAGTGAGGCGTTGAGAACAATAAGCGAAGAACAAGCAAGAGAAAAAAAAGCAGTTTGTTTTTTTTATACTCCTGAAGAGGTGCGTATCGGATGCGTTGATTTTAATAAAAATATTGAAGAGCTGGCTTTTCAAATAGGCGAGAGAAAGCACGCCCATGTTGCCACGTACTTGATTTCAGAAAACAGTTTTCAAAAGGTGATTTCTTTGTATAAAAATCTTCCGATAGTAAAACCAATCAGCAAGGATATTATTATCAGCGAAAAGGACTTGCTGAAATACCAGTCTGAAATAACAGATTTCAGGGATTTATCCGCCCATTTTGCCAATGTTTCCATTACTGACATATTAACTTTAATGACTGCCGCGGCTTTGAAAGTGCGAGCTTCAGACGTGCATGTTGAAGCTGAAGAAAGCGGAATAGTTGTACGCTATAGGATTGACGGAGTTTTGCATGATGTGGCAAACCTTCCAAGAGATCAGTGGAAAAAATTCGTCTCGCGTATTAAGCTATTGGCAATGTTGAAAATAAACATAACCGATCGCCCGCAAGACGGAAGAGTGAGTTTAAAAATGGAAAAACAGAGTTTGGATATTCGTGTTTCAACCATGCCAACTGTTTTCGGCGAGAGCGTGGTAATGAGAATTCTTTACAGCGGGGCTGAGAGGGTTGGTTTTGACCAGCTTGGTTTGCGCGATTCAGCTTATGTCCGGCTAAAGCGCGAAATTGAAAGGCCTAATGGAATGATAATCACCACAGGTCCTACTGGTTCAGGAAAAACCACAACAATGTACTCAATCCTTAATTTATTAAATAAGCCCGGAGTTAAGATAATAACTTTGGAGGATCCCGTTGAAATTAGAACAGAAGGCATAAACCAAAGCCAGGTGGATATTGAGCGCGGCTATACATTCGCAAAGGGGCTTCGATCATTACTCCGCCAAGATCCTGATATTTGTATGGTTGGTGAAATACGGGACTTGGAAACAGCTGAAATATCAATACAGGCCGCTCTTACAGGTCATCTTATGTTATCAACAATTCATACTAATAATGCGGCAGGCGCCATTCCGCGATTTTTATCAATGGGCGTAAAATCATTTTTGTTGTCGCCAGCGCTTAATTCAATAATCGGACAGCGGCTTGTGAGGAAAATTTGTCCAAATTGCGTTGTTCAAGACAAAATTGACGATGAATTATTGAAGAGAATAAAGGACATTTTGGATAAAATGCCGAAGGATGAAAAAGAAAAAGTTGATATTGATAATATGCTGTTTTATAAAGGGAGTGGATGCGAGCAGTGCAGTGGTCTTGGATACAAAGGAAGAATAGGAATTTATGAGATAATGATTGTGAACAAGGAAATTGAAGAAAATATTTTAAGCGGGCAGGTTTCCGAATATGCTCTGGAAGATTTGGCAATATCAAATGGAATGGTTACTATGGTTCAAGACGGGATTTTAAAGGCATTGGACAAGATAACTTCCGTTCATGAGGTGTTTAGAGTGACGGAGTAGAAAAATATTAAAAAATATTATTAATTAGATGAAAATTGTCTTTGTTCACTTTAGGCAATTTTGGGTCTATTGCAAAATGTGATATAATAAAAAAGCTAAATTACCAAATTTCTATGATAACGAGACGCATAAGCACTAAAATGTCGCCAGAACCGCCGGTGCGTTTTTACAAAACAATCGCTATTACTTTTCTATTTCTGACAATTGCCCTTTTGGCTATTGTTATTTTTTTCACTGCCAAAAAAGCGACGATTCTGATTGCAGCTAAAAGCGACAATAAAAATATAAATATTTCAGTTGAAGTTGGTTCAGTGTCCGGAACCGGTTTGATATCCGGAATCAGCGGCTCAATATCCAGCACTGAATATGCTTGGTCCAAGAAATTTTATCCAAGCGGAAGTAAAATTGTTGAGGGAACTGCCGTTGGAGAGGTTATTTTAATAAATGATTCAGGGATTGGTCAGCCACTGGTGAAAACAACTCGTTTGCTTACTGATGATGGTGTGCTGTTTCGCTTGTCTGAAAGAGCCAATGTGCCTGCTCATGGTTCAGTCAAGGCGCAAGTATATGCTGACCAGCTGGGTGGAAGCGGAGACATTGGCCCGAGTTCATTTACCATACCAGGTCTTAATAACGCCAAGCAAAAGTTAATATATGCCAAAAGCACGGAAGCGTTTTCAGGAGGAGTAAGAAAAGTTGGATTTTTAACAAGTGATGATCTTGACGCGGCCGAGATCAACTATCTGGCTGAATTGAAAAAGCAGTTTTCATCCAGCTCTTCAAGCGCGCCAATCAGTTTGAATAATAGAGAAAAAGTGGTGAGTATAGGCAATCAGCAATTGAGTTCTGATAAAAAAATAGGAGATGAGATTGACGGTTTCACAGTAAGCGGAACCAGTACGATTCTCACTGTTTATTATGATCAAAACGAACTGCAGTCGCTTATCAGCCGTGAAATAAGTTCAAAAATAGACACTGACAGCGAAAAAATTCTTTCAATGCAAAGCCAGCCACAGGTAAGCTTGAGTAATATCAGTCCGGATTATAAGAGCGCCCGTTTATCGGTTTATCAAGATGTGTTGGTAACTCTTGACGCTAATGCTTCCAAACTGGCCGCGGTTAATTTTTTTGGAAAAAGCAAAGATGAAATAGAAAGATATGTAATGGGGCTAAGCCATGTCGTGGGAGTTGACGTAAAATTTTCGCCAACATGGATGCGAACTTCTCCAAGCGTTAATGAAAAAATAAAGGTAGTGGTTAAAAATGTTAAATAGCGTTTAAAAAATATAAGGGCCTGACGTGTGTCAGAGCCCTTTTTTAATGAAGTGCTTCTTTCAGCCAGCCACCTCCTCTTTTTTGGCGTCTTTGGCGGGCGGAGGATCGTTCAGATCGAGCCCTTTTACTGTTACGCAGCCTATACAGACGCCCTCTTCGCCGTCGTTGGAATCTCCCATGGCGATTCCAGCTCCATGTGGACCTTCCATTTCGTTATCACAGTGTTTGCACTTCAAGTAATCCTCCTTTTTGTCTGTTTGAATTTAGAATTAACAATTTCACGATAGCAGAGAGAGAGAGAGTTGTCAAGGATAATTCATTATGTTATACTAATTTTACTTAAAAAATTACTAAAAAAATCTATGGAAAATGAAAATAATGAGCAAATGGAGAAAATTCGCCATTCTTTATCTCATTTAATGAGCATGGCTGTTTTAGAGTTTTATCCTAAAACCGGACTTGGAGTCGGGCCGACTATTGAAGATGGTTTTTATCAGGATTATGATTTGCCTGAAGGAATGACTATTTCAGACGAGATTTTGCCTAAGTTGGAAAAACGCATTAAAGAAATAATCAAGCAGAAGATTGACTTTGTCCAACATAGCATGGATTTTAAACCAGCGCTTGATTTTTATAAAAACGATCTATACAAGGCCGAGCTTATTCAAGAACTGCAAGAAGCCGACGAAAAATCAGTTAGTTTTTACAAGTCCGACTGGTATGACAATTTATGTAAAGGGCCTCATGTAAAAAACAGCTCTGAAATAGATGCAAACGCGTTCAAGCTGACAAAAATAGCAGGGGCTTACTGGAAAGGAGATGAAAAAAACAAAATGCTCACTCGTATTTATGGTATTGCTTTTAATAGCAAATCCGAATTGGATGAATATTTGGTTTTGCAGGAAGAAGCAAAAAAAAGAGATCATCGCCGTTTAGGCAAAGAGCTTGATTTATACCATGTTGATGAAATGGTAGGACTTGGGTTGCCTTTATGGCATCCTGACGGAGCAATGCTTTGGCGCGTAATTGAAGAATTTTGGTATGAAAGTCATCTTTTAAACGGATACAAGCTTGTTCGCAGTCCGCATATTGGAAACAGGCATTTGTGGGAGACATCAGGACATTGGGGATTTTACAATGAAAGTATGTATCCGGTTTTGGAAGTCGGGCAGACATTAAAAGAAAGCCAAAATTTGGAAAAGGCAAAAGAATCAGAGCAATATTTGCTCAAGCCAATGAATTGCCCTTTTCATGTTCGGATATACAAGGACAGCCCGCATTCTTATCGTGATTTACCATATCGCTGGGCAGAGTGTGGAACGGTTTATCGGTATGAAAAAAAAGGCGAGCTTTCCGGCTTGGTAAGGGTACGTGGATTCACGCAGGATGATGCCCATATTATTTGCAGGCCCGATCAAGTTGAGGAAGAATTGGAAAAAGTAATTGATTTTATATTGTTTATTTATGAATCATTCGGATTTAAAATAGATGATATTGATGTTTTTCTTTCAATTCGCGATCCTCAAGACAACAAATATGCAGGTACTAATGAAGGTTGGAATTTTACGGAAAAAGTGCTGGAAAAAATCGCTCTAAAAAAGAAGTTGAATTTTCAGAAAGATGTTGGCGGAGCTGTTTTTTACGGTCCAAAGCTTGATTTTAAAATCAGGGATTGCTTAAACCGTGAATGGCAGTGCTCCACTTTACAGTTTGATTTTAATTTGCCGGAAAGGTTTGATATGGTTTATACAAATGAAAAAGGAGAAAAGCAAAGGCCATATATGCTACACAGAGCATTATTTGGTTCTTTTGAGCGTTTTATTGGCCTGCTGATTGAACATTATGCAGGATCTTTTCCAACTTGGCTGGCTCCAACGCAAGCCCGCTTAATACCTGTTTCAGAAAAGCATGTTGATAAAGCCAATGAATTGGCAAATGAATTGTTTATGGAGCATAGGATACGCGTTGATGTTGATCCTGCTGATGAAACAGTTGGCAACAAAGTAAGAAAAGCCGCTAAAAAGAAAATACCATATATTATAGTGGTTGGGGACAGGGAATTGGAAGGCGGAAAATGGACAATAAGGGTTCGCGCACAGGACGATCAGCTTTCAATGGACAAAGACGAGTTTATAAGATATATTAAAGAAGAGATAAATTTAAGAAAATAGCTTATGAGTACTGAAAATCATCCCATGCCCAAAGAACAAAATAATGATGAAGCTCATGATACCTTTTGGAATCCAAATCTTGCTGGAACAAATAGCATGACAGATGAAGATGTTGTAAAAGAGACAGGAGACAAAGATCAAGAACTATTGTTATTTACTCCAACAGGCCGAGGTGAAGAAGAAAAGACATCACGATCAGAGGAGGATGTAATTTACAAGGATAACTATACTCCTCCAAGCGTGTTAAGTCCGGAAACAGCGCCAAATGCCAGTGATGAGGATGAAACAAGCAGAACCCACAACCCGATTGAGCTTGATGACACAAAAATAACCATGAGCGCGATAGATAAATTAAGAGTTTTTTTCAAAAATAGACATGGCAAGCCAAGCCAAAAAGAGAGCACAGTTGTTGAAAAAAAATAATTTATTACCAAGCGAAGTGAGAGAAATGAAAACTTGTTTTCATTTCCGAGCGAGCGCAGGTAAAATACCCCGTGGTCTTGCCACGGGGTAGAGTCGCAGACATTATGCCTTTTGACCTGATACCCTGTGCTCTTGGC